>NZ_JBLYPL010000002.1:0-314738 GCF_051851855.1 Rahnella sp. ATs2 | reverse complement strand
GTTGCTGATGCGTGTGAAAGAACCGGTGGAGCGGTAGTTCAGTTGGTTAGAATACCTGCCTGTCACGCAGGGGGTCGCGGGTTCGAGCCCCGTCCGTTCCGCCAATTATTGCATAACCCCTGAATCGAAAGATTCAGGGGTTTTTTGCATATGTTTTTTAGAATTCCAGAGCTAAAACGAATTTAACCTTCGTATAATTTTCTTATTCTAAGAGAATCTCGGCCGATATTTATAAAACTGGTTATTACTTCG
This sequence comes from Rahnella sp. ATs2, assembly GCF_051851855.1. Lineage (NCBI taxonomy): Bacteria > Pseudomonadati > Pseudomonadota > Gammaproteobacteria > Enterobacterales > Yersiniaceae > Rahnella > Rahnella sp. ATs2. Next base: position 314,486 of record NZ_JBLYPL010000002.1, on the reverse strand, counting down.
GTTAAATAGCCTTAATTAACCCGAAATAACTATTTTTACACAATGGCAATTGTTATCAGTTATATTATTTCCTATTCAGGAAGCTCAGGATTTTAACGTTAATCTCTTGTCTCAATAAGTAGTTCGTTTTAAGTTTGTTTATATTAGGATAAATAAGTGGAGATAAAAAATAACTTGTTGTGGAATCTTAAGTAAAATCTATAGTTCAGAGTTATATGTCCACAAATTACAGATGCAACTTTCAATAAAATATCATAAAGTTATATTTCGAATAATTCACAAAGATCACTCATCATGAAATTCACACTGGATATGCTTGACTGGCTGGCTCTTGCTCCGGGAGTTAACAGTTGCGAACACTGGATCCAGTGGGCCCACCGGCCTGATGCAGAGAGATTCTCGGGCGAAATCCCTAAAAGTACGCAAATTCCCATGATGACTGCGCGTCGTATGAGTATCGGAAGTCGTTTCGCAGTGGATACAGGTCTTTTATTGCTCGAAAATTATAAAGTCGACGCTGCCATTTTTACCAGTCGTCACGGTGAGCTCGAAAAAACAGGGCGAATTTTGCATAATTTAGCGAATGAAGAGCCTGTTTCGCCAACAGAGTTTTCGATGTCAGTACACAATACCGCGGCGGGTTGGTTAACCATTACCGGTAAAAACCCTTTGCCAGTCACTTCATTAGCAGCGGGACATGATAGTTTTCAACAGGGAATACTTGAAGCACAATCAATGTTATCCGCGGGGGCTTCCCGCGTTATGCTGGTCGATTTCGACGGACAAATTCCTGCGATATATAATGAATCGGTAAATTCTGAGTTTCTTCCTTATGCGGTAGCAATAATATTAACGGCTGGCAATACTTTGCGGTGTGAGCGTATTTCTCTGCCTGGTGAACATCAGATAGTGCCTCTTGCGCAGAGTCTTCAATTCCTGCGCGGTTATCTTTCTTCTTCCCCTTCATTTGAGGTGAGTGCGGGTAATCGTCATGGCTGGCAATGGTCGCGTGACATGCAATGAGAGAATCTGAATTGAAGCAAGGGGTGTCTTCTCTGGCGAACCGTATCTGGAGATGGTTGGCGACCGGATTCTTTTTCGCACTTTTCGGAATTGGCGGACTGTTGCTTTCGCTTATCTGGTTTAATCTGTTGCGGCTAATCATACGCCAGCCAGACAGATTGCACCGCATGACGCTGAACAGTATCCGCAGCAGTTTTCGGTTTTTCCTCGGTGGATTGCGTCTGGTGGGGGTGATGGATTACCGGTTTGCAGGTGATGAAAAGTTTCAACAGGATACTGGCTGTCTGATCGTCGCAAATCATCCCAGCTTGCTTGACTATGTCATTCTGGCCTCACAAATGCCGCGCTGTGATTGCATTGTCAAACAAGCTTTGCTGAAGAACCCGTTTCTGAGTGGCGTGATTAAAGCCGCCGGATATCTGGTTAACTCGGGATCTGATGCGCTGCTGCAGGCTTGTGAAACACGTCTGCAAGCGGGAGGAACGCTGCTGATCTTCCCCGAAGGTACACGTACCGTGTCTGGCGAGCCGTTAACTTTACAGCGTGGTGCGGCAAACATTGCGCTGAGAGCAAATTGTGATGTAAGAATTGTTCATATTACCTGTCAGCCGCCTATGCTGACTAAACGGGGAAAGTGGTATCAAATTCCCCCGGTAAAACCTCAGTTTGTTATTACTGTTGCCGATAAGGTAAAAGCTGAAGACTTTCTCTATGAAAGCGATCTTTCGCCGGCTCTGGCTGCAAGACGTCTGACACAACATTTGCGCACTGAGCTGATGCGTGGAAATACTCAAGATAATGAGAAATAAGTCATGGATTCATTAAGTAACGACATTAAAGTCCTGATCATCACGACGCTTAATCTGGAAGGTATGACACCAGATGAGATAGAAACTCAGGCGCCGCTTTTTGGTGACGGTTTGGGGCTGGACTCCATTGACGCTCTTGAACTGGGCCTGGCGTTGAAAAAACAATACGGTGTGATCCTTTCGGCTGAAAATCAGGAAATGCGCGAACATTTCTATTCCGTTGAAAGTCTGGCCAGATTTATATCAGTACAGCGTGGTTAAAGAGATTCCTATGCAGAAGCAAGAAATTTACCAGCAAATTAGCGTCCTATTAATCAAGCTATTTGAAATTGATGAAAGTGATATCAGTCCGCAAGCGAAGCTTTATGAGGATTTGGAATTAGACAGTATTGATGCGGTGGATCTGGTTGTTCATTTGCAAAAGATAACGGGCAGAAAGATTAAACCTGAAATGTTCAAGTCTGTAAGAACAGTTCAGGATGTTGTTGATGCGATTGATGAATTGCTTAACACGCCTGAGTCCTGATATTTGTGAATAAGCCGCGGCATTTATCATTCCCATTGCTGGCAAATATTGCCCGTTGGGCCATGCCGGTGGCGGTGATTGCTTATCCGATAGCCGTCTGGTGCGGATTAAAAAATTGGGGAACCGGCATTCTGGCACCTTTGCTGATCGCCATATTTATTCTGCGGTTACTGACTTTTCGCGGAAAATTATCCCAGCTTACTTTTTTTGGAAAAGCGATTGCCATCGTGGGGATTGTGCTGGTGGCAACCAGCGTTTTGCTCCGTGAAACATCAATGTTGCTGTATTACCCGGTCGCGGTGAATGCGTTATTGCTGGGAGTATTTTTCAGCTCGCTCTATGCCCGGCAATCTCTGGTTGAGCGACTTGCCCGTTTGAGTGAACCTGAATTACCGCCACGGGGCGTGATTTATACGCGTCGGGTTACGCAAGTCTGGTGTGTTTTCTTTTTATGTAATGGATCAATGGCCTTATATACCTGCCTGAAAGGCGATACGGATTTATGGGCTCTTTATAACGGCGGGATCAGTTATCTGCTGATTGGCTTATTGATGGGTATTGAATGGATAGTCAGAAAGCGTCTGCGTCAGTGATAACCCTTCCGATGTGTAAATGGCTGAGCGCGGAAAGATCTGAGGATCATCTCGTCGCATGGAATGAAAGCCGTGAATGGCGGCAACACGAGTTTCGTCGCGATGTGCTATCTCTTCTTGCCGGGCTCCGCAGAACTTCTCATAGCCGTTGGGCGCTATGTCTGGAAGATAACTATTCTTTCGCGGTCGCGCTGCTGGCGGTGATTTACAGCGGAAAAACGCCGGTTCTGCCCGGTCATTTTCGACCTGCGGTATTAGCTGAACAGCGATGTGAATTTGATGCGCTGATTACCGATCTCCCTTTGTCACCGGATTGTCCGGTACTGCGTTTCCCGCTTGCGCTGCAAGAGACTTTGACGGTTCTGCCACCATGGCCGCAAGATGCCTCAGTCATCCTGTTTACTTCCGGTTCGACGGGGAAACCACAAAAAATCGTCAAGCCGGTTTCCTGTCTGGAACTTGAAAGTCAGTGGCTCGGCACGCGCTGGGGAACAGAATTTGCTGGCGTGCGTTTTGCCGCCACCGTTGCCCCTCATCATATGTATGGACTGAGTTTCGCTTTCATGTTGCCGCTGTCTCTGGGACTGCCGTTTGCGACCACCAGCGTTAAATATCATGAGCAATTACACTCTCTGGCTGCCGCGTATTCTCTGGTTTTCATCAGCAGCCCGGCATTTCTGGAAAGACTGGATCCGGCGCTGAATATGCCAAAACTCAGGCACGTTTTTTCAGCTGGCGGACCTCTGAAACATGCGGCTGTAAGGTTAGTCGAACAGACGTGTGGCGACGTGCCGACGGAAATCTATGGCACGACAGAAACCGGTGTTATCGCTTTTCGGCAGCAATATCAGCCAGAACAGGCCTGGACACTATTTGGCGATATCGTCTTTTCGCTCAGCCCTGATGGCAATACTTCCCTGATTTCGCCACTGGTCTCGCCTTCGGGCTGCTTCACGCTCAGCGATAAGATTCGATTGTTGCCTGCCGACCCGCGTCATTTTGAGTTGCTGGGTCGCATAGACCGGATCGTTAAAATAGCCGAGCAACGGGTGTCCCTGACTGAAATAGAACAACGTTTGTGCCAGCTGGATCTTCTTTCAGAGGCCTGCGTGCTGACTGTTGAAAAGCGCGGGCGGGTTTATGTGGCTGCCGTGCTGGTATTAAGCCGCAGCGGAGAACAGTTATTAGATGCGCAAGGTCAGGCAGCGCTGCTGAATAGTCTTCGTCAGAGCCTGCGCAGCTGGGTATCGCCCGTTGCGTTGCCGCGATACTGGCGCATTGTTCCGGCGATCCCCCTTAACCAGCAAGGCAAGCGCTCGGCTGCTGAACTACAGGAAATGTTTTTATGATTATGCCTGACGTGCTGAACCAGCAACTCACCAGCGAAACCAGCATGCTTCTTACGTTCAGGTTGCCTGCACAATTACTCTGGTTCAGGGGCCATTTCCCGTCGTCGCCAATCCTTCCTGGCGTGACACAGGTGAACTGGGTCATTAACTACGCAGAAACGATTTTGGGAATGAATAAAGCGTTTGCTGGTATGGAAGTGGTGAAGTTCCAGCGGCCACTTTTACCTGAAGAAACCGTAGATTTGCACATCGACTGGCTTAAAGAAAAAAACCAGCTGGTATTCCGGTACAGCGTAGGTGATGTCGTCGCCAGCAGTGGAAAAATCACATTATGTCCATGATCCCGCCAGCCCCATTTTCTCCCTGCCTGATTATTCCTTGCTACAACCACGGGCCGATGATGGCCGGTGTTTTGGAAAGCCTCCGGCCTTTCGATCTGCCCTGTATCGTGGTGGACGATGGCAGCGACGCGCAAACCGCAGACGAGCTACAACGTCTGGCTTGCATCACTCCATGGATGAGTCTGACGCGTTTACCGGTAAATCAGGGAAAGGGGGGGGCCGTGATGGCGGCGCTGCGGCTGGCTGCTGAAAAAGGCTTCACTCATGCACTACAGGTTGACGCCGACGGCCAGCATCAGCTTTCTGACGTCCCCGCAATGCTGGCGGAAGCCAGAAACTACCCGGATTGTCTGATCTCCGGTCAGCCGGTTTACGATGACAGCGTGCCGAAATCGCGTCTTTATGGCCGCTATATCACGCATTTCTGGGTATGGGTCGAAACCCTGTCATTCTCAGTAAAAGACAGCATGTGCGGCTTCCGCGTTTATCCTCTCAGGCCTTGCCTGCAACTGATGGAGAAAAAGGCGCTGGGTTTGCGGATGGATTTCGATACAGAAATCATGGTGCGTCTTTACTGGCAGGGCACGCACAGTCGTTTTCTGCCCACGCGGGTGACTTACCCCGAAGACGGCCTCTCGCATTTCGATGCCGTGAAGGACAACCTGCAAATCTCGTGGATGCACACCCGGCTGTTTTTTGGCATGTTGCCGCGCATTCCTTATTTGTTGAGCCAGTGTAAAGACCGGCCGGAACACTGGTCAGTGACCCAGGAACGCAAAGGATTATGGGGCATTCGCCTGATGCTGGCGGTTTACCGGACGCTGGGCTACAAAGCTTTTCGTCTGCTACTTTATCCGGTCATCACTTATTTTTGGCTCACTGGCCGCAAACAGCGCAATGCCTCTGCGGACTGGCTTGCACGTGTGCGTACCACCGCCGCACAGCGCAACATTTCCCTGCCTTATCCGCTGAGTACGTTCCGCCATTTCATGCGCTTTGGTGAATCTATGCTGAGTAAACTGGCGAGCTGGCAGGGTGATAAAACCCTGACAGACGTGGTGCTGGTCAATCCCGAAATTTGTGAATCACATATTGCCTCCGGCCGTGGCACGCTGATCCTCGCTTCACATCTGGGCGACATCGAATCCTGCCGGGCGATTGGTGTGCTCAATCACCGGATCACCGTCAATGCGCTGGTGTTTACCGAACACGCCGAACGGTTCAATCAGGTGATGAAAGAAATTAATCCGCAGGCGGTGGTTAACCTGATTCAGGTCAGCCAGATGGGGCCGGAAACGGCTATTTTATTGCAGGAAAAACTGGATGCCGGTGAATGGGTAGCGATTGTCGGTGACCGCACGTCTGCCAGCCAGCATCAGCGCGGGGAGCATTCCCGCATCATTTACAGCGAGTTTCTGGGCCAGCCCGCGGCCTTCCCGCAAGGGCCTTTTATTCTGGCTGCGGCGCTGCGTGCGCCGGTCATGCTGATGTTTGGCATCATGCAGCAGCAGCGGCTGCATATTTACTGCGAATCTTTTGCGGATCCCCTGATCCTTCCGCGCGGCAAGCGTCTGCCTGCGCTGCAGGCCGCTGTCGATCACTATGCCGCACGGCTGGAACATTACAGCCTGCTTGCGCCGCACGACTGGTTCAATTTTTACGATTTCTGGCAGCATCCCGCGGATGTCGCCCCTGACAGGAAACCTGACTGATATGACTTCCAAACTTGATCCGCGTTTTAACGATCCGCGATTTTCCACCCGTGTCGAAATCACTGTGCCTTTTCATGATGCCGATGCGATGGGCGTGGTCTGGCACGGCAACTATTTCCGTTATCTGGAAGTCGCGCGCGAGCAGTTACTCAAACAGTTTGATTACGGTTACCGTCAGATGGAGGCTTCCGGTTATGTCTGGCCGATCGTGGATACCCGCCTGAAATATATCGCACCGGTGCTTTTTGAGCAGCGTATTGCGGTTCATGCTCAGCTTGAGGAAATCGAAAATCGTCTGCGTATCGGCTATCAGATTTATGACATCGAAACCGGTAAACGCACCACGACAGGTTACACATTGCAGGTCGCGGTAGATGCCACCACGAAAGAAATGTGCTTCGTCTCGCCGCAGGTGCTTTTCGATAAAACAGGAGTCAGTCTGTGAAAGCTTTTCTGTTCCTCGTACTGACCGTCTTAAGCGTAACCGCGCACGCCGTCACGCTGGAAGAATTACAGCAACGCTTCAGTCAGGTACCGGTATTGCGTGCTGATTTTGCGCAGCAAAGAACCATCAGCGGAATGGCACAACCGCTCAATTCCAGCGGAAATCTGCTGATTGCCCAGCAGCAGGGGCTGTGGTGGCAGCAGGAAAAACCGTTTAGCCTGACGTTATTGCTGACTGAAAAACGCATGGTACAAATCATGGCGGGTCAGGAACCGCAGGTAGTGACGGCGGATAATAACCCGCAAATGTTCCAGTTCAACTCCCTGCTCAGCGCGCTGTTCCACGCAGACCGCAAGGTGCTGGAAGAAAACTTTGCTCTCGATTTTAACGATCTGGGCAAAGGCGCCTGGAAACTCGTCCTGACGCCGAAAGTGTCACCGCTGAACCGACTGTTCCGCAGCATCACGCTTAATGGCGAAACCTTCCTGAACAATATTGATATTAATGATATGCAGGGCGATGCCACACACATTCGTTTCTTCAATCAGAAAACGACGCCTGCCACACTGACCGACGCCGAGAAACGCCATTTTGCATCCTGATCTTCACAGAAAACTGGCGCAGAGCTGGCTGCTGATTATCGCGTTGATGGTGGCGGCACTGTTCTGGTTACTGCCACGCAGTCAGATTAACAGCAGCGTGCTGGCGCTTTTGCCTCAGCAGCAGACGGCGGATGTTCCGCAGGCATTTTCTGACGGATTCACGCAGCGGCTGGACAGGCAACTGATGTGGCTGGTCAGTCCGCCGCCGGGTGCCGGAGTTCAGCCCGCCAATGACTGGCTTACGCAACTGCAAACGTTGCCGGAGCTGAATCGCATCGCAGGGCCGATGGATGCGCAGCGTCAGCAGGAGTGGGGCGCTTTCTTCTTCAAACATCGCAATGCGTTGCTTGATGACGCGACGCGCCAGCGCCTGAAATCGGGCGCTGAGGCACAAAGTCAGTGGATCCTCGGTCAGGTCTATTCGGCATTTTCAGGCGTCAGTGGCAAAGAACTGGCAAACGATCCGCTGCTGCTGGTGCGCGCTTCGCAAATGGCGCAACAGCAAAACAGCGCTGGTATGACGCTGGATCAGGGCTGGCTGATGGCCCGCGATAAACAGGGGCGCAGCTGGTATCTGCTGCACGGCGAGCTGAAAGCCTCTTCGTATGACATCACCTCGGCAAAACACACTGTGGCGGTGCTCAGTGCGGCGAAAGATGCGTTTGAAGCACGCTGGCCGGGCGCGAAAGTCCTCGGGCGCGGCACGATTTTCTACAGTAATTATGCCAGTCAGCAGGCTGAGCACGATCTCTCTACGATTGGCGCGGCATCAGTGCTGGGCGTGTTTGCGCTGATCTTACTGATGTTCCGTTCTGTCCTGCCGTTGTTGCTCAGCCTGCTATCTGTCGCTATCGGCGCGCTGTCTGGCACCGTTTTGACCTTATGGATATTTGGCGAAATTCACGTGACGACGCTCGTGCTGAGTACCAGCATTGTCGGCATTTCCGCCGACTACACGTTGTACTTCCTGACGGAACGGCGTGTACACGGTGAGGTGAATTCCCCGCTGGAAAGTCTGAAAAAGCTCTTCCCCGCCTTATCTGTGGCGCTGCTGACCACGGTGGCCGCCTATCTGATGTTGCTGATTGCGCCGTTCCCCGGCCTGCAACAGCTGGCTGTTTTTGCCGCCGCCGGGCTGAGTGCCGCCTGCATCACCGTAATGTGCTGGTATCCGTATTTATCGAAGCGTTTGCCGGTCGGGCCAGCCCCAGGACTGGCGATCATCATGCGCTGGTTGCTGGCGTGGCGCAGCCGCAAAGCCGTTAGGTTCGGATTACCCTTGCTGATTTTAGTGCTGGTGGTGGCCGGAATATCGCGGCTGAAAATCAACGATGACATCGCGGATCTGCAATCTCTTCCTGCGGATTTACAGCAGCAGGAACAGCAGATCGCCGCGCTGACCGGACAGACCAACGATCAGAAATGGCTGCTGGTGTATGGCGACAGCACAGAACAGACACTGCAACGTCTGGAAGCTTTGCGGCCAAAGCTGGCGCAGGCTAAAGAGAAAGGCGTGATCGACGGATTCCGTGCGCTCAGCCTGCCTTCACAAGCACAACAGCAGCGCGATTTATCCCTGCTCCGCCAGCGCACCCCGCAAATTATTGCGCAGTTGCAGCAGGCGGGCGTGACGGTGGCGAACCCTGATCTCAGTGCGCAAACGGTTGATGTGCCGCAATGGCTTAACAGTGTGGTAAGCGAGGGCTGGCGTTTGCTGTGGCTGACGCTGCCGGACGGGCGCAGCGCCACGTTGATTCCGGTGAGCGGCGTGCATGACAGCGCAGCGATGGCGGCGCTGGCGGCTTCCACACCTGGAGCGGGCTGGATCGACCGCAAAACAGAATTCAGCAGCCTTTTCTCACAATACCGCGTTTATCTGACGTATCTGCTGGCGCTGGCTGTGGCGGTCATTGCGGCTATTTATCTCTGGCGTTTTCGTCTGCCGCACGGGCTGGTTTGCCTGGTGCCGACGCTGCTTTCGCTCGGAATGGGCGTCGCGGCGCTGGGTTTCAGCGGTCACAACCTTAATCTTTTTTCCCTGCTGGCGCTGATCCTGGTGCTGGGGATTGGCATCAATTACACCCTGTTTTTCACCAATCCGCGCGGCACGCCCACCACATCAATGTTTGCCATTTTCATGGCCGTGGTGACGACATTACTGACGTTTGGCATGCTGGTGTTCAGCTCGACACAGGCGATCAGTAGTTTCGGAATCGTACTGAGCGCCGGTATATTAACGGCTTTCCTGCTGTCGCCACTGACCTTGCCAGCAAAAAAACGAGGACGTAAAAAATGACCCGATTGATGTGGCCGGTGCTGGCGCTTCTGATCTTAATGCTGGGCGGTTGTGCGACAAATTCACCTTCCGGTACTGAGCCTCAGGCGTGGCTGAAACGCGGCGTTCAGGTGAAACTTCCCGCCCCTTTATTGGATAAGCCGGTCAGTCAGCAACAGTTGCTGACGGCTACCGTCAACGGCAAACAGCAGTCATTGCTGGTGCTGCTTAATGCGGATGGCAAATCGCTGCAACTGGCCGGATTGTCTCCGCTTGGGATCCGCCTGTTCAAAGTGGTCTACGATCAAACAGGCATCCACACCGGGCAGGCGATAAAAATTGAGGGTTTACCTCCCGCTAATCAGGTTCTGGCCGATATTATGTTGAGCTACTGGCCGGTACAGAGCTGGCAACCGTTGCTGCCAGCGGGCTGGACGTTCGATGAGCAGCCGCTGCGCCGGACATTACTGGATAACGAAGGCCATGCCGTCACCCGTATTGATTACGTAGCGCAGGGCGGCACGCGTCAGCCTGTTTCGATTACTCAGATGGCGTTTCACTACCAGATAACTATCCAGAATGTCGGTGAATAACATGATCTACTTTTCGGCCGTGGGCATGGTTAACGCGCTGGGAAATAACAATGCGCAAATCGCTGCCAGCCTGATGGCGGGCGTAGCGCCGGGTATGACCGTGCAGGAAGGCTGGCTGACGGAAGACCGGCCGGTCTGGCTGGGCAGTGTGACGGGTGACTTGCCTGCCATCCCGGCAGATCTCTCTGCGCACCGCAGCCGCAATAATCAGTTGTTACTGGCCGCGCTGGCGCAAATTGAAGCGCCGGTAAACGACGCGATCGCCCGTTATGGCAAAGATCGCGTGGCAATCGTAATGGGCACCAGTACGTCAGGTATTGCCGAAGGTGAGGATGCAGTGCGCCATCTTCAGCAGCATGGTGAATTCCCGGCGGATTATGACTATCAGCAGCAGGAGCTGGGTGATCCTTCACAGTTTATGGCGCAGCTTTTGGATCTGAGTGGTCCTGCCTATACCTTATCGACGGCCTGTTCTTCCAGTGCGAAAGCGATTATCAGCGGAAAACGCCTGATTGAATCCGGTCTGGCTGATGCCGCGCTGGTCGGCGGAGCTGACAGTTTGTGCCGGATGCCGGTAAACGGCTTTAACAGTCTGGAATCTTATTCCCTCGGTCATTGCACGCCATTTGGGCAAAACCGCGATGGGATCAATATCGGTGAGGCATCAGCCCTGATTTTGCTGACACGTGAACCGGCAGATATTGCGCTGCTTGGTGCCGGTGAATCATCAGATGCCTGGCATATGTCTGCGCCGCATCCTGAAGGGCTGGGCGCCGAACGCGCCATTATTATGGCGTTAGAACAGGCCTGTCTGCGTCCCGGGGATGTGGGATACATCAATGCACATGGCACTGCCACGCCGCTTAACGATCAGGTGGAAGCCGCGGTGATCCACCGGCTGTTTGGCAACCGGACGCCGTGCAGTTCTACCAAGCATCTTACCGGCCATACGCTGGGTGCGGCGGGCGCAACGGAAGCGGCGATGAGCTGGCTTATCCTCACGCAAAATCTTGCGTTGCCGCGACAGGATTTCAGCATAACGCCGCGGGATATCAGCCTGCCGGATATCCGTCTGGTGGAGACGACAGAAATGGCGGAGAAACCGGTCATTTTATCCAACTCCTTTGCTTTTGGCGGCAATAACGCCAGCCTGGTGATCGGAAGACCGTCATGAATGCCTTAAACGCAGCAGATTATTTACCGCATGAATCGCCGATGGTGTTGCTGGAAAACATCATCGACGTGACAGAAGAAACGGCGTTGTGCAGCGTCGTGGTTTCAGAAAACGGCGTGCTGGCACCGTTTCTTAATGCCCGTGGTGCGTTGCCCGCGTGGTACGCCATTGAGCTCATCGCGCAAACTATTGGCGTATGGAGTGGCTGGCACGGCGCGCAGAGCGGGTTATCGCCGCAGGTGGGCATGCTGCTGGGCGGCAGGGCGATAAAATGCAGCGTGCCGGAATTTGCAGCAGGCAGTGAATTACGGATAAGCGTGGCGATGGTATTGCGCGACGAAAAACTCGCCAGCTTTGAAGGCGTTATCTGCATTAAACGAGAACAAGACAACCTTCAGGTTGCGCAGGGAAGGCTGAATACGTACCAGCCAGACAAGGATGAATTGATTAAATTGACACAGGGGAAACTGGAATGACGCGTTCGGTATTAGTGACCGGTGCCAGCAAGGGGATCGGCAAAGCCGTTGCCTGCCGGCTGGCAGGCGATGGCTTTTTGATAGTCATTCACTACCACAGCGATAAAGCAGGCGCAGAAAACACCCTGCAACAGATAACTGAAAATGGCGGTAGCGGTCGCATTGTGCAGTTCGATATCAGCAACCGCCAGCAGTGCCGCGACGTGATAGAAGCGGACATAGAAGCGCATGGTGCGTATTACGGTGTAATTAATAACGCCGGCATCACCCGCGACGCGGCGTTTCCGGCGCTGACTGACGAAGACTGGGACGGCGTAGTCCACACTAATCTCGACAGCTTCTACAATGTTTTACACCCTTGCGTAATGCCGATGATCGGCCTGCGTCAGGGCGGGCGCATTATCGCACTTTCCTCGGTTTCCGGTATCACGGGCAACCGCGGTCAGGTCAATTACAGTGCCGCCAAAGCCGGGATTATCGGAGCCTGCAAAGCGCTGTCGCTGGAGCTGGCGAAACGCAAAATCACCGTCAACTGTATTGCGCCGGGGCTGATCGACACCGGTATGCTCGACATGGAACAGCCGGCGCTGGATGCTGCCATGAGCATGATCCCACTTAAACGTATGGGACGTGCTGAAGAAGTCGCCGGGCTGGCGAGCTATCTGATGTCGGATATCGCGGGCTACGTGACACGCCAGGTAATCTCCATCAACGGAGGCATGGTATGAGTCATCGTGTAGTGATCACCGGCATGAAAGGGGTTACGGCATTCGGCAACCACTGGGACGAGGTTTCTGCCCGTCTGCAGCAGGGTAAAAATGCCGTTCGTCATATGGATGAATGGTTGATCTACCAGGGGCTGAACACTCATCTGGGCGCACCGGTGGATGATTTTGTGTTGCCTGCGCACTACACCCGCAAACGTATCCGGTCGATGGGGCGCGTCTCGCTACTTTCAACGCGTGCAGTGGAACTGGCGCTGGAACAGGCCGGTTTGCTGGAGGATGCGGTTCTGACCGATGGCGAAACCGGCATTGCGTTCGGTTCATCGACCGGCAGCACCGGCCCGGTGAGTGAATTCGCCACCATGCTGACGGAGAAGCACACCAACAACATCACCGGCACGACGTATGTGCAGATGATGCCGCACACCACGGCCGTGAATGCAGGGTTGTTCTTCGGGCTGAAAGGGCGCGTTATTCCGACGTCCAGCGCCTGTACCTCCGGCAGTCAGGCCATCGGTTATGCCTATGAAGCGATCAAACACGGTTACCAGACTGTGATGGTGGCGGGCGGTGCGGAAGAACTCTGTCCGTCTGAAGCGGCTGTTTTTGACACGCTGTTCGCCACCAGCCAGCAGAATGCTCACCCTGAACTTTCGCCACGTCCGTTTGACACACAGCGTGACGGTCTGGTCATTGGCGAAGGAGCCGGGGCGCTTATTCTTGAGTCGCTCGAACATGCACAGGCGCGGGGCGCGAAAATTTACGCTGAAATCGTCGGATTCGCCACCAACTGCGACGCGGCGCATATTACCCAGCCGCAGCAATCCACCATGCAGATTTGTATCGAAAAAGCGCTGAAAAATGCCGGTATTCCTGCTTCTGAAATTGGCTATATCAGTGCGCATGGCACGGCAACAGATCGCGGCGATATCGCGGAAAGTCACGCAACTGCCGCCATATTTGGTGATCAGACGCCTATTTCATCGCTGAAAAGTTACTTCGGCCATACGCTCGGAGCCTGTGGTGCGCTGGAAGCGTGGATGTCGCTGGAAATGATGCGTGAAGACCGGTTTGTGCCGACCATCAACCTGACGCAGCCGGATCCGCTTTGCGGCGAACTGGACTACATCATGGGGGAATCGCGCCATATTCAGACTGAATTTATTCAGTCGAATAACTTTGCATTCGGCGGGATCAATACCTCTTTAGTTTTCCGTCGCTGGCCGTAAACAATGAACTCTGCGCGTCTCATCACTGCATCGCTGGATGACCCTTTTTCGTTGTCCCGCTTGTCCGCAGACATGATGGCCAAAAGTGCCGCAATGAACCCCGCCCGCCGCCAGCAATGGCGTGCGGGCAGGGCGCTGCTGGCCAAAGCACTGTCCGTTTTCTGCGGTGGTGAGACGTTGCCGGAACTGCAGTTTTCTGCGCAGGGAAAACCCTTTTTTGCCGATGTATCCCTGCCGCATTTTTCTCTCAGCCACAGCAAAAATCATCTGCAACTGCTGCTATGTCAGGCGGGTGAAGCCGGAGGCGATGTGGAGCAAATGCGTCCGCGGCGTCGTTATCATGACGTCGCCCGCGAAGCATTCAGTGACACCGAGTTTCAGTGGCTGATGGAACAGGCGGAACCGCAAATGGCGTTCTGGCAACTGTGGTGTCTGCGTGAAGCGTGGCTGAAACAGCAGGGCGGCAGCGTGTGGCAGATGGACCGGATCCGCCTCGATCCGGCCTTCAGGTCTTTTACGTCTGAACCCGCCACGGACACTCAGTTATGGTATTTAGCCGATGGTTCTGAGATGCGGGCGCTGGCGCTGCCTGCGGGTGTTTCAGAACTTGAAGAATATGCTTTTAACGCGGTTTCCGGCGATTTTATCCCACTGGCCTCCCGGCCATGGTCGCAATTTTCCTCCTGCTGATTATTGCGTTCAAATCAAAAGTCTTCTGGCAAAGCGGTCGTTTTTATCCATGAACGTGCAGTTCATACTCTCTCCAAGATTTATCACCCTGAAAAATTAAAAGAGAGAACACTATGAGCATTCCTGCCTTCGGTTTGGGCACATTCCGCCTGAAAGATGACGTCGTCAAAGCGTCTGTTGCCACCGCCGTGGAACTGGGTTATCGCGCCATTGATACCGCACAGATTTATGACAACGAAGCCGCCGTCGGCGATGCGCTGGCTGAGAGCGGCGTCGCGCGCGAAGAACTCTACATCACCACCAAAATCTGGATTGAAAACCTGGCGGCTGACAAGGTCATCGACAGCCTGAAAGAGAGCCTGCGTAAACTGAAAACAGATTATGTCGATCTGACGCTGATCCACTGGCCGTCTCCGGACCAGGCCGTCAGCGTGGCAGAAACGATGCACGCACTGGTGGAAGCGAAGAAAATGGGCCTGACCCGCGAAATCGGTATTTCCAACTTTACTGTCGCGCTGATGCAGGAAGCGATCGACGCCGTGGGCGCGGATCAGATTGCGACTAACCAGATCGAACTGTCTCCGTTCCTGCAAAACCAGACCGTGGTCGATTTCGCTCGTCAGAACAGTATTGCCGTAACGTCTTATATGACGCTGGCCTACGGTGACGCGCTGAAAGACGCGACGATTATTGAGATTGCCGGCCGCCATCTTGCGACGCCTGCGCAGGTCGTGCTGGCCTGGGCATTGCAGCTGGGTTACGCGGTTATTCCGTCATCGACCAAACGCGAAAACCTGCAAAGTAATCTGCTGGCGCAAAACCTGACGCTGACAGATAACGACATGCAGCAGATCGCTGTGCTGGAACGCAACGGCCGTCTGGTCAGCCCTGAAGGTCTGGCGCCAAAGTGGGATTGATCCTTACACGCTTCCCCCTGCGAAGGGGGATATTCAGCTCCCGCGTGTTCCCAGCTTTTCACTCAGAAAATCAATAAAACATCGGATCCTTGTGCTGACCGTCTGATCGCTGTAATACACCGCGTGGAATGGCATGGCGATACGCAGGGTATCCGGTACCAGCAGTTTCACCAGATCTCCCCGTGCAACATCCTCATCGGTCATAAAATCCGACAGACAGGCAATGCCGTTGCCCTGTAAACACAATCTGCGCAGTGTCTCACCGCTTCCTGAGCTGATAAACGGTGTGACCGTCAGCTGCTGGCCGTCCGCGCACAGCAGTGGCCATTTGTTCAGCGCCACCACTTCGTTAAAACCCAGACATCGGTGTTTCAGCAGATCATCAGCGCTTTGCGGCGTTCCCCATTTTTTCAGGTAATCCGGCGACGCCAGCACGCTGCGATAGCTGAGCATCAGCTTGCGCGCCCGCAGGCTGGAATCTTCCAGCTCACCGACGCGGATCGCCACATCCACTTTATGGTCGATCAGATTGATATTGCTCTCGGAAGAAAAAAGCGCGAGCGACATCTTCGGGAATCGTTCGGTGAATTCTGCCACCAGCGGCGAAATGATGTGCAAAATAACCGGCGTCGCTGCATCGATGCGTAAAACCCCCTGCGGATCGTCGCGGTTCTCCAGCAAATCGTCTTCGGCTGCCGCCATTTCATGCAGGATCTTCTGTACGCGGACGAAATAGCGCTCGCCTTCGTGCGTCAGGCTGATCTGACGCGTGGTGCGGTTGAGCAGGGTGATGCCCAGTTTTTGCTCAAGACGTTTCAACGTCCGGCTGACCACGGAATTATCCTGTCCCAGCTGTTCTGCCGCGCGGCTGAAACTGCCGCTTTCCACCACCGTGACAAAGGTAATCAACTCTTCAGAACTGGCTCGCATTGTTGTTACTCCAGCATAAATAAATTGATATTTTGGTTATTTCTGTCATTTAAGCACAAGCCGATAATAGCCGCCATCAAATCGATATTTATGTGGAGTAAAGGTTATGCCGCTTGCACTATTAGCACTGACCATCAGCGCGTACGCTATAGGAACAACAGAGTTTGTTATCGTCGGCCTGGTGCCGACCATCGCACAGCAACTGGGCGTTTCAGTCCCGTCCGCCGGTTTGCTGGTGTCCATTTACGCACTCGGCGTGGCGATTGGCGCACCGGTTCTGACCGCAATGACGGGCCGCGTACCGCGCAAAACGTTGCTGATTGGCCTGATGGTGCTGTTCACGCTGGGTAACCTGCTGGCGTGGCAGTCACCGAATTACAGCACGCTGGTGATGGCGCGCCTGCTGACCGGCCTGGCGCATGGTGTGTTCTTCTCTATTGGCTCGACCATTGCCACCAGTCTGGTGTCGAAAGAAAAAGCGGCTTCTGCCATCGCGCTGATGTTTGGTGGTCTGACCGTGGCGCTGGTGACGGGTGTGCCGCTCGGGACATTTATCGGTCAGCATTTCGGCTGGCGTGAAACTTTCCTCGCGGTGTCGCTGATTGGTGTCGTTGCCATTATTGCCAGCGCGATCCTGGTGCCGAATAACATCAAAAACAAACCGGCAGCGCGCATTTCTGATCAGATCAAAGTACTGATGAACCCGCGTCTGTTACTGATTTACGCCATCACCGCACTGGGTTACGGCGGCGTATTCACCACGTTCACGTTTCTTGCGCCGATGATGCAGGAACAGGCCGGTTTCTCCGCCAGTATGGTCAGCTGGATCCTGCTGGCGTATGGCGTGTCGGTTGCCATCGGCAATATCTGGGGCGGCAAACTGGCTGACCGCCATGGAGCCGTTAAAGCGCTGACGATTATTTTTGCCGCACTTGCCGCGCTGTTGCTGATTTTCCAGTTCACTTCAGGTTTCGGTATTCCGGCGTTAATCACGCTGCTGGTGATGGGAATTTTCGCCTTCGGCAACGTACCCGGATTGCAGGTTTACGTGGTGCAGAAAGCTGAAGAGGTGACGCCGAATGCGGTCGATGTGGCGTCTGGTCTGAACATCGCAGCATTTAACGTCGGTATCGCTTTAGGTTCGGTGATTGGCGGGCAGGTGGTTTCCACAATTGGTCTGGCGCAAACGCCGTGGATTGGCGCGGTGATCGTCGCGGGCGCGCTGTTACTTATCCGTCTGAGCGGGCATCTCGACCGCAAGCCGAAAGCGGCGCTGGCCTGATTTATCCTGCATTCTGTGTCTTCACGGCTCGCTTCGGCGGGCCGTTTTCGTTTTTGTGCTAGCCTGTAGATGTGACCAGGTTGTATACCAATGTAAACAGATTTGGCCTGAGCGCCTGCGGGCGTATACTGAACTTTCGCTGTGGGAATCTCTCTCATATAGCAACGATACAACGGGTAAACAGGCGATTAGCGTGCGGAAAAAAACATATGCAATGAGGTATGTCGCAGGTCAGCCCGCTGAGCAAATCTTTCCGGGTGCCCTCGCACATTTAGGGCCGGATTTGCCGCCGGGTGCTGCGCTACCCAACTCGAATATTCTGCGCGTCATGGTGTGGAATATCTTTAAACAGCAGCGGGCTGACTGGTTGTCAGTTCTGCGCGATTACGGCAAAGATGCGCAACTGGTGTTACTTCAGGAGGCGCAGACGACGCCCGAACTGATCCGCTTTGCCACATCCAACTATCTGGCTGCCGATCAGGTGCCGGCGTTTATGCTGCCTCAGCACCCCTCTGGCGTGATGACACTCTCTGCGGCGCATCCGGTTTATTGTTGCCCGCTGCGTGAGCGTGAGCCGCTTCTGAGGCTGTCTAAATCGGCATTAGTGACTGTCTATCCGCTTCTGGATGGCCGTTTGCTGATGGTGGTGAATATTCATGCCGTCAATTTCAGCATCGGTATCGACGTCTACAGCAAACAGCTCGACCCGATTGGTGAGCAGATTGCTAACCATAAAGGGCCAGTGATTATGGCGGGGGATTTCAACGCCTGGAGCAAACAGCGTATTAACGCGCTGTATGGCTTTGCGGGGAATATCCATCTGGAGGAAGTGCGTTTTCCTTCTGACTACCGTAAGCGGGCGTTCGGCAGGCCGCTGGATTTCATCTTTTACCGTGACCTGAGCGTCACCAGTGCGTCGGTGATGGAAACGCGGGCTTCAGACCACAACCCGTTGCGGGTTGAGTTTATGGCAAGTAAACCGCTGGCGTTGTAGTGCTTTTTTTTGTCGATCAAAAGAATGCGGCTCAAAAGCACACAGTCAAAAAAAGCAGATATAAAAAAAGCACCCGGAATATTCAGGGTGCTTTTTTATTGCCGGTACCGTTACGAATCAGGTATCAGGACTCATCTTGTTGCTGACGAACAACGTTAACTTGTTGCCCGGCTGCAGGTTGTCGGCATTAGTGTTCCAGCGCATCACATCTTTGATGTTGACGCCGTGACGCTTGGCAATGCTCGACAATGAATCGCCCTTACGCACCTGATAAGTGATGCTGCCGCCATTGGCACTGGTATCGCTGACGCTGTTATCCGCCACCTGCAGTGTTTGCCCAACTTTTAACGCGCCTGCTGAGCGCAAATTGTTCCAACGCTGTAAATCACGGGTCTTCACATTCAGCCGGGCTGCAATGCCAGACAAGCTGTCGCCGGAGCGAACCTTGTACTGTTTTGCACCTGACGGACTGTTGCTGGCCAGTTTGGTTTCCTGTACTGCGGCAATATCGCCATCAGCCAGTGAATCTTTTAACTGGTCGGCATGCGCCTTCGGCAGAACGATGTAATGCGGGCCATTCGGCGCGGTTACATTTTTCTTGTAGCCAGTGTTAAACGACTTGAGCTTGGTCAGGGACATGCCCGCCATCTCCGCCGCCTGGGTCAGTTGCATCTGCTGTCCAACTTCAACACGCGCCAGGGCACGGTCTTCACTCGGTTTCGGCAGACTAATACCGTATTTTTTACTGTGCTTGAGAATGTCGCTCAGGGCTAACATCTTCGGCACATAAATCGATGTTTCACGTGGAAGCGCCAGCGCCCAGAAGTCAGTCGAACGACCCTTAGCTTTGTTCGCTTTCACCGCTTGCATTACGCGGCCTTCACCACTGTTATACGCAGCAACGGTCAGTAACCAGTCGCCACCAAACATCTTGTTCAGGCGTTGCATCATATCAAGCGCAGCAGTTGTCGAAGCCACAACATCGCGGCGACCGTCATACCACTGGTTTTGTTTCAAACCATAGTTTCGACCCGTTTGAGGCACAATCTGCCACAACCCTGCAGCGTTAGCTGATGAGGTTGCTTTAGGGTCAAAAGCGCTCTCCACTATGGGTAGCAGTACCAGTTCCATCGGCATATTACGTTTTTTAATCTGCTCGGTGATCCAGTACATGTACGGCTCTGCCCGTAATGTTACATCGTGGAGATAGCTCTTATTCTTTAAATATTTAACTCTTTGTTCGCGGATCCGGGGATTATCCGGAACCTTCATCTTCAGCTCGTCGCCTATGAAGTTCCACAAATTTTGTTGGGAGACGGTGTCGTTTCCATCCAACCATCCCCCAGAGGCCGCACGGCCATCATCTGTGTACTGTCCTGCTTCACTTTGACTTGCTGAAGACAAACTCTGTGCATGTTGTTCCGGTACCTTCACGCCCTGCCTGGACGCCTGGCAACCTGTGAGCAACATGGAGGCGATTATTAGGATCGCGTTTGCCTTCATGTGTGTGTCATAGTTGCTTAAAAGACGAGCGATAATACTTTGCTTCGAAAAAAAACACAACCTTTGGGGCTAAAAGGTGTCTTTCAGTGCCCTTAATTGTGCGAAAACCTGCCAGTCAGGCTTTAAGGAACCGTTAAGGTTTAATTTGTTTTGTAAATCAACATCATCGCAACGTAAAAAGAGGTTAATTTTACGCTCAAGACCGAGGGTAGAAGGCAGGGAAGATTGTCCCTTTTCACGCATTTGTTGCACTTTGTGCTCATGAGAATGAATATCATGATCCTGCGGTAAAATGGAGCGCGCAAACTTAAGATTTGAGAGAGTGTACTCATGTGCGGCGCAGACTAATGTTTCATCAGGCAGGGCTGCTAAGCGTTGAAACGACTGGTACATTTGCTCCGGCGTCCCTTCGAACAAACGGCCACATCCGGCGGAAAACATCGTGTCTCCGCAGAAAAGATAAGGTGCGCTATAGTATGAAATGTGACCAAGAGTGTGCCCGGGCGTAGCAAAGATCTGCCATTCCAGACCGCCAATTACCAATTTATCGCCGTTTTTAAGACTAATCTGACTAAATTTGTTCTCAGTTTCGTGAGGTCCGTACACTTTCAGACCCGGAAAATGGCTGCAAATCTCATCAACACCCCCAACATGGTCGTGATGATGATGCGTCAGGAGGATAGCCGTCGGGGTTAAATTATCCTTTTTCAGCGCGGCTAAAACCGGCGCTGCTTCACCGGGATCGACAATCAGGCAATGCCCTTGCTGGTCATCGAGCATCCAAATGTAATTGTCCTGCAAGGCAGGAATACTGATAAGATTCATGGCAACCTCTCTTTGGCAACTGCTTGAAAGAAGATAACAAACTATGCGACCAGCCCGCGCCCGTAAGAAAATAGTTGCACCGGCTTCATGGGAAGATATCCCATGCGGCGACTACTACCGTGCCGCGCTTGAGCAACAACTGCAACCCTGGTGGGGCAAACTTTACGGGTTCCACCTGCTGAAAATCGGCGCATTAAGTGCCGAAATCGATGCTCAGGCCTGTCCGATCTCGCATCAGGTGAACTTCGCACCGGAAGGCGAGGGGCTGCATGTTCAGGGCGATCCTTACTATTTACCGTTTGCGGCAAAATCGGTGGATGCCTGCCTGCTCAGCCATACGCTGGCTTACGCGGATGACCCGCACCGCATACTGCGTGAAGTGGATCGCGTGCTGATTGATGACGGCTGGATGGTGCTCAGCAGCTTTAATCCGCTCAGTCTTTTAGGTATCGGCAAACTGATGCCGGTGTTTCGTAAACGCCAGCCTTACAGCAGCCGTTTATTTACCCAGATGCGTCTGCTCGACTGGCTGTCTTTGCTCAATTATGAAGTGATGGTTCACCGGCGTTTTCACGTGCTGCCGTGGAAAAAGAATGGCGGAAAATTACTGAGTACGCATCTTCCTGCGCTGGGATGTATGACGCTGATCATTGCCCGCAAAAGGACTTTCCCGCTGACACCGACCGCGAAAAAAGTCCTCGCACAGAAACAAAAAATACCGCAGGCCGTAGGTGCGACCAAGAGTTACCGGGAAGAACATCGGGATTGAGTTGAGAAGAGAATGACCAACGCGCAGCCGTTTAATTCTCAGCCTGATAACCCACATCTTCCAGCGTCGGATTCCCCGCCGCTTCTTTCGCCAGCACGTCGCACCGCTCATTCTCAGGGTGCCCGGCGTGGCCTTTGACCCACATCCAGTTCAGCTGATGCGTCTGGATCGCGGCGTCGAGACGTTTCCATAAATCGACGTTTTTCACCGGTTTTTTGTCTGCTGTTTTCCAGCCACGTTTTTTCCAGTTGTGGATCCAGGTGGTAATGCCCTGGCGCACATACTGGCTGTCGGTGCTCAGCGTCACTTCGCAGGGCGTGCTCAATGCTTCAAGCGCCACAATCGCCGCCATCATTTCCATGCGGTTATTGGTGGTGAGACGAAAACCCGCGCTGAACTCTTTTTCGTGTTGCTTATAGCGTAAAATCGCGCCGAAACCGCCGGGGCCGGGATTACCCAGGCAGGAGCCGTCGGTGAAAATTTCTACCTGTTTGGTCATATCTGGCAGGCTCTGTCATCAAAAGTAAAAACCAAGTCTGACATAAACCGCCGTGCCGGGCACAGCAATATCTTGGGGTGTAACTGTCTGAAAGCGGGCGCTGAGGAGGCTTTGTAACAGGTTTGGCCATCAGTAATGACTCTTTTGGCTGGAGAGCGCTGTCTTTTGCAATATAATAGGAAACTGCAGAGTGCCAGTTCAAAACTCTGAGTGAGTTCCGACTTTCATGGTTTTTTCACTGCCAATTTTCCAATGCTTTAAGGATGTCTAATGAGAAATGTTACGGTTTCTGCAACACAAATGAGCTGCAGCTGGGATCTGGAAAAGAATATTGTTAACGCTGAGAAACTGGTTCGCCAGGCTCATTCTAAAGGCGCACAAGTTATTCTTATTCAGGAACTTTTTGCTGCGCCTTACTTCTGTATTGATCAGAGCCCTGAGCATTACAGCCTGGCACAGGAGCTGGACAACAGCCCGCTGATCCGCCATTTCTCTGCGCTGGCGAAAGAACTGGAAGTGGTACTGCCTCTGAGCTTCTTTGAAAAGTGCAATAACGCCTATTACAACTCGCTGGTCATGATTGATGCTGACGGCAGTGTGCTGGACGTTTACCGCAAAACTCACATTCCGAACGGCCCGGCCTATCAGGAAAAACAATTCTTCATTCCGGGCGACACTGGCTTCAAAGTGTGGAATACCCGTTATGCGAAAATCGGCGTGGGCATTTGCTGGGATCAATGGTTCCCGGAAACCGCACGTTGCCTGGCATTGCAGGGCGCAGAAATCATCTTCTATCCGACGGCGATCGGTTCAGAACCGGCGTATCCGGAAATCGACAGCCAGCCACACTGGACCCGCGTTCAGCAGGGTCACGCTGCGGCTAACCTGGTGCCGGTGATCGCCTCTAACCGTATCGGCACGGAAAAAAGCAAATTCATTCCTGATTATGAAATGACCTTCTACGGTTCTTCCTTCATTGCTGATCAAACCGGTGCGCTGGTTGAACAGGCCAACAAAACGGAAGAAGCCGTGCTGGTTCATACCTTTGATCTCGATGCTATTGCTGCACAGCGCGCATCGTGGGGTCTGTTCCGCGACCGCCGTCCTGAAATGTATGGCGCAATCGCGACATCCGACGGTTCAACAAGGAAATAACTGATGTCTTCTATTGATATCAATCCTCAAGCTGAAGGTTTTGCGATGCCCGCTGAATGGGCATCGCAGCAGGCTGTCTGGATGATCTGGCCTTACCGCACCGATAACTGGCGCTCGAACGGGCGTCCGGCACAGCTGGCTTTCGCCAATGTGGCGGCAGCGATTGCGACAAAAACGCCGGTATTTATGGCGGTTCCGGCAGCGGAAATGGCCAACGCACGCGAAGTGATGCCAGCGCAGATTACGCTGGTGGAAATGGAAAGCGACGACGCCTGGATGCGTGATACCGGCCCGACCATTGTGGTCAATCCGCAAGGCGAGCGTCTGGCTATCGACTGGACATTCAACGCCTGGGGCGGCTTCAACGGCGGTCTGTATTCGAGCTGGGAGCGTGACCAGCTGGTTGCCCGTCAGGTAGCGAACTATCAGCACATTCCTTATGTGTCGACGGATCTGGTGCTGGAAGGGGGCTCCATTCATGTGGACGGCGAAGGCACCTTGCTGACCACCGCAGAATGCCTGCTCAATCCGAACCGTAACCCTGATCTTTCCAAAGCTGACATTGAAGCGCAGTTGCAGAAATACCTCGGCGTGAAGCAATTCATCTGGCTGGAAGAGGGCGTATTTAACGACGAAACCGACGGACACATCGACAATATGTGCTGCTTCGTGCGTCCGGGTGAAGTCGCTTTGCACTGGACTGACGACGAGCAGGACCCGCAGCACGCGCGTTCTGCCGCAGCGTTAAAAGTGCTGGAAGCTTCGAAAGATGCCAAAGGGCGCAGCCTGAAAATCTGGAAAATGCCTTCGCCTCCTGTGATGCACGCCACCGCAGAAGAGACGATTGGCGTATTGCCGGGCACGGCGATTGAGCGTGTGGAAGGCAACCGTCTGGCAGCGTCTTACGTCAATTACCTGATCAGCAATAACCACATCATTTTCCCGCTGCTCGATGCGAGAACCGATAAGCTGGCTGAAGCAATGTTTGCGCAAATGTATCCGGATTATAAAATCACTGGTATTCCGGCCCGTGAAATTCTTCTGGGTGGTGGTAACATCCACTGCATTACGCAGCAAATCCCCGCGTAAGACAAAGTGCCCGGCCGTGTCTCTGTGCGTGCCGGGCAGACTGTTTCTGCCATTGACTGTCAGCGTTGGAAAATGACCCATGGATTTACAAAACACATCTAACAGGATCGTCGTTCTCGATACCGAAACCACCGGTATGAATAAACTCGGCGTCCATTACGAAGGGCACCGGATTATCGAAATCGGTGCTGTTGAAGTGGTTAACCGTCGTCTGACGGGGCGCAATTTCCATGTTTATCTCAAACCCGATCGTCTGGTGGATCCGGAAGCCTTCGGCGTTCACGGCATCAGTGACGAATTCCTCGCTGATAAACCGACTTTCGCCGAGGTGGCTGACGACTTTGTCGAGTACATTCGTGGCAGCGAATTAGTCATTCATAACGCAACGTTCGACATCGGCTTTATGGATTACGAGTTCGACATGCTCGGCCGTAATCTGCCGAAAACCGAGACGTTCTGTAAAATAACCGACAGCCTGGCGATGGCGCGTAAGCTGTTTCCCGGCAAGCGTAATAACCTCGATGCCCTCAGCGATCGTTACCTGATCGACAACAGCAAACGTACGCTGCACGGCGCATTGCTTGACTCCGAAATTCTTGCCGAAGTTTATCTGATGATGACCGGCGGCCAGACCAGCATTAAATTCACCCACGAAGGCGAGCAAAATACCGGCGCTGACGGGCTCGGGATCCAGCGCGTGGCGCGTCCGGCGTCCGGGTTAAAAGTGATTGCGGCGAATGAGCAGGAACTGGCGTGGCACGAAGAAAGATTGGATCTGGTGGTGAAAAAGGGCGGCAGTTGTTTGTGGCGTTCTTAAGCTGCTTTTCCTGACTTTTGGATTGAAAATATCCAGCCTGCGGAAAAACTGTGCGGTTGATTGAAAATATCAGGAAAAGCATTGACGTAAGGGCGGGCATTCCTTAATATCCGCTCCGTTCTTAACCAGAACAAAACGCGGAGCGGTAGTTCAGTTGGTTAGAATACCTGCCTGTCACGCAGGGGGTCGCGGGTTCGAGCCCCGTCCGTTCCGCCACTATTCAGAAGCCCTGAGTGAGAAATCACTCAGGGCTTCGTCGTTTCAGCCATCCTGGCTGTTTCCTTCCTTGTATCAGTCTGTTATTCCGCTTCGATTTTCATATAGCCCATTGCGCCGCTGGTCGCACGATCATGGCGGGCGATGTAACGATAGAAACCGCCTGCCAGGAATGCACCAATAAACCAGCTGAAGTTCGCCACCTGATGCAGGTCGGGCGTAAAGCTTATCACCAGACCAATCACCACTGCGGGTACCAGGGCTGCAATCGCTTTCGGGTTAAACCCGTTGCGATACCAGTAACGGCCGGAAGGCGTGGCGTTAAACAGCGCATCGACGTCCATATGACCGCGTTTGATCAGATAATAATCCGCCAGCAAAATCCCGAACAATGGCCCGATAAATGACCCCAGCACGTCCAGCGTGTAGTGGATAATTTCCGGTGACTGGAACAGGTTCCACGGCGTCAGCAGCACAGAACCGACCGCGGCGATCATCCCGCCGGTACGGAAACTGATTTTCTGCGGTGAACAGTTAGAGAAGTCGAACGCCGGTGACACGAAGTTCGCCACGATATTGATACCGATGGTGGCGATGATCATGGTCAGCAGACCAAGCGCCACGGCAACGCTGTTACCCACACGGCTGACGGTTTCGATAGGATCGGTGATCATCTGCCCGAACAACGATTGTGTCCCTGAGACGATAACTACGGTCACAATCGAGAACAGCAGGAAGTTAAACGGCAGACCCCAGCGGTTACCGCGACGGATTTCGCTCATGCTTTTACCGTAGCGGGAGAAGTCACCAAAGTTCAGCAGCGGACCGGAGAAATAAGATACCACCAGCGCCGTGGCGGTTAACATTTCCCAGCCTTGCTGACCGACCGTCAGGGTTTTGGTGGATAACGTAAAGGAGATATTACTCAGCCCGGTTTTATACAAAATCCAGCCCGCCAGCATCAGCATAACGACATACACCGCCGGACCCGCCACATCGATAAAGCGCTTAATCGCGCTCATTCCGTGCCAGAACACCATCGCCTGCAATACCCACATAATGCCGAAACAAATCCAGCCGAGGGCAGAAAGGCCCAGCCAGTGCGGCACGGTCAGCGGCGTCAGGGAAGGGAAGAATTTTAGCAGCACCAGCATTAACGCGCTGGCCGCCAGATAGGTCTGAATACCGTACCACGCGAAAGCGATCAGCCCGCGGATCACCGCCGGAATATTCGCCCCGAATACACCAAATGCCTGACGGCAAATCACCGCGTAGGGCACACCCGCCTGCTGGCTTGGCTTCGCCACCAGGTTGGCACAAATCTGCACGATACAAATCCCGCACAGCAAACACAGCAGCACCTGCCAGCTGGTCAGGCCGAGGGTGAAGAAACTGGCGGCGACCACATAACCGCCCATGCTGTGTACGTCGGACATCCAGAAAGAAAATATGTTGTACCAGCTCCAGTTCTGGTCACGGGTCGGTGCTAAATCATCATTGCACAGCCGCGGGCTGTAATAAGGCTTGATGATCCCGGCACCCTGTTCGGAAGACGCCGTTGCGGAGGTGATTTCCTGATTTGGCATAAATCGTGCTCCTGTCATAAACAACATGTGAAAGTCGGAAGCCGGTGACCGGCTGCCCAAAGTTAAAAAGCAGTCACGGGAACACTGCATGAATCAGGCCAAACTTCACTTCTTGTATACAAAAAATCTATTTCAGGTATACGATAAATACACAGAACGGTATACGGAGTAACAGCAATGACCAGTTGGAGCGGGCTGAATACGGCCTATTTTACCGAGGATAAGGACGACCACATTTACAACGCGCTAGTGAGGTCTATTGTTGAGCACCAGCTTTTACCCGGCAGTAAATTACCCGAAGAAGCACTGGCGGAAGTGTTCTCGGTCAGCCGCACGGGTATCCGTCGGGTGTTACAGCGCCTTGCCGCAGTGCAACTGGTGACGATATTGCCCAAACGTGGTGCGCATGTAACCGCGCCGGATGCCGCAGAAGCGCGCGATGTTTTCGCTACCCGTAAAATTCTTGAATGCGCCAACTTGCCGCAGGTTATTGCCCGTTGTCAGTCGACCCATCTGGTCGCACTGAAGAAGCTGGTGCAGGAAGAAAAGCGTGCCCATGACGAGCGCGACGGCGCGGCGGCAATCCGTCTGTCAGCCGCTTTTCACGTCCAGCTTCAGGCCATTTCCGGCAATAAAGTCCTGACCGAATCCGTCTCTCAGCTCACATTGCGATCTTCACTGGCGATCGCTGCCTGGGGCGCGCCGTGGCAGCAAGGATGCCGTTGTCATGATCATGACGATCTGCTGGAACTGCTGAAAAAACGCGACACCGTGGCGTTGTCCGGCAGCATGGCGCAGCATTTTGACAGCATCGTCGCCAGCTTGCGCTTTGAGCAAAACAAAGGGCCGACGCCTGATTTCGCGCAGATTTTTGCGGCCCGGATGCCGGTCACAGAAAAGGACTCAGACTGATGGCCAATCCACTTTGTATACAACTGATCAATCCCAATACCAGTCTGGCGATGACCGACGTGATGGCGCAAACCGCCCGCTCGGTGGCGGCGCCGGAGACACAAATTTTGGCCGTTTGCCCGGAAGAAGGCGCGCCGTCTATTGAAGGGCATTTCGATGAAGCGATTGCCACGCTCGGCGTATTGCAGCAGATAAAAGCCGGACGGGATGCGGGTGTCGGCGGGCACATTATTGCCTGTTTCGGTGATCCGGGATTACTGGCCGCCCGTGAACTGGCGCGTGCGCCGGTTGTCGGCATTGCCGAAGCGGCGATGCATCTGGCGACAATGGTGGCGACGCGATTCTCTGTCGTCACGACCTTGCCGCGCACGCTGACCATTGCCCGGCATTTGCTGCATCAGTACGGATTCGAACGCCATTGTGCCGCCTTACACGCCATCGATTTACCGGTGTTATCACTGGAAGACGGCAGCGGTCTGGCGCAGCAGAAGGTGCGCGAGCAATGTATCGCGGCGAAAAAATCCGACGGCAGCGGGGCGATTGTGCTCGGTTGCGGCGGAATGGCCGATCTGGCGCAGGAACTGACGCTCGAGCTGAATATACCGGTGATCGACGGCGTCAGCGCGGCGGTCAAAATGGTCGAGTCACTGGCGTCTTTACGCCTGACGACCAGTAAACACGGTGATCTGGATTATCCGCTGGAAAAACCTTTGTCTGGTCGTTTTGCCGGACTGAATCTGAGAGAACACTATGTCTGATTTTGAGTACGGTTTGACTGATGCTTATCCGCGTGACCTGATCGGTTACGCCGGACGTCCGCCACACGCCAACTGGCCGGGCAACGCCCGCATTGCGGTGCAGTTTGTTCTCAATTACGAAGAGGGTGCTGAAAATAACGTTTTACATGGCGATGCCGGTTCCGAGCAATTCCTGTCTGACATCATCGGCGCAGCCAGTTTTCCCGACCGCCATATGTCGATGGATTCGCTGTACGAATACGGATCCCGTGCGGGTTTCTGGCGCATCCACAATGAGTTTCAGAAACGCGGCTTACCGCTGACCGTTTTCGGTGTAGCGATGGCGCTGGCACGCAATCCGGAAATTGTCAGCGCGATTAAAGCGGCGGATTACGACGTTGTCAGCCACGGCTGGCGCTGGATCCACTATCAGAACATGAGCAAAGCCGAAGAGTCGGAGCACATGCAAAAAGCCATCACCGTGCTGCGCGACCTGTTCGGCAAAGCGCCGTCCGGCTGGTACACAGGCCGCGACAGCCCGAACACCCGCCAGCTGGTCGCGGAGTCTGGCGGATTCCAGTATGACAGCGATTATTACGGTGATGACCTGCCGTTCTGGACGACGGTGAAACTGGAAAATGGCGAAACGAAACAGCATCTGGTGATCCCATACACGCTGGAAACCAACGACATGCGGTTTGCCTCCCCGCAGGGGTTCAATACCGGCGAGCAGTTTTATACCTATCTGAAAGACACGTTTGACGTGTTGTATGAAGAGGGCGAAACATCGCCGAAAATGATGTCGATCGGGATGCATTGTCGGATCCTCGGTCGCCCGGGGAGATTTCGCGCTTTACAGCGGTTTCTCGATTACGTCGAATCGCATGATCGCGTATGGGTTTGTAAGCGGCAGGATATTGCCGACCATTGGGTTAAACATTTCGGTGTTTAATCCCGAAATTCAAAACCTTGGGCTCGCCGCCCAAACTGGCCCAGAGGACGCGTAAGCGCGCGCCCTCTGGACTCCCGCGCTTTTTCACTGCGCGCTGTCGCGGGCACGACGGACATGTTCTGTTGCTTCAGTGGGTGGCGAAAATCCAGGTGCTTCGCACTACCTTCTCTCGGTCTTCAAGCCATAGGTCTTGAAGCCGCTCCGTTCAGCTGAATTTTGAGCACGCCAATCCACTTTTCTAAAAGATGAAAAACAGTCTGCCGTTAATTTTAAGATGGTGCGGGCGATTCAGAAATCTTGCTGAACGGAGCGTCCTGAAGACCTGAGGCTTCAGGACCGAGAGAGGGAACCGCGTAGCGGCAAGATTTCCAGCCTGTCACGGTGGTTGCTGAAACATAGCCAGCGAGCGATAGCATGCAGTTAAAAGACGTGGGAGATCCAAGAGGGGCCCGTCCTGGCCCCTTTTGGGCGGTTTCGGCGCAGCGCGATAAGTGATCGCTGTTATTGAGAAAC
The DNA here is from genome assembly GCF_051851855.1 of Rahnella sp. ATs2. Taxonomy (NCBI): domain Bacteria; kingdom Pseudomonadati; phylum Pseudomonadota; class Gammaproteobacteria; order Enterobacterales; family Yersiniaceae; genus Rahnella; species Rahnella sp. ATs2. The sequence continues at coordinate 284,228 of NZ_JBLYPL010000002.1, read as the reverse complement.
CGAAATTATCACCGTTCAGATTTCCCCTCGGTGGGAACCGAAATTGTCACCGTCCATTCCTGGAAAAGAACAGTTTCCTCAGCTTTCCAAAGCTGAACCGCCCATTGGTTCGGTCAAACCATCAGACTCACATGGGCTGCCACAATCTTCCATCCACTCGCCATCTTCACCCACGTCTGCTGCTGACGCCCGATTTTGTCGGTGCCTTCACGGCGAAACTCCGTGCTGGCCACTGCCATGTCATCGCCAAATGTGGTGATGGTGGTGTTGACCAGATCCCGGTTTAAACCTTGTGAGGAACGCGCTGAGCGGAACGCGCGGATGGCTTCGATGCCGTAAAGATTTTCGCCCGCACCGTAGCGCACGGTACGCGGATCGTGCCAGAACAGTTCGTCGAGGACGGCGGTATCGTTGGTGATCAGCGCCTGTTCATAGCGATAAAACGCCGCATTCATTTCGGCAAGGATCGCCGGGCGGTCGATATGTTCAGTTTTCATGATTCGTCTCTTTACTCTTTTACTTCACCCTGGAAAACGGAGATGCAGGTTTTTACGCAGGCATCACCGGAGAACTGCTGACGTTCACTATTCCCTGTAATTCCAGCGCCCGTGCAGCGCGCAGGCACAGGTCTTCGCGCCACGGCGGCGCAATCAGTTGTAATCCAATCGGCAGACCGGTTGATGTCGTGACCGGCACCGTGACCACCGGTAAACCGAGGAACGAAATCGGCTGCGTCAGCATGCCCATATTGGCACGGGTTGGCAGATCCTGACCGTTAATTCTGATTGTGTCCTGACCAATCAGTGTTGCCGGGCATGGCGTGGCAGGGGCGATCAGAATGTCCCAGTGATCGAACAGGGGCAAGATTTGTTCCTGAAAATGCTGACGAAAACGCTGTGCCTGGACGTACCACGCCGCCGGGATCATCGCACCGGCCAGTAAACGCTCGCGGGATAATGGCTCAAACTGCTCCGGAATGCTGCGCAGTTTTGGCAAATACTGATTACCGCCTTCAGAAGCACTGATGATAAACGCCGCTGAACGCGCCATTTCGGCCTGCGGCATCACGACTTCTTCCTGCGCTTCCAGAGCCTGCGCAATCTGACGCACCGCTGCTTTGGCGTGGTCGTCGCACCAGGTAGAAAAATATCCGCCCAGCACCGCAGTGCGCAACCCCTGCTGGCCGCGTCCGAGCTGCGAAAACGTCGCGGTAACGGGCTTATCTGCCTGGAAGTGATCTTGCGGATCCGTGCCCTGAATCGCGTCATAGACCTGCGAAAGATCTTCGCTGCATCGCGCCATCGGGCCGATATGATCGAGGCTGGCGACAAACGGCTGGCTGCCGCGACGTGAAATTCGTCCGAAGGTCGGCTTCAGGCCGAGAATACCGCTCAATGAGGCCGGCACGCGGATCGAGCCGTTGGTGTCGCTGCCGAGTGTGAAATGCACCAGTCCAGCAGCCACGGCGGCGGCGGAACCGCCGGAAGATCCTCCGGCGACACGCGCCAGATCCCGTGGATTACGGGTGGCACCGTAATGGCTGTTTTCAGTGGTGAAGCCGTAAGCGTAAGCATCCATATTCAGCATGCCGGAAAGCATCGCGCCTTGTGCTGCGAGGCGTGAAACCGTCCACGCATCGTGGCGTGCGGCAGCGTTGCTGCTGTTGAGGCTTGCGCCTGCCAGCGTTACTTCACCGGCCACATCCAGCAAGTTTTTCACCGCATAAGGGATGCCTGCCAGAGGCGCAAGTGCGGCACCGCTTGCGCGGGTTTTATCCACTTTTGCTGCTTCACGTAACATACGTTCGCGGGTGATATGCGTATACGCGTTGATGACCGGATTAGCCTGTTCAATGGCGTCCAGCGTGGACGTCGCAATTTCTGTCGCTGAGATTTCGCCCTGCGCCATCGCCTGATGTAACTGACTGATGGTAAAGCTATCAAACGATTTCATGCGCGATACACTCTTCATGCTCTGTACACCCCGGCAATTTCCAGTCGCGAATCGAGCGGTAAATCCATCAGCGGTTGTGCCATTTGCGCGATACGGCTGAACTGCACCAGCAATTCCTGACGACGGGTGTCGTCGAGTTCCAGCGCCAGCACGCTTTCCATCTGGCGGATATAAGCGGCCCAGTCGGTCGCTGCGGGGGTATTTTTCATGCTGCTTCCTTATCAATTCTCATGAGCGAACTCTGATCAAAATCCGGCGGCGCTGCCGTTGCTGCGCGGGTCGGAGGCACCTTCAAACATGCCGTTGGTATGGCGGACAATCGCACCGGCGTGGCCGACGGCTTCGCTGAAATCCGGCAACAGTTCGACGTCGTGACCGCGCTGTCTCAGCCCGGCCTGCGTCGGATAGGCGAAACGGCCTTCCAGTTTCAGTGAATCCGAACTTTCTCCCCACGTCCGCCCCAGCAGCCAGCGCGGACCGCTGATCGCCTGCTGCAAAGACTGACCCTGCACCACATGGCGGATAAACACGGCGGCCTGGGTTTGCGGCTGACCGTCGCCGCCCATCGAACCGTAAACCATGGTGCGCCCGTCGTATAAACGTGCGGCGGCGGGGTTGAGGGTATGAAACGGTTGCTTGCCCGGTGCCAGCGCCAGTAAATGGCTGGCATCGAGGCTGAAAGATGCGCCGCGGTTTTGCCACAACACGCCGCTGCCCGGCAGCACTACACCACTGCCGAACTCGTGATAAATACTCTGGATAAATGATACCGCCAGCCCGCTGCTGTCCATCACGCCCATCCAGACGGTATCGCCCGGACCTTTACCTTTGCCCCAGTCGGCGGCGCTGTGCGGTTTGATGCGGGTGGCGAGGGCATCGAGATACTGCGGATCCAGCAGGCTCTGCGCGTCCTGCGTCATCATGCGTGGATCAGTGATAAAGCGGTCGCGCAGGCCGAACGCCAGTTTGGTGGCTTCGACAATGCTGTGGATCGTCGCGCTTTCATCCATGGTTTCCAGCGGCAGGCGGTCAGTCAGGCCGAGGATCGCCAGCGAAACCAGCCCCTGCGTCGGTGGCGTCAGGTTGTAGATTTCGCCTTTGCTGTGTTTGAGGCGCAGCGGCACACGGCGCTGCGGCTTGTAAGCAGCAAGATCGGCGCGGGTGACCGGCATACCGAGCTTTTCCATGTCGGCGGCCATATTGTCGGCCAGTTCACCGCGATAGAAACTGTTCAGCCCGTCTTCGCACAGCATCGATAACGTCTGCGCCAGTTGCGGCTGGGTGAAACGGTTCCCGGCGCGCGGCACGTCGCCGTTAGGCAGAAAAACATCGGCGAAGGTGCGGAAATCTTTCAGTTCATGTTGCTTGGCGCGGGTGGCGGCTTCCTGCGAGGCGGTCACCGGAATGCCGTCCGCAGCGTAACGGATGGCGTCACGCAGCAGGCGCGAAAGCGGTTTTTGCTCGCCGCCGAATTCAGCCGATACATTCAGCGCTTCCTGCCAGCCGCCGACGGTGCCTGCGACCGTCAGCGCCGCTTTCGGGCCGCGGTGCGGAATGTGCGTTTCACCGGCGTAGAAATCGAGAGAGGCCAGCGAACCGGCGGCACCGCTGGCGTCGATCGCCACCGGATTGCCCTGCGGGGGCACAATCAGCCAGAAACCGTCGCCGCCCAGTCCGTTCATGTGCGGATAGACCACGGCAATGGTGGCGGCCGCCGCCACCATTGCCTCGATGGCATTGCCGCCTTCACGCAATACCGCAAGCGCACTCTGGCTCGCCAGATGATGAGGTGTAACCGCCATGCCCAGCGGTGCGCTGTTACTGTTAATCATGCGATGTCCTTTTTGAAACGCTTTTTTTATGTTGCCCGCGCATGCAGGGATGAGGGCGTGCAGGGATTAAGTTAAGCAAGAGGTGTTCCACATCGGCAAAACCTTCAGACTTTCACTCATAATTTAGCTTGCATTGGCAAGCATAGTGCATGGTATGTTCCGCTGATTTACTGAAACATTGGTTACAAAAGGGACGGAGATGAAACAGATTGATGAACGTCTGCGTGACCATTACGCAGAACTCACGCCGCAGGAACAGCGGGTGGCCGACTTTATTTTTGCCAGCATTGATGACCTGATGAGCTACAACAGCGCAGAGCTGGCGCGGCTCAGCGGCGTGTCGAAGGCCACGGTCAGCCGCCTGTTTAAACGTCTTGGTTACCCGAGTTATCGCGATATGCGCGATGAAATGCGCACCCTGCGCCAGAGTGGCATGCCGCTGACCGACAGCCGTGACGCGGTGCAAGGTAACACCTTGTTATCACGGCACTATAAACAGGAAATGGCTAACCTGACGCAGTGGATTAATCAGATTGATGGCGCACAGTTTGGCGCGCTGATCACCGCCCTGAGTCAGGCGCGGCAGGTACGTCTGCTGGGTTTTCGTAACAGTTATCCGGTGGCGCTGCACCTGCGTCAGCAACTGATTCAGGTGCGTGCTGGCGTGATGATGATGCCGCAGCCGGGGCAAACGCTGGCGGAAGAACTGGTGGATCTCACCGCGCAGGACGTGGTGATTTTCGTTGCTTTCCGTCGTCGTCCCCGCATGGCGAAGGCGATTCTCACGCAATTACAGTCACTTGATGTGCCGGTTTTACTGATTTGCGAGCCGCAGGCGCAGACACTTATTCCGCTCGCCACCTGGCATCTGGCCGCGCCGCTCGACAGCGTGTCGGCGTTCGACAGTTATTCATCTGCCATGAGCCTGGCGAATTTACTCAGCAATGCGTTGTTGCACGATATGCTCGCGTCAGGCCGTCAGCGCATTCATCAGATAAGCGATTTGTATAACGATCTGGATGAGCTGGAGCAGCGCTGATTCCCGATTCAGGGACAAACTCAGCGCTTTTCTGGTGCTTTCGCACAATTACGGTGCATCAGAGTTTTCAACCTTTCTCGCTTTTTGCCCTGATTTAGGGCAAAAAAATCCCCTCTGCTTACTTCGCTGAGTCGCTAATTCCTTGTCATATCGTGACTTTGCGCACATTTTTTCTGCCGGGTCATTTTTGGCACATTCGTTGCAAAGTTTTAAATATAAGAATCTATCGTTCCAAAAACTTTTCACCGGAGATAATCTATGAACATGAACAAACGGTTGTTGGCATGGGCAGGTGCGGCAATGCTGGTGCTTCAGGCATCGAATGTTATGGCCGATCAGTTGCAGGATATTCAGAAGCGTGGCGTGCTGCGCGTGGCTGTTCCGCAGGATTTCCCGCCGTTTGGTTCGGTGAGCAAGGATTTGCAGCCGGAAGGTTATGACATCGACATGGCGCATTATCTGGCCGATAAGATGAAACTTAAGTTGCAACTGGTGCCGGTCACCAGCGCCAACCGCGTGCCTTATCTGCAAACGGATAAAGTCGATCTGGTGATTTCCAGCCTCGGCAAAAACGCCGAGCGCGAAAAAGTCATCGACTTCAGCAAAGCTTACGCACCGTTCTTCCTCGGCGTGTTTGGTGCGCAGGGTGACAAACTGTCGGATCTGAAAGAACTGTCCGGTAAAACCATCGGCGTGACCCGTGGCGCGGTGGAAGATCTGGCGCTGACCGATGTGGCACCGAAAGATGCCAAAATTCAGCGTTACGAAGACAACAACACCACGCTGTCGGCCTACCTGTCCGGTCAGGTGGAATACATCGCCACCGGTAACCTGGTGGTGGCGGCGGTAGCCCGCATGAATCCGGCCAAAGCGCCGGTTTCCAAAGTGATGCTGAAAGACTCGCCGTGCTATGTCGGTCTGCGTAAAGACGAACCGGCACTGAAAGACAAAGTGAATGAACTGATCGCCGAAGGCATCAAAGACAAGACACTGAATACGCTGTCTGAAAAATGGATGAAGGCACCGCTGCCGGCATCAATCGGCGCGTGAGCAGGGTTTTGACGGAGATTTTTCATGACCTATCAGCTTAACTTTAGCGCGCTGTGGCCTTATATGCCGGAACTGCTGGCCGGATTATGGACCACCATTGAGCTGACGGTACTGGCAACGGTTGGCGGTGTCGCGATAGGAGTTTGCGGCGCGGCCATCCGCTGCGGCAACCATAAAATTCTGCGGACAGTCTGGGGCATTTATGTCGAAGCCATCCGTAATACGCCGTTTGTGGTGCAGCTGTTTTTCATTGTATTTGGCCTGCCAGCCATTGGCCTGAAAATGACCGCCGGTGAAGCGGCGCTGCTGGCGATGCTGATTAACCTCGGCGCGTACAGCACCGAGATTATCCGCGCCGGTATTCAGGTGACGCCGAAAGGCCAGTGGGAAGCCGGACGCGTGCTGGGACTAACGCGCAGTCAGACGTTCCTGCGCATTGTGCTGCCGCCGTCGCTGAAACGCATTTATCCGTCGCTGGTCAGCCAGTGCATTATCGTGATGCTCGGATCTTCCGTGGTATCGCAGGTGTCTTTTGAGGAACTGACGTTTGCTGCGAACTTAATTCAGTCACGCACCTTCCTCAGTTTCGAAGTGTATCTGGTCACCACGTTGTTCTATTTGCTGTTGTCGGTGGCGATGCGTCAGTTGCTGCTGCTGGCCGGACGCCGTGTCTTTGGGAGTGAAAACTGATGATGACCTTCACTGACTGGGACATTGTGCGCAATCTCCTGCTGGCGGCGCGCTGGACGTTGCTGTTGTCGCTGACCGCGTTTATCGGCGGCACGCTGGTGACTCTGCCGCTGTTGTTTATGCGCCTGACCAGGCGCCGCTGGCCGACGCGTTTTGTGCGTCTGTATTCTGAACTGTTTCAGGGTACGCCGCTGCTGATGCAGCTGTTCCTGGCCTTCTTCGGGCTTGGCCTGTTTGGTATCAACGTCAGCCCGTGGACGGCTGCCGCGCTGGCGCTGACGCTGTATACCAGCGCGTATCTGGTAGATATCTGGAGCGGCAGTATTGCCGCTTTACCGAAAGGCCAGTGGGAAGCGTCGCGCTGCCTCGGCCTGAATTTCGGTCAGACGTTATGGCGTGTCATTACTCCGCAGGCGCTGCGGATTGCCATTGCGCCGACCGTCGGGTTTTCCGTACAGGTGGTGAAAGGCACCGCGCTGGCGTCGATTATCGGTTTTGTCGAACTGACCAAAGCCGGAACCATGCTGAACAACGTGACGTATGAGCCGTTCAAAGTGTTTGGATTAGTGGCGCTGGGCTACTTCCTGATGTGCTATCCGCTGTCCCGTTACAGTCAGCATTTAGAAAAATCATTGCGTGGAGAGAAACAGTAATGCCACTGATCACCATCAATCAGGTTCAGAAATATTACGGTCAGAACCACGTGCTGAAAGGCGTGGATCTGGATATCGACAGCGGCGAAGTGATTTCGATCATCGGCCGCAGTGGTTCAGGCAAAAGCACGCTGTTGCGCTGCATGAACGGGCTGGAAGGCTATCAGGAAGGCAGCATCAAACTGGGCGGCATGACCATCACTGACCGCGATTCCCAGGCGCGTGACATCAGCCGTTCGGTCGGTATGGTGTTTCAGAGCTTCAATCTTTTTCCGCACATGACCGCGCTGGAAAACGTCATGCTGGCGCCACGGCGCGTGCTGAAAAAGTCCGCCGCCGAATGCAGTGAACTGGCCGCGCAGATGCTGGCGAAAGTCGGGCTGGCGGATCGCATGGATTATTACCCGTCGAATCTTTCCGGCGGCCAGCAGCAACGTGTGGCGATTGCCCGTGCGCTGGCGATGAACCCGAAAGTGCTGCTGTGTGATGAAATCACCTCGGCGCTGGATCCGGAATTAGTCGGCGAAGTATTGAAAGTGCTCGAGCAACTGGCGAAAGAAGGCATGACGCTGGTACTGGTGACGCACGAAATGAATTTTGCCCGCGAAGTGGGCGACCGCGTGGTGTTTATGCATCAGGGCACCGTGTGGGAACAGGGCGAAAGCCGGGCGCTGTTTGCCAATCCGCAAACGCCGGAGTTAAAACAATTTATAGCATCCGTACGCGGCCTTACTGAGGCTGCCGCAAGCTAACATCGTAAAGGATTAACTATGTCAAATTTCATCTCTCCCGGACAAATCAACCCGCCAAGCCGTCTGCTGATGGGGCCGGGGCCCATCAATGCCGATCCGCGCGTGCTGCGGGCAATGGCGAGCCAGCTGGTCGGACAATATGATCCGGTGATGACCGGCTACATGAACGAAGTGATGGCGCTGTACCGTGCGCTGTATAAAACCGAAAACCCGTGGACGTTGCTGATCGACGGCACCTCGCGCGCCGGGATCGAAGCCGTGCTGCTTTCCGGTATCCGTCCGGGCGACAAAGTGCTGGTGCCGGTGTTTGGTCGTTTCGGTCATCTGCTGTGTGAAATTGCCCGTCGTTGTCGCGCTGAAGTTCACACCATCGAAGCGCCGTGGGGCGAAGTGTTTGATCCGCAGCAAATCGAAGATGCGATTAAATCCGTGAAACCGCGCTGGTTGCTGACCGTGCAGGGCGATACGTCCACCACCATGTTGCAGCCGCTGGAGCAACTGGGTGAAATCTGCCGCCGTCACGGCGTGTTGTTCTATTCCGATGCCACGGCGTCCTTCGGCGGCAACCCGCTGGAAACCGACGCCTGGGGTTTAGACGCAGTGTCTGCCGGTTTGCAAAAATGCCTCGGCGGTCCTTCCGGCAGCTCGCCCGTGACCATCAGCCCGCGCTTTGAAGAACAAATCCGCCGCCGTAAATGCGTGGAAGAAGGTATCCGTACCGCCGACCACGCCGACGGCGATGAGGAGATGATCTACTCCAACTATTTCGATCTTGGCATGATCATGGATTACTGGGGGCCGGAGCGTCTGAACCACCATACCGAAGCCACCAGCATGTTATTTGCGGCACGCGAATGTGCGCGCATCATTCTGGAAGAAGGGCTCGATACCGGTATCGCCCGCCACAAACTGCACGGCGGCGCACTGCTGGCAGGGATTCAGGGCATGGGGCTGGAAGTGTTCGGCGACCTGAATAACCGCATGAATAACGTGCTCGGCGTGGTCATTCCGCAGGGCGTTCACGGCGAACAGGTGCGCCAGATGATGCTTAACGATTTCAGCATTGAAATCGGCACGTCATTTGGCCCGCTGGCCGGGAAAATCTGGCGTATCGGCACCATGGGTTACAACGCGCGTAAAGACTGCGTGTTGCAGACGCTGGTGGCGCTGGAAGCGGTGCTTAACCGTCTCGGCTATGCGTCGAAATACGGCGCAGGGGCGCAGGCCGCCTGGGATCACTACGCAGGAGGTCAGTAATGGCAGAAGCCTTTACGCTGGCTGCGGTTTCCGACAGCGCAAAACGTGCTGCTGAACGGGTGATGGCGCGCTGCGATGCACTCGCCGCCATCAGTGAAACGCCGGGTCAGCTGACCCGCGTGTATCTCTCGGCCGAACATTTGCAGGCCAATCAGGTCGTGGGCGGATGGATGGAAGCAGCCGGTATGCGCGTCTGGCAGGACAGCGTCGGCAACATCTGCGGGCGCTACGAAGGGCTGGACGCTTCGGCTCCCGCCATCCTGCTTGGCTCACATCTCGACAGCGTGCGTAATGCAGGGCGTTATGACGGCCCGCTGGGCGTGCTGACCGCGCTGGAAGTGGTGGCGCATTTGCATCACAACGGCATCCGTTTGCCGATGGCGGTGGAAATTGTCGGGTTCTGCGATGAAGAAGGGACGCGTTTTGGTATCACGCTGCTGGGCAGCCGCGGGCTGACCGGCACCTGGCCGGCGGACTGGCTGGAACGTCAGGACGCGCAGGGGATTTCGGTGGCACAGGCGATGCAGAGTGCCGGGCTGGAGCCGCTGAAGATCGGTGCGTCACAGCGCGCGGTCAGCGATTTCTGCGCGTATCTTGAATTGCATATCGAACAAGGCCCGTGCCTGCAAACGGCGGATGTGCCGCTCGGCGTGGTCACGGCGATTAACGGTGCGCGTCGCCTTAATTGCGAATTCACCGGTCACGCAGGTCATGCCGGAACCGTGCCGATGGGGCAGCGTCAGGACGCCCTGACCGCCGCCGCTGAATGGACGCTGGCGATTGAAAGCATCACTACTGCCACCGGCCGTAATCTGGTGGCGACGGTCGGCACCCTGGAATGTCTGCCGGGCGCGGTGAATGTCATTCCGGGTCAGGTGAAGCTGTCGCTGGATGTACGCGGTCCGCGTGATGATGATCTCTCTGCGCTGCTGGAAACGCTGCTGGCGAAAGGTCGGGATATCGCCGCACGGCGCGGCCTGACGTTCGCTGCCGAACAGTTTTACGGCATCAGCGCGACGGAATGTAATGCCGGTTTGCAGCATCGTCTGAGTCAGAGCGTTCTACACCTGCAGGGACAGGCGATGTCATTGCCAAGCGGGGCAGGGCATGATGCGATTGCCATGGCTGAATGCTGGCCGGTCGGCATGTTGTTTGTGCGCTGTAAAGACGGCATCAGCCATCATCCCGATGAATCTGTCACCACCGGCGACGTAGCTTACGCGGTGCAGGCGTATATCAATACGGTGCTGAGTTTTGCTGAGGGACATTTATGACTTTCGAAGGATCCGGCTCGTTATCCAGATTCAATGCGCTATCCGAATTTGAAGCCGTTGCCCTGTTGCGCCCGCTGGTGAATATCCCTTCGTGGGCGAAAACTGTCAGTGACGGACGCCCTTATGCTTCTGTGGAAGACGTATTGCGCCGCGCGGAAGCGGCCTGCGAAAACTGGCAACCGGAAGATATTACTCAGGCGCTGTCGGCACATCCGCGTATCGGCGAACGCGCCAGCGGAGCCAGTAAAGAAGCGCAGCTTTCCCGTGGCGAACAGGCGACGCTCAATATCAGCCAGCAGGCAGTGATCGATGCGCTGCATGACGGCAACCTGCGTTATGAGCAACGTTTCGGACGGGTGTTTCTGATCCGCGCGAAAGGGCGCAGTTCAGAGGAGATTCTGGATAATCTGCAACGACGCCTGAAGAATTCACCGGACGCTGAAGATCAGGAAACGGCGCAACAACTCAAAGAAATTACCCTGCTGCGTTTAAAGGAGATATTCCCGTTATGACACGCATCACCACCCATATTCTTGATACGTCTTTGGGCCAGCCCGCGGCCAATGTGCGCGTCTGGCTGGAAAGCCTTGAAGGGCGGAACATCACGCTTATCAGCGAAACCCAAACCGATGCCGATGGCCGCGCCGCAAAATTAACGCCGGAACCGGTGGCTTCCGGGCATTACCGGTTGTGTGCGGATATTGGCGCGTATTTCACGGCAACGGGGCGCGAAACGCTGTATCACTCGGCGATCATTGATGTGGTGATCGACGGTGAGCAGGATCATTACCATCTGCCGCTGCTGATCAGTCCTTATTCTTATTCAACGTATCGCGGCAGTTAGACCTTTCTGTCATTCAGCCCATCAGCAGGTGCGGATGCTTTAACCGCACGCTTTGGGTCAGCGCCGCGTGGCTGACATCCCGGTCACGATTGCCCTGACGCACCTGTTGCAAAAACGCCATCAGCAGCGGATGCGGGCGCTCGCGACGTGACATCAGTTCCGGTTGTCCCTGAACGCCGAGAAAGAACGGATGATTGTCCAGCTCTGCCACCTGCGCCTGTTCCCCGCTTTCGTCATACCCCGTAATGCGCAATCCCGTACTTTCCAGTTCTGCCAGTAAATGCGGATTCAGATAGCGGCGCTGGTTATAGCGCAGCGTAAACGCATCGCCCATTTTATTGGCCAGCAGGCTGCCGCTGCGGGTGATGACCGTATGATTCCCCGGACGTGGCTGCGCGTGCTCGGCGAGCGGCAAACCGGTTTGCAGACTGCCCAGCGTTGACGGGCCGTGCATCACCACCCGATCCTGTCCGAGCACTTTCTGGCCCAGCGCCGTCACCATCTGATGCATTCCCTGATTGATGCCCAGCACCGGCGTGCGGTTTTCCAGTGCCCAGGCGGCAGTCGCCAGCGCGCTGGCCTGATGATCGCCCTGCGTTAACGTTGCGCCCGGTAAAATAATGCCGTCGACGTCGAAAAGCGTGCAGTCGAGCTGGCTGCCAAGTAACGCCGCTGTCACATACACCACGTCAATGTTCATTGCCAGTGCATCGGCGGCGTCTCCCAGTGCAGCCAGCATCGCCGGATAGCTGTCGCGTTGCTCGGCAAAATCGCCCACCAGCGCCACGCGCAGTGTTTTTCCTGCCCGCATCACCGGCTGCGAAACGGAGCCTAACGCCCAGCGCCCGAAGGCATCGCGCCCCCAGCCGTTACTGCGAATTTTGCCGGTCGCGCAATCTTCCAGCTGGAATTTATCCTGATTGCGCACCACGGTCAGTGACTCAGTTTCTATGCCGTGTTCAGCGATTTGTGCCGCCAGACCCGCGGATAAAGGCTCACGCAATGGTACGACGATATCTTCTTTAAGTGCCCGATAAATCAGGGATTCAAGGCCAGTTTCTTCACCCGCACCGCGCCCGGTCAGGCGCTCAAGCCACACCAGCCCGCTGGTCAGTGCGTGTCCCTGCGCCGTGACGTGCTGACGGGCATTCGGGTAACGTTGTGCATCATGACTGACGGGAAAGTGACACAGCGGCAACGCGCGGAGTTCAGCAAGTATCGCTGCCATCGCGCCGTACAACGCAGGTTCGGGCGTGGAGTGTGCAATAAAGGTGATGGTCATCAGTGGTCCTCTGTCAGATGTTTTTGCGGGGATATTGAATGCAAGAATTGATCCACACAGGGATGTGTTTACATGCGCTGACAAAAAGAGAGAGATGTGTCGCAAACCCGCATTTCGTCACACTTCATTGCTATAAAACGTCACGCTGTTTAGAACGGAACGCGCTAGTGTAGCGCCGGTTGTTCTAACACTTCATTCACTAAGGAAGCATCATGTCAGCATCTCTTTATGGCAGTACGGCAGCACAGTTTGTTCGTGGATTAAAGAATCTTTCAGCCTTGCTGGAAAAGGGCGCTGCATGGGCAAAAGAAAACGGAAAATCAGAAGAAGAAGTCCTGAATACCCGTCTGGCCGAAGATATGTATCCGCTGGCGCGTCAGGTGCAAATCACCAGTGACATGTCGAAAGGCGCAATTGCCCGTCTGTCGGGCATTGCCGCACCGGCGATGGAAGATAATGAAGTGACGTTTGCCCAGTTGCAGGAACGTATCGCCAAAACGCTGCGCTTTATTGAAAGCGTGGATGTCGCGAAACTGGAAGGCGATGAATCCCGCGAGATCGTGGTGAAAGGCCGAAACCATGAACTGAAATTCACCGCGCACAGCTACGTCACCGTCTTTGCCGTGCCGAACTTCTATTTCCACATCACTACCGCCTACAACATTCTGCGCCACCTGGGCGTGGATATTGGTAAGGCGGACTTTATCGGCGGGAATTAATCACCACTGTCGAATAAAAAATGCCCCGGCTGAAAAGTCCGGGGCATTTTTTTGTCATGTAACAATTTTTAGTCATGCAACAAATAGGTATCGGCATCGCGCCAGGCGGGGAAAGTTTCGCGGTAATCCTGTAACGCTTCCAGTGATAATTCGGCCTCAATAATCATCGCCGAACCCGGTTCTGCCCGCGCCAGTTCTTCACCTTGCGGATTAATGATCAGGCTGTCGCCGCTGTAATAATGACCGTTATCGTCATGGCCGACGCGGTTGCAACCGGCAACATACGCCTGATTTTCGATGGCACGGGCGGCGAGCAATGTCTGCCAGTGACGGCTGCGTGGGGCAGGCCAGTTGGCGACGTAAAGCGCCAGGTCGTAATCCTGACGATTGCGTGAATACACAGGGAAACGCAGGTCGTAACAGACTTGCGGCAAAATACGCCAGCCGCGCCATTCGACGATTTCACGACGTTTTCCGGGCACATAATAATTGTGTTCACCGGCCATGCGGAACAGGTGACGTTTATCGTAAAAATGCACGTTGCCCTGCGGCTCAACCAGCAGGAAACGGTTCACCGCGCCTTCCGTGGTGCTCAGCGCCACACTGCCACCGATCATCGCACCGAGTTGTTTTGCCCATTGTTGAAGCCATTGCACCACACGCGATTCCGGCAGCGCGCTGCCCGGTGCCTGCATGGCAAAACCGGTGGTAAACATTTCAGGCAACACAATCAGGTCACGGCCGGTCAGCGCACCGAGCAGGCCGTCGAAATGCGCGAGGTTTGCCTCGCCGTCCAGCCACACCAGCGGCTGTTGCAGTACGGACAGTTTTAAAGTTGACACAGGCGCTCCGCGGCAGCGTCCAGCGTGGCTTCCTGTTTGGCGAAGCACAGCCGGATCAGTTTATGTGGGAAAGGTGCGGCGCAGAATACCGACATCGGAATGGCCGCTACGCCGACATGTTCAGTCAGCCAGTGGCAGAATGCCACGTCGTCTAAATCGGACACGTCACTGTAGTCGACCAGCAGGAAATAGGTGCCCTGACTGGGTAACACTTTCAGACGGCTGTTCGCCAGCCCCTGCGCCAGACGGTCGCGCTTGGCCTGATAAAAGGCCGGTAATTCCTGCCAGTGTTCCGGCGCTTCACGCAGCATATCCGCCAGCGCCAGCTGAACCGGCGTGGTGATGGAGAAGGTCAGATACTGATGAACCTTGCGCAGTTCGGCACTGATAATCGCCGGTGCGATGCAGTAACCTACGCGCCAGCCTGTCATGTGATAAGTCTTGCCGAACGATGACACCGCAATAGCACGCTGACGCAATTCGGGATGACGCAGCACGCTGGCGTGACCTTGCGGTGCAAAGCAAATGTGCTCGTACACTTCATCGCTCAGCACGAAAATGTGCTTATCCGCAATGGTCTGCCAGAGTTGTTCGACGTCGCTGTCGCTCCAGACCGTGGCCGACGGATTATGCGGGGTGTTGATGATCACCAGCTTCGTGCGGTCAGTGATCTGATCGGCGAATTCCGCCCAGTTCACTTTAAATTCCGGCGGCTGTAGCTGAATGCGTTTCATCACGCCGCCCGCCAGTTCCACCGCCGGGGCGTAACAGTCATAGCTCGGATCAAAAGCAATCACTTCATCACCTTTCGACACCAGCGCGGTGATGGCGATATACAGTGATTCGGTCGCGCCCGCTGTGATGGTGATGTCGGTGTTGGCGTCCGGCGCATAGCCGTAAATCAGTTCGGTTTTCGCGGCAATCGCTTCACGCAGTGGCGCGGTGCCGGTCATCGGAGCGTACTGGTTCGAACCCTGACTGACGTGATACGCCAGACGATCCCTCAGATATTGCGGGCCGTCGAAGTCAGGAAAACCCTGCGACAGGTTAATCGCATTGTGTTTCTGCGCCAGAGCACTCATTTGGGTGAAAATCGTGGTGCCTAAGGCAGGAAGTTTACTTTCGGGGATCAATGCTGCTGTGCTCATGGCGGGTCAATACTCCTGGACCGTTGACCTGACAGGCGTCAGGTGTGCAAATAGCGATGTTGCTGACAATATAACACGATGTTAATATTTGGCAATCGAGACGCTTAGATGGCTAAATGCCAATTCGGTCTAAGGCACTTAACTTTTTATATATCGCTGTTTCACGCCAAACTCAGTCCCTCAACGCACCGGTTTTACAGGATAAAAATGACAGAGAATTTGCAACTGGGCGCGCTGCTGGCGGCCTGTCACTGGATTGGTCAGAAGGGCTGGAGCCCGGCGACGGGCGGTAATATGTCTGTACGCGAAGGCGATGCCCATTGCCTGATCACCGAATCAGGAAAAGACAAAGGATCACTGACCGCAGAAGACTTCCTGCTGGTGGAACTGGAAAGCGGCCTTGCGCCGGGTGGTCGTCGTCCTTCGGCGGAAACCGGGCTGCACACGATGCTGTATTCCCGCTATCCTGAAACAGGCGCGGTGCTGCATACCCATTCGGTCAACTCGACCGTGTTATCGCGGGTTGAGCGCAGCGGCGCGCTGGTGCTGGAAGGCTACGAGATGCAAAAATCGCTCAGTGGCCAGACCTCGCACCTTGATCAGGTGGTGATCCCGATCTTCGACAACAGCCAGGATATTCCTGCGCTGGCGCAGAAGATTATTGCCTCGTCAGAGCACGCGCCGTTGCAGTATGGTTTTCTGCTGCGCGGCCACGGGCTGACCTGCTGGGGACGGGATGTGGCCGAAGCGCGCCGCCATCTGGAAGGGCTGGAATTCCTGTTCCAATGTGAACTGCAACGTCGCCTGCTGGAGGCTAAATGATCCGCGCTATTGTCACTGATATTGAAGGCACCACCACGGATATCCGTTTTGTGCATCAGGTGTTATTCCCTTACGCCCGCCAGCGTCTGGCGGAGTTCCTTCGTCATGAGCATGAACAGCCGGACGTCGCAGCGGCGCTGGACGCCTTACGCGCTGAAATCGACCGGCCACAGGCCAGCGTCGAAGCGCTCATCGAACAGCTTTTTACCTACATGGACAACGACGTGAAATCGACGTCGCTGAAAGTCTTGCAGGGCATCATCTGGCGCACGGGTTATGAGAATGGCGATTTCCGCGGCCATCTCTATGACGACGTCGCGCCGCAACTGGAAGGCTGGAAAGCCGAAGGCCTGAAACTTTGCGTGTATTCCTCCGGTTCGGTGGACGCGCAAAAACTGCTGTTTGGCTACAGTGATGCGGGTGATTTAACCCCGCTGTTCAGCGGATATTTCGACACCCGCGTCGGGGCAAAGCGTGAAACGGAGTCGTATCAGAACATCGCCGAGCAACTGATCCTGCCGCCGCAGGATTTACTGTTTTTATCGGACATCCGTCAGGAACTCGATGCCGCGCGCCTGGCAGGCTGGCATACCTGTCAGCTGATCCGTGATGACGCTGACGAGCTCAGCGATCACCTGCAAGTTAATCGTTTTGATCAGATAGCCTTAGAAACATTCTTATAAGAGGGTTGACCATGAGTGCATTGACGATTTTTAGTGACCAGGATCCTTCCGCACCGGTCTGGGAAAGCCGCGACGGCGACGCCATTGCTGCCGAACTGAGCAAAATTGATGTGCGCTTTGAGCGCTGGCAGGCTGATCGCGATTTAGGTGAGAACCCGCAACCGCAGGACGTGATTGCCGCTTATCAGCATGAAATCGATAAACTGGTCGAAGAAAAAGGCTATCAGAGCTGGGACGTGATCAGCATGCGTCCGGACAATGAACAGCGCGACGTGCTGCGCACCAAATTCCTTTCCGAGCATACGCATGGCGAAGATGAAGTACGTTTTTTCGTTGAAGGCGCGGGGCTGTTTTGCCTGCACCTGAATGGCAAGATTTTCCAGATCCTGTGCGAGAAGAACGATCTGATTTCCGTACCGGCCAACACCCGCCACTGGTTTGACATGGGCGGATCCCCGTCATTTACCGCGATCCGCGTGTTCGACAATCCGGAAGGCTGGGTGGCGCATTTCACCGGCGATAAGATTGCGGATGCGTATCCGAGGATGGGGGAGTAAGGGGGCCACGTCTCGCAGAAACAAAAAAACCACCGAAAGGTGGTTTTTTTGTGCTGGTCAGGTTAGCGGCCTTTCCAGCGGGCTTCGTTACTGATGTAACGCAAGCGCAGACTAGCGGGAGGGATAGTCTACTTTTTGAACTTATTTGTCAAGGATCCTGGCAATGCGTGTATGATGACGCCGGGCCTTTACGCCGTCTTAGCAAACGGGCACCGGTTTCAGAAAAGGATGTCCAACGACCGTCAACGCAGGCGCAGACTAGCGCTTGTTTTCACGGAGATATCACCGGTGGTGTTGACGTGAAGCGGTCTTTGCAAGGACCGCACAATGAAACGGTACATCTGTATCTTTCTCGTTGTCACCGGCGCGACGCTGACACAAGGGAAGGGGAGCTGGAGCATTTCCAACAACTCTCTTAATGTGATCATTAACGCACCGGGCAAGTAAGCCAGAAAGCCGTCCCGCAAGGGACGGCTTTCTTCAGGCCTTTAACGCATTACCTGCTTACCATAATTCGGTGAGCGTGGGCCGTACAGCAGGCCGTCGGTCTGAGATGCACTCAGCAGACGGTAGCTGGTGAGCCCGGCGATATCATGACCTTTGTCGGAAATCGTGCTGGAGATTTGCTTCACCGCAGCCTGAACCAGCATGCCGATGATCCCGCCGTTGTTGTTGTCATTTTCGCTGTCAGAGGCAGTGGCGTTACCTGTCCACAGCACTTTGCCATTGCGTAAATCCACCAGTTTGGCATTAGCGGTGACACGGGTTTCGCTGGAAACCACCATGTAGCTGCTGCCGTAGCTGGTGATATCAATGTAAAGCGCGGCATCCGCACCGAAAATTTCACGCAGTTTGGCGGCGCTGACTGAACGAATATCTTCCGCACCGGTTATGCCGTTCTGCTTGAAGGTTTCTTCAACGACAGCCACCGGGAAGACATAGAAGCCGTCTTCTGCCAGCGGTGCCGTGACAGTTGAAAGCATGCTGTGGCTGGCGTTCACGTCCGGCGAATGGTTCACCGGCGGCAGGACCAGAATCGATCTCGGTTTGCTTTCTTTAAACGCGGTGTAATCGTAAGACGCTTTTTTCGCGCAGCCTGTCAGCAACAACGTCAGCACCATACCGGTCAGCAGGAATAAACGTTTCATTTAACACTCCCTTTATTTTTCAGCAGGAAATCCATGTAGGTTGCTGACTCAGGAAATAAACTTTTCTCAGTATTGAATTCCTGAAATGCCAGATCGGTATGACCGGTATTGGCATAAAGTAATCCCAGTTGGGCGTGCAGGCCTGGTGGAACGGCTTTACCGGTTGCACGGGATTTTTCAATCGACTCTTTTAATGACGCGATTTGTTCTTCCGGGCCGACTTTGTCACCCTGATAATACTGGTAAACGGTCTTCTGATAGTTATCCCAGTTATATAATGATGTGTCAGCCTGTTTTGCACAGCCCGCTAATAATAACGCTAGGGTAAAAAATCCACCTTTTAACACGGCGCGTTGGGTTTTACGTAATGTCATTTGATAATATCCGTATTATTAATTAGCCGGACGCCATGCGCCGCTTTCGATCCCATTCACCAGGTTATTCACCGCTTCACGAATTGCTAAATCCAGCACTTTGCCGTTTAAGGTAGAGTCATAACTGGCAGTACCGCCGAAACCAATAATTTCACGGTTGGACAGGGAATACTCGCCTGCGCCCTGTGAGGAATACACCACTTCAGAGGTCTGAACATTGACAACATTCAGGCTGACTTTAGCGTAAGCGATCTGTTGCTTACCGCGGCCGAGGATGCCCCACAACTGGTTGTCGCCGACTTCTTTACGACCAAACTCAGTCACATCACCGGTGATGACGTAATTAGCACCTTTCAGCGTTTGTGCCTGGCCTTTAATTCCGGCTTCTTCTTTAATTTCAGCCATATTGGTGCGGTCTAAAACATTAAAGCGGCCAGTTTGTTGCAGGTCAGTCACCAGAATAGTTTTAGACTGATTGCCCAGACGATCGACGCCGTCAGAGAAAATGCCACTCATATAGCTTGAGCGGTTATCGAATTTTCCGACAGAAATCGGACTGCGGGGGCCATTATATTGCGTGTTATAAGAAGCGACTTTCTGAACTTCAACCGTGCGGGATGATTCTGTTGCACACCCTGTTAATGTGCCTGCCGCAATCATTGCCGACAAAATGAAAACTGATTTCATCATGTTACTATTCCTTGTCAATTTAATTTTTATTAACGGGCAAAGGTTGCTCGTGCCAAATTAAAATAATTTGACTTAATGTTATTCCAATAAGTAGCAGGAGATATTTCACTTAAAACGATGAATTATCTCAATAGCCATTTTTACCCTTTTCGGTCGCGGAATACCGGCGCTGAAAGAGAGTAAAATTTAAAATTGGCTAATGATAATCCTAACAGATATTGCTTTTCGATTTCCTTACATTAATGGATTTTCTTTATCATTAGCTCAAAAAAACAGCGCCTGCAGGCGCTGCATTATTTACCAGAGGGTTAACGCAAGGCTCGTCTGAAGAACCCTTCCCGAACCTGATCCGGCGTCACCACGCCCACATCCAGCACCCATCCGCTGATCAACTCTGCAGGCGTCACATCAAATGCCGGGTTATAAACCTGTGCGTCCAGCGGTGCCCATTGTACGGAACCAAAACTGCCGGAAACGCCGGTGACTTCGCTTGCGGCGCGCTGTTCGATGGGGATAGCGGCACCGTTCGGACATTGCGGATCGTGCGTGGTATGCGGTGCGGCGACGTAGAACGGAATGCCGTGATATTTCGCCAAAACCGCCAGGCTGTAAGTGCCGATTTTGTTGGCAACATCGCCATTCGCAGCAATGCGGTCAGCGCCGACCCAGATAGCATCGACGCGCTTTTGTGCCATCAGGCTGGCGGCCATCGAATCGCAAATCAGCTGATAAGTAATGCCCAGCTCACCGAGTTCCCAGGCGGTGAGACGTCCGCCCTGTAACAGCGGACGGGTTTCGTCCACCCAAACCTGTTCTACATTCCCCTGCTCATGGGCGCGGCGGATCACCCCGATTGCCGTACCGACGCCTGCCGTTGCCAGCCCGCCGGTGTTGCAATGGGTCAGCAGGCGGCTGCCGGGTGTGACCAGCTTAGCGCCATGTGTGGCAATGCTGTCGCACAATGCCCGGTCCTCATCCACCAGACGCAACGCTTCTTCTGATAACGCCTTCACGTAATCAGGTTGTTGCAGCGCGGCTTTCATCCGGTCGAGATTGTTCATCAGATTCACGGCGGTCGGGCGCGAGGCACGCAGCGTGTCCAGCGCATGATGTAATTCATCCTGCGCCATTCCCCGTTCAGCCAGCAGCGCCAGCAGCAGGCTGGCGGACAAGCCAATCAGGGGTGCACCACGCACGCGCAGGGTGCGGATGTGATCCACCAGTTCGCTGACGTCACGACATTCGCGCCAGTCAGACCGTTGCGGCAGGGCTTGCTGGTCGAGGATCCACAGCTGGTTTTCACGAATACGTAAACTGGTGGTTGTGAAGCTTTGCATTATTGGTTAAATCCTTGTTGCCCGGTTGCATCTGGTCACTTATTCTGCCAACATGAGTAACGGATGTATAGACGTCTAAACGCTTTAAAGGCTAAAAAAGAATTCGAGAGGTCAGGATGTCGCGCTACTACACATTTACCGCCAAAGATGCCGTTGAATATGCCCGTCAGTTTGGCGGCGTGGCAGATCCGCACTCCCTGGTCACTGCCGATGAAATCGGTGACGGAAACCTGAATCTGGTGTTTAAGATCCGCGATACTGCGGGTAAAAGCCGGGTGATCGTCAAACAGGCGCTGCCGTATGTGCGTTGTGTGGGTGAATCCTGGCCGCTGACTTTAGATCGTGCGCGCATTGAAGCAGAAACCCTGATCATCCACGGTCAGTATTGCCCGCAGCATACGGTCAGCGTTTTACATCACGACGCAGAACTGGCGGTGATGGTGCAGGAAGATCTGTCGGATCATCACATCTGGCGTAGCGAGCTGGTGCAGGGGAAATACTACCCGCAGGCTTCTGCCCAGCTGGGAGAATATCTGGCGCAGACGTTGTTCCATACCTCGGATTTCTTCCAGAACGCGCAGACCAAAAAAGCCGAAGTTTCCCGTTTCACTAATCCTGAATTGTGTCAGATCACCGAAGATCTGTTCTTTACCGATCCGTATGTCGATCACGAGCGCAATAATTTTGATGCCGTATTGCAGCCGGAAGTGGATGCGCTGCGTGCGGATAAACCGCTGCGACTGGCGGTGGCTGCGCTGAAACACCGTTTCCTGAGTAAAGCGGAAGCGTTGCTGCACGGCGATATTCACAGCGGGTCGATTTTTGTCGCCGAAGGTAAACTGAAAGCCATCGACGCGGAATTCGGTTATTACGGCCCGCTGGGATTTGATCCGGGTTCGGCAATGGGAAATCTGCTGCTGAACTACTGTGGCCTGCCGGGACTGGTCGGGGTGCGTGAAGCGGCAGATGGCCGTGAGCAGCGCCTGAAAGATGTGCGTGAACTGTGGCTGAGCTTCTCGGAGCGTTTCCTGCAACTGGCGCGGGATAAATCCCAGGATCCGACGCTGGCGGAGCCGGGCTATGCGGAAGTTTTCCTGCAGGAAGTCTGGCACGATGCCGTCGGGTATTGCGGCGCGGAGTTGATCCGCCGCACCATCGGACTGGCGCACGTCGCCGATCTCGATACCATTAAAGATGCTGCGATGCGCGCCGATTGCCAGCGCCACGCGCTGAGCCTCGGACAAAAACTCATTCTGACTGCACAACAAATCGGCGATGTGGAGTCACTTATTGCGCGGATCCGTCAGTTCAGCTAATCCTGTAAGATTCTTGTATAATGCCCGCCTTCGAGGTGCGTAGGGGTAAACCCGGTGGCATTTCCTCGGTTTACTTTTAACAGGAATACAGAATTATGATGCATAACCATGTCTTGCGCAGCGTGCGCTACATGCTGGATTTGAGCGAAGGTCAGTTGATTGAGATCCTTAAAACGACCGGTACGCCTGTCAGCCCAGAAGTGATGTCGCGCTACCTCAAAAAAGAAGACGAAGAAGGCTACATGGAAGTGCCAGACGAAGTGATGGCAAACTTCCTTAATGGCCTGATCACCTTCAAACGTGGTAAAGACGATCGCTTCCCTGCGCCGGAAGTAGAAAAGCGTCTGACCAATAACATCATGCTGAAAAAATTGCGCGTGGCGTTTGAGCTGAAAACCGAAGACATGATTTCCGTGCTGACTGCGGCAGATTTCAAAGTCTCCGAAGGCGAACTGAGTGCGTTCTTCCGCAAGGAAGGCCACAAAAACTACCGTCCTTGCGGCGATCAGGTAATGCGTTATTTCCTGAAAGGGCTGACGGCGAAAGTCCGTCCTAAGAAAGGCTGAATATAAAGTATTCATGAAATAAATATTTTCACAGAGAATACTTCATTAGTGAATAATAAGCGGGAGCCTCAAAAAAGGCTCCCGTTTTACGTTTATTGATTCTGTAATTGCGGAATTTCGTTATTTCCTTTCTCACTTCACGTTTTTTTAGTTTATTTTTGACAGAGTATTAATCCGGAAACTATCTTCATCCCTCGCCGTAATACCTCTGGGCACTATTTTAAAAAAAATAAAACACCGCTGTTAATTGACAGGCAGCGGTTAAATTTTATAGTGAAAAGGATATCTTATTATGACAAAAATTAAAGCGCTGGCCTTGTTCGTTGGATTTGCCGTTTCGGGTTCTTCGGTCGCCGCGGCGTCTCAAAGCAGTCTCGAAGCCCGCATGGCGCAACTCGAACAGCGTCTGCAGCAGGCAGAGACGCGAGCAGAAACGGCAGAAAAGCAAATTGAGCAGCTCAAACATCAGGACATCAAACGCGAACAGGAAATTGCTATCGTCAAAGAAGCTAATCCTGTTGAAGTTAAAAAAGATGGAATATCGAAAGACAAATTATTAACACTTAATGGATTCGATAATTTAAAACTGTATGGCGATGTGGAATTTAATGTCGACGGCGCAAGTCGTACAGGGCAATTAACCTCTGTGCGAACCAGTGATAATAAAAACTGGAAACCGGGAAATAATGAACGCTGGGATGTTAACGGACGGTTATTAATCGGTCTGGATGGTTATCGCCGTAATGATAATGGCCAGTTCTCTGGTTTCTCTGTACAGCCAACGGCTGACCTGAATGGCTCGATGAATCTTGATGATGCTGCCTTCTTCTTCGGTGAGGAAAAAGACTGGATGGCAAAAATCGGTCGTTTCGAAGCCTACGATATGTTCCCGCTTAATCAGGATACTTTCATCGAATACTCCGGGAATACCGCCAACGACCTGTACGCCGACGGTTATGGCTATGTGTACATGATGAAAGAAGGGCGCGGGCGTAGTGACAGCGGCGGCAACATCATGCTGAATAAAAATATCGGCAACTGGTATTTCGAGCTGAATACCTTGCTGGAAAACGGTTCAGCGCTGTTTGCCGAGCAAAACTATCATGGCAACGAACTTGAGAATGACAAAAACGTTGCCTATCTGCGCCCGATCATTGCCTGGAAGGGGGATGCCTTCTCGGTTGCGGCGGCAATGGAAACCAACGTGGTGAACAACGCGTATGGTTACACCAACGATAAAAACGAATTCGTCGATCAGTCCAAACGTAATGGTTACGGTATGACAATGACCTGGGACGGCCAGAAAGCTGACCCGGAAAATGGCGTGGTAGCAAACCTGAGCACGGCGTATATGGATGCGTCGGATGAGAAAGACTTCACCGTCGGTGCCAATGCGTTGTGGAAAAACTTCGAACTGGGTTACATCTACGCGCACAACAAAATTGAAGACTTCAACACTAGTGGCATTCGCGAATCCGATTATGACGATGACTGGTTCGATGAGCCGGGCAGCTACGACATCCATACCGTTCACGCCAGCTACCTGATCCCGAACGTCATGAACATGGAAAACTTCAACGTCTACCTGGGCGCGTACATCTCCATGCTGGAAGCGGATAAAACTTACAGCAGCGATGATGACAGTGACCAGAGGTATGGGGCGCGGGTACGCTTTAAATACTACTTCTAAATTACCCATCATAATTCTGGCTGCAGATGCGTTGGCTTCGCGCACTTACCCCAGTCACATAGTTATCTATGTTCCTGGGGATGCGTTTACTTGCCGCCTTCCTGCAACCTGAATCCTTTAGGGTAATACGTGTGTATCTTCATAAATAATAAAAGCCTGAGTGCGTAAACACTCAGGCTTTTTTATGACTTAACCGTTAAATCAGGCAGCTTCGGTGTGGCGGGGTTTCGCCTCAGCCTTTTTTACGCTGTCTTTCTCCGCTTCAGGTTTTTGCGCAGCCAGGGCGTCCGGCTCAAACTCATCGACGTTAATGGAACGCAGACGGCTTTCTTCCGCACGGCTCAGGATTCGGGCGTCATCAGCGCTCAGATGACCAGCATCCAGACCTTTTTGCGCCAGAATATCCAGACGGGTGAACGGCAGCTTTTTACCCATCGCTTCGCACAGACGTTTGTGAACCGGCTCAGCGGCCAGAATATCCTGCAACGCTTCTTCCAGCAGACCGACCGGATTGTGCTCGCTTGGCGTCAGATACTGACCACGACCGATGCGGCTGCGGGTCTCAGATGGCAGCTGCAGAATGCGCGCCAGTTCGTGATCCAGACGGTCAGACGGTGCGGCATGTGAAAGCCCCAGCGGGAAAATCACCAGACGCATCACACCCGCCACGAAACGGTTCGGGAAGTTACGCAGCAAATCGTCGATAGCCACTTCAGCCTGATGCAGACAATCCTGCACGCCCCAGTGAACCAGCGGTAAATCCGCTTCGTTACAACCTTCTTCGTCATAACGTTTCAGCGTCGCCGTCGCCAGATACATCTGGCTGAGGATATCGCCAAGACGGGCGGAAATACGTTCGCGACGTTTCAGACTGCCGCCGAGCACGCCCATGGAAATATCAGACAGCAGCGCCAGATTAGCGCTCAGACGGTTGATGTGCTGGTAGTAACGCGCCGTTTTGTCGTTAACCGGTGTGTCACTGGTGCGACCGCCGGTCAGACCGAGCCAGAAGCTGCGCATATTATTACTGCCGACATGGCCGATATGCCCGAACAGCGCACGGTCGAAATCAACCAGATCGTTTTTCTCAGCGGCCGCCATTTCACGCAGAACATAAGGATGGCAGCGGATCGCGCCCTGACCGAAGATGATCATGCTGCGGGTCAGAATGTTGGCACCTTCCACGGTAATCGCAATCGGCGCGCCCTGATAAGAACGGGCCACAAAGTTGCTGGTGCCGAGCATAATGCCTTTACCGCCGGTGATATCCATCGCATCCATCACGGCGCGCTGGCCACGGTGAGTACAGTGGTATTTCACGATAGCCGACAGCACCGCCGGTTTTTCGCCGAGCATAATGCCGTTGGTAATCAGGGTTGCAGCGGCGTCCATCACATAAGCGTTACCGGCAATGCGTGCCAGCGGTTCTTCGATGCCTTCCATTTTGCCGATAGGCAGTTTGAACTGACGGCGGATATAGGCATATGCGCCGGTCGCCAGCGCCAGAGATTTCAGGCTACCCGTGGAGTTAGACGGCAGGGTAATACCACGACCGACAGACAGACATTCCACCAGCATACGCCAGCCCTGACCGGCCATTTTCGGGCCGCCAATGATGTAGTCGATCGGCACGAAAATATCGTGGCCGCGCGTCGGACCGTTCTGGAACGGCACGTTCAGCGGGAAGTGACGATGGCCAATTTCGACACCGGCGGTGTCGGTTGGGATCAGCGCACAGGTAATGCCCAGTTCAGTTTCGTTGCCGAGCAGGTGATCGGGGTCTTTCAGTTTAAACGCCAGACCCAGCACGGTGGCGATAGGGGCCAGCGTGATGTAGCGTTTGTTCCAGGTCAGACGCATACCGAGGACTTCTTTCCCCTGCCACTGGCCTTTACAGACGATACCGAAATCCGGAATAGCACCGGCATCAGAACCCGCTTCCGGGCTGGTCAGGGCGAAACAAGGGATTTCCAGACCTTCGGCCAGACGCGGCAGATAGTGATCTTTCTGCTCTTCGGTGCCGTAATGTTGCAGCAATTCGCCCGGGCCGAGGGAGTTCGGCACACCGACGGTGATCGCCAGAATACCGGATACACCGGCCAGTTTTTGCAACACACGCGCCTGAGCGTAAGCGGAGAATTCCAGGCCGCCGTATTCTTTCTTAATGATCATCGCGAAGAAGCGATGTTCTTTCAGATACGCCCACAGTTCCGGCGGCAAATCTGCCAGTTCATGGGTTATCTGGAAGTCATTCGCCATGCGACAGGCTTCTTCAACCGGCCCGTCAATAAAGTGTTGCTCTTCTTCGGTCAGTTGCTGTTCAGGGTAATCCTGCAATTTTTTCCAGTCAGGCTTACCGCCAAACAGATCGCCTTCCCACCAGGTCGTTCCGGCTTCAATAGCTTCTTTTTCCGTGCGTGACATGGCAGGCATCACTTTACGGAAGGTGCGCAGGGCAGGGGCTGAGAACAATGAACGACGCAGGGCAGGGATATTGAACGGCAGCAAAATGATCGCCAGCGGCACCAGAAGCCATAACGTCCACAAATTAATGGCACCCATGGCAGCGGTAAACGCCAGTAAAATCAGGCTGCTAAGGGCAAGATTGACCTTGTGGTAGAACAACGCACCAAGGATCACGACAAATGCAACAATGCTAAGAACCATCATAGTAAAGCTCCTGAGTAGTAGGAGGTCTGACCTGTTGTAGGGATACAATGGTTTTAGTTCATGCTCATTTCTTTATCAATGTGTTTACATACTAATTACAACACAGCTCACAAACCGGCCGCACGAAGCGTCAAAAACAGAAACTATCGGAATCATTACCGCTTCATTGCTTCTCGCTGTTTCGGCTTTCCGTTAAACTGCACAGCGGAACGTTTTATTGCTATCGGCCGTGCGTAAACCGGCTGCAAATGGACATAAAAGAGGCTGCTATGTACCAGGATATTATCCGTACTGAACTGAACGAAGCTGCTGATACGCTGAATAAATTCATCAGCGATCCGGCAAATATTGAGTCTATTCAACGTGCAGCAGTGCTGCTGGCAGATTCATTCAAAGCGGGTGGGAAAGTAATTTCCTGCGGCAACGGCGGTTCACATTGTGACGCCATGCATTTCGCGGAAGAGCTGACCGGCCGTTATCGTGAAAATCGTCCGGGCTATCCGGCGATTGCCATTTCTGACGTCAGCCACATCTCCTGCGTCGGCAACGATTTCGGTTACGAATACATTTTCTCCCGTTATCTGGAAGCCGTTGGCCAGAAAGGTGACGTTCTGCTGGGGATCTCCACTTCTGGCAATTCTGGTAACGTGATCAAAGCTATCGAAGCTGCCCGCGCTAAAGGCATGAAAGTCATTACCCTGACCGGTAAAGATGGCGGCAAAATGGACGGCTCAGCCGACGTGGAAATCCGCGTTCCGCACTTTGGTTTCGCTGACCGCGTGCAGGAAATCCACATTAAAGTGATACATATCCTGATCTTATTGATCGAAAAAGAGATGGCAAAATAATTCGCCGCACGTGGGTAATACGGCGTTGAAATCTGGCTCAGAATGCTCATTTACTCTATGTAAACTCCGCTTCTTCGCCAGATTTCGCTTTGTCTTTCCTGAGTGCAGCGCATTATAAGAATAATAAAAGGAGGCAGGTGATGTGCGAATTGCTCGGGATGAGCGCTAACGTCCCTACTGATATTTGTTTCAGTTTCAGTGGATTAGTGCAGCGCGGTGGCGGGACTGGTCCGCATAAAGACGGCTGGGGCATTACCTTTTATGAAGGCAATGGCTGTCGTACTTTTAAAGATCCGACGCCAAGTTTTAATTCGCCCATTGCCCGCCTTGTTCAGGAATATCCGATCAAATCCTGCGCGGTGATTTCTCATATTCGTCAGGCAAACCGTGGCGAAGTGGCGCTGGAAAATACCCATCCGTTCACCCGCGAACTGTGGGGACGCAACTGGACTTACGCGCACAACGGCCAGCTTCGCGGTTACCGCCAGCTGGATACCGGCACGTTGCGCCCTGTCGGTCAGACAGACAGTGAATACGCTTTTTGCTGGTTGCTGCATAAACTCACCCAACGTTATCCGCGCCGCCCTGCAAGCTGGCCGCCGGTGTTTCGCTATATTGCGTCGCTGGCTGATGAGTTACGGCAGAAAGGGGTGTTTAACATGTTGCTGTCGGACGGTAATTTCGTGATGGCATACTGCTCGACGAATTTGCACTGGATCACGCGGCGGGCGCCTTTCGGAAAGGCAACGTTGTTGGATCAGGATGTGGAAATTGATTTTCAGCAGCAGACGACACCGAATGATGTCGTCACCGTGATTGCCACGCAACCGCTGACCGCAAACGAAACCTGGAACAAGATTGCCCCAGGTGAGTTCGCGTTATTTCATCGGGGCGAACGCCAGCTGTGAGGACAGCGGGGTGTTAGACAACGGTTGCAGCACTTCATATTTACCGTCAGTGACCACAACATTCGGTGGCTGATGGTGTTTCTCAAAGTACGCATATCCCGGTTGTAACTGGCTCCAGAAGCTGTAGTAGCTTGAGTTTTTGTGCGCCTTCATGTTGGCATCGGTCATTTTGAACGGATAAATGCTGATCTGCAGATTACGCTGCCCGAACTGGAATGCCGCCTGCACATAGGTAAAGATTTCGTCCATGTAGCCGTCGGTCATGGCGTAGCAACCGATAGACTTACAGTTTCCGTGGATCATCAGATACTTACCTGAATAGCCCTGCGAGATGTCGTAAGCATTGGGGAAACCGATGTTAATGGCGCGATAAAAGCGGCTGTCAGGTTTCAGGTGGTGAATATCCACGTTGTAGAAACCTTCCGGGCTTTTGAAATCACCTTCGCGACGTTTATTTCCCAAACCGCCGGAAAAATCGCAGATGCCGTAACTGCCGATCAGACGAAATTCGCCGTCGAGTTGGGCATACAATTCGAGTTTACGTTCTTGTTTGAAGATCTGGATATAAACCGGAGCGCCTAACAATTGCTTTTTAAGCGTCGCGTTGACCGGGACAGCATCGCTGGCCACGGCGTAATTTGCTGTAAATAAAGGCAAACTGAGGAGCATCGCAAGAAACAGCGCGATTCTGATCATTCTAAATCCTGCTTGGTAATAATGTCGATTATTGTGTCTACAGCGGAACTGCCTGTAAGACCGCCACTGATTTTCTTCTTATGTACTGCCTGTCTGAAACGATGCCATATTAATACTGATTAATTTTTTAGCAATCACCAAATAATGAATAATGAATTTCACAATCGGAAATTTATTACCTTGCCATGAATGGTGATTAATTAAGCGAAATTAACCAACATTTTCTGTGTTGGAAATCTCCGCACTCAACTGTATACTTATACAGTCATTGGGGGAGGGCTATGCGTAAAATCATTCATGTGGATATGGACTGCTTTTTCGCGGCCGTCGAGATGCGCGACGATCCTACCCTGCGCGATATTCCAATCGCTATCGGCGGCAGTCGTGACCGCCGTGGCGTCATCAGTACCGCCAATTATCCAGCCCGCAAATTTGGCGTACACAGTGCAATGCCTACCGGCATGGCTCTGAAACTTTGCCCGCATCTGAAAGTCATTCCCGGCAGAATGGACGCCTATAAAGAAGCGTCAAACCACATTCGTGAAATCTTCGCGCGTTATACGCCATTGATCGAACCGTTGTCACTCGACGAAGCTTATCTGGATGTTTCCGACGCCACCCAATGCAATGGTTCCGCCACACTTATCGCCGCTGAAATTCGCCAGGCCATTTTCGATGAAATCAATCTGACGGCTTCTGCGGGCATTGCGCCGATAAAATTTCTGGCAAAAATCGCCTCAGACCTGAATAAACCCAACGGCCAGTTTGTGATTACGCCCGATAAAGTGGACGCGTTTTTACAAGATTTGCCGCTGAGCAAAATCCCCGGCGTCGGCAAAGTCACCGCCCAGCGGTTGCAGGAGCAGGGGTTGATCACCTGCGGTGATGTACAGCGTTACGATCTGGTGAAACTGCTCAAACGCTTTGGCAAGTTTGGACGCGTGTTGTGGGAACGCTGTCAGGGGATTGATGAGCGTGAGATTTCCCCCGAGCGGTTGCGTAAATCCGTCGGTGTGGAACGTACGCTGGCCGAAGATATTCACAGCTGGGAAGAGTGCGTGGCGCTGATCGAACGTTTGTACCCCGAACTGCAAACGCGCTTAAGCCGCGTCAGTCCGGATCTGCGCATTGCGAGACAGGGTGTAAAACTCAAATTTCATGATTTCCAGCAGACCACGCAGGAGCACGTGTGGCCGGTGCTGAATAAAGAAGATTTACTGAAAGTCGCGCGTGATGCCTGGGAACAGCGGCGCGGCGGAAGGGGAGTCAGGCTGGTGGGGTTGCATGTGACGTTGCAAGATCCCCAAATCGAGCGGCAGCTTCTTCTTCCCTGGGAATGATCCCCGTCATCCTTCAAACTGTCTCTGCGTTGGCTGCCTTCGCAAACCCCGGTCACATACTTGTGTATGCTCCCGGGGATTTACTCAGTTGCCGCCTTAATACAGCCCGAATGATTTAGGGGATCGATCGAGTATTAACTGCGTTCAGGAATCGCTTTCAGCAGGGCCGTCAGCAGTTTCCAGTACAGCTCGACGCTGGCAATTTCAACCTGCTCATCCGGCGAGTGCGGGCCGGTGATGGTTGGCCCGATGGAAACCATGTCCATATCCGGGTACGGTTTTTTGAACAGACCGCATTCCAGACCGGCGTGGATCACCATGATGTTCGGGGTTTTATTGAACAGCGTCTGGTAAGTTTCACGCACCAGCGTCATCACTGGTGAGCTTGGCTCAGGTTTCCAGCCAGGGTAGCTGCCTTTTGCCAGACTTTTCGCGCCAGCCAGTTCACTCAGTGAATTGAGCATGCTGACCACATATTCTTTGCCGCTGTCGATAAGAGAACGGATCAGACTGTTGATCGCTACTTCGTCATCTTTCATGGTGACAACACCGACGTTCAGCGAGGTTTCTACCACGCCTTTCACGTCATCACTCATGCGGATCACGCCGTTTGGCGTCGCGTTCAGCAGGGCAAGGAATTTACCCTGAGTTTCCGCGGTCAGCGCTTTCGTGTTGCTTTCAGCCGCTTCTGCCACCAGAGCAATTTTCTTCTCAACCGCTGACAGTTCAAACTGAATGGTCGCCAGGAATTCCTGTGCTGCTGCTTTCAGTACGTCTGCTTTATCCGCAGCCACTGCCAGAGTTGCAATCGCTTCACGCGGGATGGCGTTACGCAGTGTGCCGCCGGTGAAATCCAGCAGACGCAGGCCCAGTGTCTCGGCGTTGTCTGCCAGGAAACGCGCCAGCAATTTGCTTGCATTACCCAGACCTAAATGGATATCAGCGCCGGAGTGGCCGCCTTTCAGTCCCTTCAGGGTCAGCTTCAGCGTGGTGAAACCAGCCGGAACCGCTTCACGGCTCAGTGGCAGTGTGGCGGTAAAATCAATGCCGCCGGCGCAACCCATGTAGATTTCGCCTTCGGTTTCAGAATCGGTGTTGATCAGGATTTCAGACTGTAACCAGTCTGGTTGCAGGCCGAATGCGCCTGCCATGCCGGTTTCTTCGGTCATGGTCAGCAGCACTTCCAGCGGACCGTGCTCTACGCTGTCATCAGCCAGAACTGCCAGCGCGGACGCCATGCCGATGCCATTGTCAGAACCCAGCGTGGTGCCGCGGGCTTTTACCCAACCGTCTTCGATGAAAGGCTGGATCGGATCTTTAGTGAAATCATGAACGGTATCGTTGTTTTTCTGCGGCACCATATCGAGGTGCGCCTGCAGGGCAACGGCTTTGCGGTTTTCCATGCCTTTCGTGGCCGGTTTACGCAGCAAAATGTTGCCGACTTCATCACGCTCAGCGTGGATACCCTTTTCCTGTGCCCATTCAACGATGTGTTTTGCCAGTTCTTCTTCATGATAAGAAGGGTGCGGAATTGAACAGATTTTGGCAAAAATATCCCACAACGGTTGTGGCGAAAGCTGAGACAGTTCAGACACTATAAGTCTCCTGTAACAGTCAGCTCATTCAGGCTCCGTTTGCAGGGGAACTGATTGAGATGCTGTAGGTTTAAGGTTAAGTAATCCCCGCCAGACTGTGTGGCGAGTGGCCTGACAGAATATCACTTAATCTTAACCTGTGCGCGGGGACGGGGAGAAATTCCGGGTTTTTTGGGGCGCTTTGACCAGATAATCGCTGGTTTTTGTGAGACGGACTCACTATAATCTCGCGCAACCTTTTTTCCCCCCATTATTTATTTAGAAGCCGTTAATTCACTGGCTGGGACACCTTTATGAGCGAAAAATACGTTGTAACCTGGGACATGCTGCAAATCCACGCCCGCACCATGGCTAAACGCCTGCTGCCGGCAGAACAATGGAAAGGCATTATTGCCGTCAGCCGTGGCGGTCTGGTCCCTGCAGCGTTGCTGGCTCGCGAGCTGTGCATCCGCCATGTCGATACCGTGTGTATCTCCAGCTATGACCATGATAATCAGCGCGAAATGCAAGTGCTGAAACGCGCAGAAGGCGACGGTGAAGGCTTCATCGTAATCGACGATCTGGTTGATACCGGCGGCACTGCGAAAGCGATCCGCGAAATGTACCCGAAAGCACATTTCATCACCATCTTCGCCAAACCTGCTGGCGCACCGCTGGTCGATGATTACGTCATCGACATTCCGCAGAACACCTGGATCGAACAGCCGTGGGATATGGGGGTCATCTTTGTGCCTCCATTAGTGGGTAAGTAATTTTCCCTTAGTGTTTATAAACGCCTGGCTTATTGCCGGGCGTTTTGCTTTTGTTGACTTGAAATCCTTTCCGCTTGACCTCACCCCTCACTTGTCGCAACGTGGTCGGGTTATAATCCCGTCCAGAAATGATCGCCTGCGGGCGACCTGCTGCTTGCTAACGGAGGATCTTGCATCATGGCTCCAGCCAACCTTACGGAAAAACTGTTTAAACCTTCCTTTAAATATCCGGAAACTTCGACGCTGGTTCGTCGCGTTCATCATCATAATACGCACCCGCCGATGCACACTGCGCTGGAAGGCGACACGGTAAATTGCTGGTACAGAACCATTAACCGCCTGATGTGGATGTGGCGGGGTGTCGATCCTTTAGAAGTCGAAGAAGTGCTGTCGCGGATTGCAGTTTCCAAAGCCGAGCACAGCGATCCGCTGCTGCTGGACACCGTCATTGGCTACCGTAACGGCAACTGGGTTTACGAATGGTCAAATCAGGCGATGGCGTGGCAGCAAAAAGCCGCAGAAGAAAAAGATCCAAACCTGGCCAGCGAATACTGGCTGAAGGCGGCGAACCTTTACAGCATCGCCGGGTATCCGCATCTGAAAGGCGATACGCTGGCGGAACAGTCAGAAGTACTGGCCAATAAAGCCTTTGAGAAATCGTCAGAACATTCGCCGTATTCTCTCAAAGAGATCGAATTCAAAATTCCGGGCGGCGCGCCGATCACCGGTTTCCTGCACCTGCCGAATGAAGGCAAAGCGCCGTTCCCGACTGTCATGGTGTGCGGCGGTCTGGATACCTTGCAAAGTGACCATCAGCGTCTGTTCCGTTCTTATCTGGCGCCGATGGGCATTGCGATGCTGACCATCGACATGCCGTCGATCGGGTTCTCGTCGAAGTGGAAACTCACCCAGGACACCAGCTTCCTGCATCAGCAGGTATTGCACCAGCTTGCCGATGTTGCGTGGGTCGATGCCAGCCGTGTCAGCCTGCTCGGTTATCGTTTTGGCGCGAACGTCGCTGTGCGTCTGGCCTATCTCGAACCGCGCCGTGTGTGTGCCGTTGCCACATTGGGCGCGCTGGTGCATTCATTGCTCAGCGATCCGAAATGTCAGGAACAGGTTCCCGATATGTATATGGATGTGCTGGCGAGCCGGCTGGGGATGTCGAGCGCGTCGGATTCGGCGCTCAAGACCGAACTTAATCGATATTCTCTGAAAATGCAGGGGCTGCTGGGGCGCAGAACGCCGACGCCAATGCTGGCCGCGTACTGGGAGAACGACATATTCAGTCCGAAGGCGGAAGCCAGATTGATTGCGGATTCTTCATCTGAAGGCAAGCTATTACCGATTCAGAACGAGCCGCTTTATGAGCATTTTGACAAGGCTTTGCATGAGATTTGTGAGTGGTTGCAAAAGCATATGCGTTAACTTAATGGTTGCTAATTCCTAACGTTTTGCTAAAAAGGATCGTCTTTCTATGGAGGTTGTACTATGACGTTACCAAGCGGTCATCCTAAAAGCAGGCTAATGAAACGTTTCGGTACACTGGGACCGTACATCAGAGAAGGAAAATGCGAGAACGACCGCTTTTTCTTTGACTGCTTAGCTGTCTGTGTGAACGTGAAGCCCGCGCCGGAAAAGCGTGAGTTCTGGGGCTGGTGGATTGAGTTGCAGGCTGAAGCCGAACGTTTTACCTATGTTTATCACTTCGGTTTGTTCGATAAAGACGGCATCTGGAAAGCGCAAAACATTAAAGATGCTGAAGTGCGTGAGAAGCTTGAGACGACATTGAAAGGGTTCCACAAGAATCTCAACAAGATGATTGAAGAGATGTCCCTCAAACTGGAACCTGCTGATGATTTCAGCGAAGAACCCGTGAAGCTCTCCGCCTGACTTTCTGTACTACCCATTCCCATACTGAATGCTGCTATTATAGCGTTATGCCGGTTGGCATAACGCTTCTCCCCTGTTAAAAAAGACACAGAAGCACTTCTTATTCACACTAATGGAACGATTATGAGTGGTAGCCAGACACTGGTTGTAAAACTGGGCACCAGCGTGCTCACTGGCGGTTCACGCCGCCTCAACCGTGCTCACATTGTTGAGCTTGTCCGCCAGTGCGCGCAGCAACATGCGGCAGGGCATCGGATTGTGATTGTGACGTCGGGCGCCATTGCTGCCGGGCGTGAACATCTTGGCTACCCCGAACTCCCCGCCACCATTGCTTCCAAACAACTGCTGGCTGCTGTCGGGCAAAGCCGTTTGATCCAGCTGTGGGAGCAATTGTTCTCTATTTATGGCATCCACATTGGTCAGATGCTGCTGACGCGCGCCGACATGGAAGACCGCGAGCGATTCCTCAACGCCCGCGACACGATGCATGCGCTGCTTGATAACCATATCGTGCCGGTGATTAACGAAAACGATGCAGTGGCGACGGCGGAGATCAAAGTCGGCGATAACGACAATCTTTCCGCGCTGGCCGCAATTCTTGCCGGTGCCGATAAATTGCTGCTGCTGACCGATCAGCGCGGTCTGTTTACCGCCGATCCGCGCACCAATCCGCAGGCCGAGCTTATCCGCGAAGTCATGACAATTGATGACGAACTGCGCGGCGTGGCGGGTGACAGCGTTTCCGGACTGGGTACCGGTGGCATGGCGACCAAATTGCAGGCGGCGGATGTCGCGTGCCGTGCGGGCGTCGATACCATTATTGCCGCAGGCAACCTGCCGGGCGTGATTGGTGATGTGATTAACGGCGTGTCCGTCGGCACACGTTTCCACGCGATGGAAACCCCGCTGGAGAACCGTAAACGCTGGATCTTCGGCGCACCGCCAGCCGGTGAAATCACCATCGACGACGGCGCGGTTTCCGCCATGATGGAGCGCGGCAGTTCACTGCTGCCAAAAGGTATCCGCGAAGTGAAAGGCGATTTCTCGCGTGGCGAAGTGATCCGCATCCGCAATCTGAACGGGCGCGATCTTGCGCACGGTGTCAGCCGCTATAACAGCGATGCGATGCGCATGATTGCCGGTCATCACTCTCAGCAGATCAGCGAAATTCTCGGTTACGAATACGGCCCGGTTGCCGTGCATCGTGACGACATGATTGTCAGTTAAGGAGTTTTCCATGCTTAACGAGATGGGCAAGGCCGCGAAAGCCGCGTCCTGGCAGCTCTCCACCCTCAGCACCGCGCAGAAAAACCGTGCACTGATGCTGATGGCCGACATGCTAGAGGCCAATAGCCAGAGCATTATTCTTGCCAACGAACTCGACATGTCCGCCGCCCGCGAAAGCGGCATGAGCGAAGCGTTATTAGACCGCCTGCTGCTGACGCCCGCGCGGTTATCGGCCATTGCCAGCGACGTGCGCGATGTCTGCCGCCTGAGCGATCCGGTCGGGCAGGTGATTGACGGTTCACAGCAGGACAGCGGTCTGCGTCTCGAACGCCGCCGTGTGCCGCTCGGCGTGATCGGCGTGATTTATGAAGCGCGCCCGAACGTCACCATCGATGTCGCCAGCCTGTGCCTGAAAACCGGCAACGCTGTGATCCTGCGAGGTGGCAAAGAAACGCACCACACCAATCAGGCGACGGTTAACGTCATCCAGATGGCGCTGGAAGAGTGCGGGCTGCCGAAAGCGGCGGTTCAGGCGATTGAAAGCCCTGATCGCGCACTGGTCGCAGAACTGCTGCGTCTGGATAAATACGTCGACATGCTGATCCCACGCGGTGGCGCGGCGCTGCATAAACTGTGCCGCGAACAATCCACCATTCCGGTGATCACCGGCGGTATCGGTGTGTGTCATACATTTGTGGATGAAAGCGCAGATTTCGACAAAGCGCTGACCGTGCTGGAAAGCGCCAAAGTGCAGCGTCCGAGCGCCTGTAACAGCCTGGAAACCGTGCTTGTGCATGAAGCCATTGCCGCCCGATTCCTGCCGGAACTGAGCGACAAAATGTACCGCGCAGGTGTTACGCTGCACGCCTGCGAATCCGCAATGCCTTATCTGCAAAACGGCCCGGCGAAAGTGCTGGCAGTAACTGAAGAAGATTATTCAGATGAATGGTTGTCACTGGATCTGAACGTGACAGTCGTCGCCGATCTGGATGCCGCCGTGGCGCATATCCGCACTTACGGCACCGAACATTCCGATGCGATCCTTACGCGTTCTATCAGCAGCGCGGACAGGTTTGTACGTGAAGTGGACTCCTCGGCGGTGTACGTCAACGCCAGCACCCGTTTCACCGACGGCGGACAGTTTGGTTTAGGCGCAGAAGTGGCGGTCAGTACCCAAAAACTGCACGCCCGCGGCCCGATGGGATTAGAAGCCCTGACGACCTACAAATGGATTGGTTACGGCGATGATTTAGTCCGCCCGTAACAGTGAGCACCGGTGGATTTTTAGTCATGAAGCCGGTGCTAATCCCCTATTTTGCATAGGGTGATGAGAAAAGCAGCAAACGCACTGCAGGGGGCTTGACGGCAGCGTTATATTTCACTAATTTAGCACCCCGTAGTCCCCCGGTAACACTCAAAATGCCGACTTAGCTCAGTAGGTAGAGCAACTGACTTGTAATCAGTAGGTCACCAGTTCGATTCCGGTAGTCGGCACCATTTCTGCTTTAACTCTCGTATTATCAAACGATTAATTCATTCAAGCCCTCAGCTTTCTGTCTATTTTTTTCCCTGTTTTCTCATCAAAATACCGACTCGGCCAGATCTCTTTTGCCTCAATCCCAATCGTTTTTGCAATGATCATTTCACCTTTTGGCCACGGTCTTGCAAGCGCATTGGAAAGCGTGGATGAACTTAGTCCCGCGTCCCTCGAGACTGCTGCCATTGTTGTCCTTTTCTTTCTGATTGCCGCGATGATGTCAGCGGTATGCCAATCTTTTGAAACTGCCACGTAAGACCTCCGGATAATGGTAATTACTAAGTTATCCTTAGTGTGCTCGGCGCTTAAAAATAACACAATAGAAAACTAAGAGTAACTTAGTGAAAAGGTTGGCTCCGACATCATGTTGATCAAGAGACTCAAGGAAGCACGTTTGCGTGCAGGGCTTTCTCAATACAAGTTGGGCGTGCTTGCTGGTCTGGATGAGGCTTCATCAAGTGCGCGCATGAATCAGTATGAGAAAGGCAAGCATCAGCCAGACCAGGATACTGTCAGCCGAATAGCTAAAGTGCTGGATGTGCCTGTTGCCTATTTTTATGCCGAGGAAGACGAACTTGCTGCGCTGATTATTGAATTCCACGGGAATAGAAAGTAGTCATATTTTTCCGGGAAAGCTAATTAGCATTCAGGCGGCAGGTTATATCTCTGCCGCCTGTGAATTATCACCAATGCTATTTCTCTGCACTTTTCGCAGCAGCAATAAGTTTACCGCATAAAGCTTTATTTTCAGCCGGGCAGGACTCAGAGGACAGAATAATGATCTGCAGTTTTGCAATATCCTGCCATTTATCGATAAGCATTCTCGCGATCGCTTCTGAATTCCCTTCAGCAATACTGCCATCATCACATTGCGCGTAAGCGACGTAATTCTTTTGTATTGCTTCCCATGAGTCCAGATTATCGATAGCTAAATCAGCAGCTTCAGCATCACGTTCAGTACAACTTTTTGCATGAGTAGGGTCAGAAATGAGAGCCAGTGATAGAACAATTACGACAACTTTCATTCTATATCCATTTATTATCATGTGTTATTTTCTGCGATAGATGCGTTTTGATATCAAATTTATCTCGCTTGAAATAATTTATAAGGCTATTTGTGCCATAAATATTCAATATACATTTCACTCAATAATTAGTTAATAGTGATGAATATAAACATTGGTTTTATCTGTTTGTATGAATAAGCAGAATAACTTAATGGAATTATATATTTTGATTTGGCTCAATGTTTATGGGTTTATATTTATTGTTCGTTGTGAGTGTTTATTTAAGCTGCTTATTATACCGACTGAATTCACCTCAGCGGACGAAAAATAAATATGGAAATGCAATTCACTAATGAACTGAATCAGGAATTACTGGATGTCATTAATGCCTCTCCTTTCACTGCTGAACAGCTGGCTGAAATGGATGAAAGCGTGAGGGCTGTGGTGGAGGAACAGGCAGCATTTGAACGTCAGCAACCTGTTATTGCGATTTACCGGCTGGCGGTTTCGGGCAGCGGAGCGTAACGGATGGGGTATCGTTCAAATTGTTATGGTCGCGGGCAGGCGCTGCACGGTGATAAAACCACGACGGGCGCGGTGTGCATCACCTCACTGCCGAATGCCACAGAGCACGGACTTGGCGTGATCCGCATCGGGGATGTCACAACCAACTGCCCGAAATGTGGTCGTCGCGGAAAAATCACCAGCGGAGAGCCGCATTGCATCTATGACGGGCTTGCTTCTGCCGTGGATGGTTCGCAGGTTTTATGCGGTTGCCCGCCGGGGACGAACCGGGTTATCGCGCCAGCCGGACAATGGATGGGGAGAGGTAAATCACCTTCCGAACAGGCGCGTGAAAAGTGGGAAGCAGAGCGTGCCGCGATATTACGGGTTCAGACTGAGAAAGAAGCGGCAGAACAGGCCAGACGTTCGATGCCGGTGTTTGCGAAATCCGCGGAATGTGGCGCAGGAAATACCGAAGCACGAACCTGTGAGGAGCAACATCATAACTTCGGGCGGATATCTTACGGTGTGCCGACGCCGGTCGCTGGCATAAAGCCCGAAATTGAGCAGCATGCGCAGGCAGCGAAGCGCAAGAAACCAGCCGGTGATAAAACGCCGTGGTACAAAAAGTTTTTTGGCGCGAAGGTTGATACGCCCGCGCAGTCTGGCATGCCGCTGGCTATCCCTGTGGCAACAGGGGGCGGCACTGAGCTCATTGCGGCGGGCATGAATGCACTGCGCGGCGTGACGTCGCTCCGCTCTGGCAGCCTGTTCGTGAATCCGGTAGCCGTGGGTGTCATCGGAACTTTTTATTCGAACAAGCTGAACGCCGGTGAGGAGGATATTTTAAGCGACAGCCAGCTTGCGGCGCTGGCCGGAAAATCTGCCCCGACGCGGATCCGCTTTCAGTGGATGAAGGATAAATATGGCCGGTTAATACCGGTGGCTTATCACACCGGCGCTGACAGCGGACAGGATCAGGTTCGTGTGCGCGCCATGCGGAGGAACACGTTCACGGGTAATTATGAGTTCTGGGTGGATGGCGCGGAAAAGCCCACCATCATCTGGACGCCAGACGAGCTGGAGTTTAAAGCGCCCACTAATACCGGTAATCGTGATGAGCCGTATTTACCTTCGACCATCACCGTATTACCGTTACCCGGCGCGGAAGAAATTGGCAGCACCTCAACCTCGCTGCCGATCCCGGATGAATCCTCATTTGATGATTACATCCTGGTCAATCTGCCGCATGGTACGCCGCCGATTTATATTTATCTGAGTAATGACCACAAATACCATGTGGCACCAAGAGGAAATCCTCCCTTGCCAGCATTTCCTGATGCTAAGAAAGCAGTAAGTAAGACCCTAATCAAGGGCGGAGGAAAGTTCCGGTATCGTTGGAAAGACTCAAAAAAGACGATCTACGAATGGGATTCTCAACATGGAACTGTCGAAGTTTATGATAAAAGCGGGCGTAATCATTTAGGTGAATTTGATCCCGTAACCGGCAAACAAACCAAACCTGCAGATCCATCAAGAAAGGTAGAAAAATAATGATTATTTACACTATAGATTTGTTTGATAAGCAAACAGAAGACTTGATTTTAGAGGTAAATATTCCCAAAAAAAATCTGGACCCTATTTCAAAAATAATGGGTTGGGATGAAGAGGATAAAATGGATTTCATTAATGGCGTTGCGGTGTTTAACGTGAATAAGGTGCAAGCTACATCCCTCGGTATACTATTTGAAACAATATTTGATACTGATAATTACATTATTCAGATGTCTGCAGGTGAAGACAATGACAGATGATTATCCTTGCCCATGTTGTGGTGAAAAAGTATTCGAAGCCAGGTGAGCATGACATCTGTCCCAACTGTAATTGGGAAGATGACCTTTTCAGTCTAAAAATCCTGACAGCCGTGGTGGAGCGAAAAAAAATGAGTTTGAATGAAGCTAAAGAGGCTTTTAAACAAGGTAAATGACTATCAGTTGGTTTTCAAAAGAACAGATAGTCAATAAGTGGTGAATGCTGTTGCCTTTAGTAACCCCCAAAATTCCCCCCATGCCCGCAGCACCTTCCTGCGGGCATAGATCTTTCTCTCTGACGAACTCACTCAATCTCCGGCAGTCCCTCAATCAGTTTATCCAGTGTCACCGGATAATCGCGCACCCTGATGCCTGTGGCGTTATAAATGGCATTGGCGATGGCGGCGCTGACGCCACACAGGCCCAGTTCGCCGACGCCTTTGGCTTTCATGGGGGAAGAAACCGGGTCTGTGTCGTCGAGGAAAATCACTTCCTGATCAGGGATGTCGGCGTGAACCGGCACTTCATAGGCTGCAAGATCGTGATTCACGAAGTATCCCAACTCTTTATCAATATTCAGCTCTTCCGTCAGGGCCGCGCCGACGCCCATGGTCATCGCGCCGATCACCTGGCTGCGTGCCGTTTTCGGGTTAAGTATCCGGCCTGCAGCGCAGACCGCCAGCATGCGGCGGACACGGGTTTCGCCGGTGGCGATATCCACGCCGACTTCCACGAAATGCGCAGCGAAGGTCGATTGCTGGAACGTCTTGTCCAGCCCACCGAACTCGATGGTGTCTTCCACGGTGAGGGTTCCGCTGGCTGCGGCTTTGGCGAGCGGGGCGGTGCGCTCGCCCTGACAAATCAGTTCATCGGTAAACACGGCGTCATCCGCATTAAACCCGAGCTTTTCAGCGACAGCTTCGCGCAGTTTCACGCAGGCGGCGTACACCCCGGCGGTAGACGTATTCGCACCCCACTGGCCGCCGGAACCGGCAGACACCGGGAAGTCGGAATCACCCAAACGCACGACCACTTTTTCCAGCGGAACGCCCATCATCTCGGCGGCGGTCTGGGCGATGATGGTGTAACTGCCGGTGCCGATATCGGTCATATCGGTCTCCACCGTCACGATGCCCTGCGCGTCGAGATGCACCCGCGCACCGGATTTATCCAGCAGATTGTTACGAAAACCCGCCGCGACACCCATACCGATCAGCCAGCGTCCGTCGCGAACCTGTGCCGGTGTGGTATGACGCCGGTGCCAGCCGAATTTATCTGAGCCGGTACGCAGGCACTCGATCAACTGACGGCGTGAAAAGAAACGCTCGGTATTGAGCGGATCGACCTGCGTATCGTTCAGAATACGAAACTCCACCGGATCAACGCCGGCTTTCTCCGCCACTTCGTCGATAGCGATTTCCAGTGCCATCAGACCAGGCGCTTCGCCGGGAGCGCGCATGGCGTTGCCTTCGGGCAGATCCAGCTGTGCCAGCCGTAACCCGGTCAGCCGGTTTTTGCCCGCATAAAGCAGTTCACTCTGCTGCACGGCTGTCTCCGGTGTACCACCGGGCAGGTTGCCCGACCAGCTTTCATGCGCGATGGCAGTGATGCGGCCTTTTTCATCCGTGCCGATGCGGATGTGCTGAATAGTGGCCGGACGGTGCGTGGTGTTATTAGGGATCAGCGGTCGTGGCAACATCACTTTCACCGGCCTGTTCGCGGCACGCGCCGCCAGTGCTGCCAGCACAGCATCGCTGCGCAGGAACAGTTTGCCGCCGAAACCACCGCCGATGTAAGGCGAAATCACCCGCATCTTCTCTTCGGGAATATTCAGCGTTTTGGCAAGTTCACTGCGACACCAGGCGATCATCTGGTTCGAGGTGCGCAGGATCAGCTTGTCGCCTTCCCAGACGGCCAGTGAGGCGTGCGGTTCCATCGCCATATGGCTCTGATCCGGCGTCGTATAAATGGCGTCATGCTGCACCGGCGAGGCGGCGAAGGCGCTGTCGAAATCACCGGCGGTTTTGTCCGGCGTATCTTCCAGCGGCGTGGTGACGGCAGGCTTTTGCTCTGCCAGGCTGTACGCACCTTGTTCACGCTGGTAATCAACGTTGATGAGTGACGCGGCGGCGCGTGCCTGCTCGAAGGTCTCTGCCACAACCACGGCAATCGCCTGATGGTAGTGCTCAATCTGCGGGCCGCCCAGCAGCGTGGCGGCATTCATGTCGCCTTTGCCGAGCTTACCGGCGTTGGCCGCCGTGACGATCGCCAGCACGCCGGGTGCGTGTTCTGCGTCATGCAGATCCATCGAGATGATACGGCCTTTGGCAATGGCGGCACCAAGGACATAACCATAGGCTGCGCCCGGCACTTCATCCTGCCATTCGTAGGCGTAGGGCGCGGTGCCGGTGGTTTTTAGCGGACCGTCGATGCGGTCATGCGCACGACCGACCACTTTCATCTGGTCGATCGGGTTGTCAGTTGCAGGCGTGTCGAATTTCATTTGTTATGCCCTCGCTTCAGTCAGCACGGAGGCGAGCGTTCGCTTCGCCAGTATCAGCTTGAACGCATTCTCAGGCGTCGGTTGCGCAGCGGCGAACAACCGCGCGTAAACCTCTCCCGCACCGTTCGCCACCTGTGCATCAGCTTCTGCCAGCCTCCAGGGTTTATGCGCCACGCCGCCGAGTGCGACACGACCGGTGCCGTCGGGCTGTACGATGGCAGCAACGGACACCAGCGCAAAAGCGTAAGAGGCGCGGTCACGGACTTTGCGGTAAACATGCGTGCCTCCCGCAGGGGGCGGCAGGATAACGGCGGTGATCAGTTCACCTGTGGCCAGCACGGTTTCCAGATGTGGCGTATCGCCCGGTGCAAGGTAGAAGTCGGCCAGCGGAATGCGGCGTACTGCGCCGTCAGGGTTGATGGTTTCGACTACGGCATCGAGCAATTGCATCGCGACAGCCATGTCGCTCGGGTGTGTGGCGATGCAGGCCGCGCTTGCGCCGACGACGGCATGCTGGCGACTGAAGCCCCTGATGGCCGCACAACCACTGCCGGGCTGGCGTTTATTGCACGGCTGGTTGGTATCGTAAAAATACGGGCAGCGGGTACGCTGGAGCAGGTTACCGGCGGTAGTCGCCTGATTGCGTAACTGGCCGGAGGCTCCCGCCAGCAGCGCCCGCGACAGCACGGCATAGTCGCGGCGGATGCGCAAATCAGCGGCCAGATCGGTATTACGTACCAGCGCGCCAATGCGCAAGCCGCCGTTGCCGTCGGGTTCAATGGTATCGAGCGCCAGACCGTTGACGTCAATCAGATGGGAAGGTTGCTCGATCTCAAGTTTCATCAGATCCAGCAGGTTGGTGCCGCCCGCAATAAATTTTGCACCGGGATGTTGCAAGGCACTGCTGGCAGCGTCGGCGGGCGTCTTGACCCGTTCATAGGTAAAAGCCTTCATGGTTTTTGCCCTCCGGCGACGTCTTCAATCGCGGCAAGAATGTTGGAATACGCGCCGCAGCGGCAGATATTGCCGCTCATGCGTTCGCGGATTTCTTCTGCGGTACGCGGTGGAGGGGAAACCAGATCCAGCGTGACGTGGCTGGGAATGCCGCTTTCGATTTCCTGT
Source organism: Rahnella sp. ATs2 (assembly GCF_051851855.1). NCBI lineage: Bacteria > Pseudomonadati > Pseudomonadota > Gammaproteobacteria > Enterobacterales > Yersiniaceae > Rahnella > Rahnella sp. ATs2. The sequence goes on along the minus strand of NZ_JBLYPL010000002.1, from coordinate 239,297 downwards.
AACACGGCGACTGAGGAGCAGATCTGCCCCGGCGTGCAGTAACCGCACTGGTAGCCGTCGTGTCTGATAAATGCGGCCTGCATCGGATGCAGGTTGTCAGGCGTGCCAAGACCTTCAATAGTGGTGACGTCGGCGTCCTGATGCATCACTGCCAATGTCAGGCAGGAGTTGATACGGCGGCCATCGACGATAACGGTACAGGCACCGCACTGACCGTGATCGCACCCTTTTTTAGTGCCGGTCAGTTGCAGGTTTTCGCGCAAGGCGTCCAGCAGGGTGGTGCGTGTATCCACGACCAGTTGGCGGATCTGGCCGTTCACTTTCATTTTAAGATGGGACTGATGTGTTTCATTGTCATGGTTGCTCATGCCAGACCTCCGGTATTACAAAATTTGAATCCAAAAAGGGGGGTGACTTCGCGGGTGCCTTTGCGGCATTTTTTTATCACGAAGCCTTAAGCATAGTCGGCGATGGCGTTGGGATTAATCCTGAAGTCCGGCTTCTTCAGTTTATTCCACTTTCAGTCCTGCTTTTTTCCCTTCACCGGCTTCGTCAGTTCCCGCGCATAACGGATGAAATCCGCCAGTGCTTTGTTTTTCAGATGCCGCTGCCAGCTGAGCGTCAGCGTGGTGGTCGCACCGGGATCGGTCAGGAAGCAGTAATTCACATCGGGGATCATCACTGATCGCTGGGTTTCCGGGACTAACGTCACGCCCATGCCCATCGATACCAGCCCGATAGCCACCGACACATCGCGTGTAAACTGAATTTTCTGCGGCACAAATCCGGCCTGCTGGCAGGCGTTAAGTGCCGACCAGCCGAGGCCGACACCCGGCGGATCTTTCTGGATAAGAAACGGAGAGTCCGACAGCGAGGATAGGTCGATTTTTTGTCCTGAACAGGCCGGATGGTCGCGGGGCAGTACGGCGATCAGCGGACGGGTAGCAACGTCGAGATATTCCAGCTCAGGGAACTGCGGCACAGGTGAACGCACCAGCGCGATATCCAGCTGATAATTGAGCAAAAGTGTTAGCTGCTCGTGAACGTTATGTTCTTCAATGACGATATCAATATCGGGTTTATGTTTGCGATAACCATTAATTAACAGCGCCAGTGCCGGATCCAGAATCGACGATCCGACATAACCCAGTTTGAGTTGTCCTTTATGTCCAAGCCGCAAACTGCGGGCGTTCTCAAGGAATTTCTCGTAGTGGGTGATGGCGATGCGCGCTTCTTCTACCAGTTGCTGCCCCTCGAAGGTCAGCGCTACATGGCGCTTATCACGGGTGAAAAGGGGGATCCCCAGAGACTGTTCCAGTGCCTTTATTTGCTGGCTTAATGCGGGCTGGGCGATGTTGAGTTGCAGCGCAGCTTTACCAAAATGCAGTACTTCCGCCAGCACCACAAACGAGTGTAATTGTCGGTAATCCATATGTCCTCCGGTGCATTTTCCTCATAATAATCCCTTATTAAAAAGCCGCGTATTGTTATTGGACTCTTATCACCCATTCTTTGCAAACTGGCGGGGTAGCGGCGATGAACAGCAGGCCGCTGTATCCTCAATGACATGAATTAAAGGGGCATGAGATGTCTGAAGAAAAAACAAAAGTGACTGATCTTCGTTCCGCGCTGGAGGTGTTGAGCCAGTACGACGACGAACTGATCTACACCGATGAACCTGTAGACCCGATTGCGGAGTTATCCGGTGTATACCGCTACGTTGGCGCACACGGCACCGTAAAACGTCCGACTCAGGTGGGGCCGGCGATGATCTTTAATAAGGTCAAAGGGTATAACGACATGCGGGTGCTGATTGGCCTGCTGTCTTCGCGCAAACGTGTGGCGCGTCTGTTTGGCACCACGCCGGAAAATCTGGCGTTTATGCTGAAAGATTCCGTATCGAATCCCATTCCGCCGATTGTTATTCCGCGTGAAAAAGCGGTCTGTCAGGAAGTGGTTCATCTGGCGACCGATCCGGATTTCGACATTCTGAAAATTTTGCCAGCACCGACCAATACGCCGGAAGATGCGGGCCCGTATTTTACCCTCGGCATGTGCTACGCCGCTGATCCTGAAACCGGCGAGCATGACGTCACTATTCACCGCCTGTGCGTGCAGAGCAAAGATGAAATCTCCATGTATTTTGTGCCTGGCCGCCATCTGGATGTGTTCCGTCAAAAAGCCGAAGCCGCAGGCAAAGCGCTGCCCATCACCATCAGCATCGGCGTTGATCCGGCGATTGAAATCGGTGCGTGTTTTGAGCCGCCAACTACGCCGCTGGGCTTTGACGAGCTGTCGATCGCAGGCAGCCTGCGTAATCAGGCCGTGGAACTGGTGGATGCTCTGACTGTCAATGCGCGCGGTATTGCCAACGCCGAAGTGGTCATCGAAGGTGAACTGGTGCCGAACTACCGTGTTCGCGAAGATCAGAACACCAATACCGGTAAAGCGATGCCTGAATTTCCGGGTTATACCGGTGCGGCACAGGCCGAAGTGCCGGTGATTAAAGTGAAAGCCATTACCCACCGCCGCCATCCGATCCTGCAAACCTGTATTGGCCCGAGCGATGAACACACCAATATGGCCGGTATCCCGACCGAAGCCAGTATTTTGCAAATGGTAGAACGTGCGCTGCCGGGCTTTGTGCAGAACGTTCACTGCCCGTCACCGGGTACCGGTAAATACCTCGCGGTATTGCAGGTGAAAAAACGCTTTACGGCGGATGAAGGTCGTCAGCGTCAGGCGGCATTGCTGGCATTTGCTGCCTTCTCTGAGCTGAAACATGTGATGCTGGTGGATGAAGACGTTGATATTTTCGATCTCAACGACGTGATCTGGGCGATGACCACACGCTATCAGGGCGACGTCAGCACGGTCTTTATTCCCGGTGTGCGCTGCCATCCGCTTGATCCGTCTTCCGATCCGGCCTTCAGCCCGTCGATACGTGACCACGGTATTGCCTGCAAAACCATTTTCGACTGCACAGTACCTTACAACCTGAAAGCGAATTTCCAGCGCAGCGAGTTCCTTGACGTGGATGTGAACCGCTTTATTCCAGGCTTTAATAAAAAATAAGAAGGCAACGGCGGAACTATGAAGTTAATGACCAGGAGTAATAACTCATGATTATCGGACCTTATATCAACGGTTCCGCCGTATTGCTTGGCGGGATTGTCGGCGCGTTACTCAGTCACCGGCTGCCGGAACGTCTGCGGACGTCGATGCCGCTGATTTTCGGTGCGGCCTCGATGTGTATGGGCGTCGTGCTGGTAGTTAAAGTCAGCCACATGCCGGTGATGGTGCTGTCAGTTATCCTCGGTGCGCTGCTGGGCGAACTCTGTTATCTGGAGAAGGGCATCGGCAAGCTGGGCAGTAAAGCGCGCAGTCTGGTGGAGGTTTTTGTGAAATCCGATCCGGGTGATCAGGCGTCTCAGGAACAGTTTTTGCAAAGCTACGTGGCGATTATCGTGCTGTTTTGCGCCAGCGGTACCGGGATTTTCGGTTCCATGCATGAGGGCATGACCGGTGATACCAGCGTGCTAATCGCCAAATCGTTCCTCGATTTGTTCACCGCCGCTATTTTTGCCACCACACTCGGTTTCGCCGTGGCGGTGGTCGCGGTGCCGCAGCTCATCATCCAGTTGCTGCTGGCGTACGGCGCAGTATTTATTCTGCCGCTGACCACGCCGGAAATGCAGGCGGATTTCTCCGCCGTCGGCGGTGTATTGATGTTCGCCACCGGTTTCCGTATTTGCGGCATCAAAATCTTCCCGGTCGCCAATATGCTGCCGGCGCTGATCCTTGCCATGCCAATATCAAGCTTATGGGTTCATTTCTTCTGATTCAGACCATTTCCGCTATCACCCGCCACTCAGCTTCTCCCGGCAGAGGCGGCGGTTGCCGCCTTCTTCGTGTTTGCGAACCGTGGCGAAAACGACATTGTCCTGAAAGCTGAACGCCTGATAAACGAAGCCAAAACAGCACGCCTTTTAAGAATGTGGGAGTAGAAAACTGAACGCGGCGGGGAATAGAATCCTCCGTCGCTTATTCTTTTTATGAAGGCTCGTTATGAAAAAACTCTTTCTTATCATTATGGTTTCAGCACTGGCAGGTTGTGTCAGTGAGCACCCTAAACCGCAAAAACATCAGACCGGGATGGCGAATCCGGCGGCTGTCTATTGCCATGAGAGAGGCGGCAGATCGGTGAGTGTGCAAACGCCGCACGGTGTCCGTGCCGACTGTGTATTCGCGGATGGCCGGGGTATCGATGAATGGGAACTGTACCGCAGGGATCACGGATAATAATTAACGTGCCAGGCACAGGCAAACAACCCGATTTCACGTTTATCTGTTCACGACGGGATGTGATACTTTGAACCCATTAGCGTGCCGGTGAGAGCAACTCATCGCTTTGGATTCAGAACAGCACAGAGGGTTTATGGCGGTCATTTCCCAACACATTATTGAGCAGGCAAAACACTGGCGCAGGGACTTTCATATGCGCCCGGAACTGGGGCTGAATGAACATGGCACCGCAAAAATAATCAGTGAGCTGTTGCTGTCATTTGGTCTTGAAGTTCACACCGGAATTGCGGAAACCGGCGTTATCGCCACGTTGCGAAACGGCGAAGGGCCGTCCATTGGCTTGCGCGCAGATATCGATGCCTTGCCTATTCATGAACTGAATGACTTCGCTCACCAGTCGCAAAATCCGGGGCTGATGCACGCCTGCGGTCACGACGGGCATACGTCGATTTTGCTGGGTCTGGCAAAACATCTTAGTGAGAACCGCCAATTTCGCGGCACGGTGCATTTCATCTTCCAGCCTGCTGAAGAGAATTTTGGTGGCGGTGAAATGATGGTGAAAGAAGGGCTGTTTGAACGCTTCCCGATGCAGGCGGTTTACGCGCTGCATAACTGGCCGGGCTTGCCGGTCGGCGAAGTAGCGGTCAGTCAGGGGCCGATGATGGCGTCGCAGGACAATTTCTATATCACCCTCACCGGAAAGGGCTGCCACGCGGCGATGCCTGAACTCGGTGCCGATCCGGTGGTGGCTGGCGCGCAACTGATTTTATCTCTGCAAAGCCTGATTTCACGCCGTCTGTCGCCGCTGGAACAAACGGTGATCAGCCTGACCCAGCTTCAGGCCGGTGAAGCCATCAACGTGATCCCGGAAACGCTGCAAATGTCGGGAACACTGCGTTGCCTGAGCAGTAAAACCCGTGAAACCTGCTGGCAGCTGATTGAGGAATACGTCAAAGCGGTGCCGCAGCCGTTTGGTGTGAAAGGGGAAGTGCGCTGGGAATATGGCTATCCGGTGACGCAAAATCATGCGGCGCAGGCGGATATTGTGCGTGTCGCGGCAGAGAACACGCCGGGCATTCAGAAAGTGCATTTCAACAATGCGCCGTCGATGGCTGCCGAAGACTTTGCCTATTTACTCGAAGCCTGTCCGGGCGCGTACTTCTGGTTAGGTGCCGATGGCGCTACGCCGTCAGCGTCTTTGCACAGCCCGCGTTATGACTTTAATGACGATATTATTCCGCTGGGTATCGGCGTGCTGACGACGTTGGTTGAGCGTGAACTGAAAGCATAACGCCCGCGCCGCGCATACAAAAAGGCCGGACATTTTACAGATGTCCGGCCTTTTTCATGATATTGACCCGTCCTGATTAGCGTTGATTACACCCGGAAATGCCCCACGGCGATCGCCAGTCCGGTTGCCTGTTCCTGCAACGCCGACGCGGCGCCGGTGGATTGCTGAACCATCGCCGCGTTCTGCTGCACCATGCCGTCGAGCTGGGTGATGGCGCGGTTAATTTCGTGAATGCTCTGCATCTGTTCCTCAGACGCGTGAGTGATTTCCAGCATCGCGCTGCTGACATTCGCCACATTACTGACGATCTCACTCATGCTGTCGCTGGCCAGCCGGACCTGCGCTGAACCCGATGCCACGCTGCTGACGGTAGATTCGATCAGCACTTTGATCTCCTTCGCCGCCTGTGCGCTGCGCTGTGCCAGACTGCGCACCTCGCTGGCGACCACCGCAAAACCACGGCCTTGTTCACCTGCGCGCGCGGCTTCTACCGCGGCATTCAGCGCCAGAATATTGGTCTGGAAAGCGATGCCGTCAATAACGCCGGTAATATCGCCGATTTTCGACGACGCCGTTTCAATGCTTTCCATTGTCGTGATGACTCTGGTCACCACTTCGTCACCACGTGTGGCGGCTTCAGAGGCCGATCGCGCAGTGCCGGACGCCTGTTTAGCGGAACTCGCCGACTGAGAAACCGTGGCAGTGATTTGCTCCAGCGACGCCGCTGTTTGTTGCAGGCTGGCCGCCGCGGATTCGGTACGCCCGGACAAATCGTTATTCCCTGCGGCAATTTCATCGGCGGCAATTTTGACCGATTCGCTGGTGGTGCGGATCTCCGACATTACCTTGCTGAGTTTATCGACAAAGGTGTTGAACGCCTGCGCGATTTGCGTCACCTCGTCGTGGCCGTCCGTTGGCAGACGTTGCGTGAGGTCATCTTCGCCGGAACTTATGGCGTTGAGTGTATCCCGCACCACAGAAAGGCGGCGGAAGGATTTGCTGATAATCAGCCCGATCACCGCAGCGGAGAGCAGCACAATCACCATCAGCGTAATCACCGAAGACGTCAGCAGGGATCGCATACCCGCCGTGGACTCTTTCTGATCCTGCGCCACCAGCGTATACCATTCCGTGCCTGCCACCGGCATGGCGCGCACGCGTTTCACCACACCATTGAGTTCAATATCCTGCGGTGAATTCGCCGCTAACAGCGCCGGTAAATCCACGCCCTGCGCCAGTGCAGTAAAGGGTTTCAGCGCCAGACTGGCGTCAGGATGTGCAATGATAACGCCGGATTTATCCACCAGCATGCCGAAACTGCCTGGCGTCGGATGAACGGTATTAACGTTATTCACCACGCTGTCCATCGATACATCGCCCGCCACAATCGCTTTCAGCGTGCCAGATTCCATGACAGGCACGGCGAAAGTCACCACCAACTTACCGGTTCCGGCATCAATATACGGTGGCGTGGCAACCGGATGTCCGGCGTCGGCTGCCTGCGTATACCACGGGCGACCGGTCGGATCGTAATCTGCGGGCACACCGGCCGGATCGGAGAACTTCGCGGTTTTATTCGCGTATCCGACGTAGACGTTAGTAAACCCACCTGCGCTGGCGATCTGTTTGAGAACCGGGATCGGATCTTCCGATAGCGCAACCTGTTGCAGTGAATCGATCATCCGTGTTTTAGAACTCACCCAGTCGCTGATCCCTTGCGTGTGGCTGGAGGTCAGCGCGTTCAGCGTACTGTCAGTCGCCTGACGGTTGTATTTGTTAGCAACGGTGTAACTGAGGAACGTATTGATAACCAGCGAGCACGCTACGATGGCGATACAGGCGGTGATAATGCGCGAACGGATAGTCTTTAGCATGAGCGTTTCCCTGGAAGGAATCTTAAGTTTTTGGTATCGGCAGGAAAGGGAAAAACTTGAAGTCGATCACAAAAAAGTTCTTAGCGTTAAATACCTGCTTGTTTAAGTGGTACTCGTAAGATGTTGTTGTATAAGAATAAAAGTTAAATATCCATGGTATTTATAAGGTTTATTGAGTTTAATAAGTTGAACAATGCGCTTATCTCTCATCAACCTGCCCACCATGGATGAACTATGACCAAAATGGACTTTTCCCAAACCGCTGCCTTTATCTGGTCAGTGGCTGATTTACTACGTGGTGATTTCAAACAGTCGCAGTACGGACGCATCATTCTTCCCTTTGCCTTGCTCCGCCGTCTGGAATGCGTGCTGGAAAACAGCAAAGACGCGGTCGTGATACAGGCGCAGAAAGTACATGCGATGGCGTTGCCGGAAGAAGCGCAGGAAAAGCTGATTTTGCGCGCCACCGGCGCACTGGCGTTTTTCAACACCTCGCCGATGAACCTCAGCAAGCTTGGACAAAAAGACACCCGGGATAATCTGGAGAACTACATTCAGAGCTTCTCCACCGATGCCCGCGAGATTTTTGAACACTTCAAATTCAGCGAATTTATCAGTCAGCTCGACGAAGCCAATTTGTTGTTTAAAGTGGTGCAAAAAGTCGCAGCGACCGATCTCAGCCCGGCGGCGGTATCCAACCACGATATGGGGCTGGTGTTTGAAGAACTGATCCGCCGCTTTGCCGAAGGATCCAATGAAACGGCGGGTGAGCACTTTACGCCGCGCGACATTGTGCGTCTGACCACCGCGCTGGTGTTTATGAAAGACGATGAGGCGCTGACCCGCGACGGGATCATCCGCACCATTTACGATCCGACGGCGGGTACGGGCGGCTTTTTATCCGCGGGGATGGAATACCTGCACGAGCTGAATCCGAACGCCGTGATGCGGGCATTCGGACAGGAACTGAACCCGGAATCCTACGCCATTTGCAAAGGCGACATGCTGATCAAAGGGCAGGACGTCAGCCTGATCAAACTTGGCAACACGCTTTCCAACGATCAGCTTCCCGCCGACAAATTTGACTACATGCTCTCCAATCCGCCGTTCGGTGTGGACTGGAAGAAAATCGAAACCGAGATCAGCGACGAACATACCCTGAAAGGTTTTGATGGTCGTTTCGGTGCCGGATTGCCCCGTGTTTCCGACGGTTCGCTGCTGTTTTTGCTGCATCTGATCAGCAAAATGCGCGACGGCGGCAAAGAGGGCGGCGGCCGCATCGGCATTATTCTTAACGGTTCGCCATTGTTTACCGGCGGGGCGGGCAGCGGTGAAAGCGAAATCCGCCGTTATATTCTGGAAGCCGACCTGCTCGAAGGCATCGTCGCGCTGCCGACCGACATGTTCTACAACACCGGCATTTCGACCTATGTGTGGATCCTGTCGAATAACAAAGACAGCGCGCGTAAGGGCAAGGTTCAGCTGATCGACGGCTCAAACCTGTGCGGTAAAATGCGCAAATCGTTAGGATCGAAGCGTAATCTGATGGGTGAAGATGACATCAGACTCATCACCCGCACCTTTGGTGATTTTGCGGTGATCAATCCGACCCCGCTGTATGAGCTGGGATTAGAGAAAGCGCCGGAACAAAAATCCAGCCGTGGCCGCCAGTCCGCCAGCAGTAAAAAAGACGCGCCGAAAACCTTCGCCAGCAAAATCTTTAACAGCACCGATTTCGGTTATCGTCGCCTGACCATTGAACGTCCGCTGCGCCTTTCTGCACAAATCACCGATCAGGCCATTGCCACTTTACGTTTCGCGCCGAAGCCGTTTAACGCGCCGATGGAGCGGTTGTATCAGGATTTCGCCGCGCCGTGGAATGCGCAGATTTATGGCGATTTTTCGCAGGTAGAAACCGAAGCCCGCGCCATCATTAAAGCCGATTTCCCCGAGCTAAAAGAGAAACAGATTAAAGACCTGCTCGATCCCAGAATGTGGCTGGCGCAACGCACGCTGATAGAGAAAGCCCGTCAGATCCAGATGGCCTTTGGCACCACTGACGGCGGTAAACACAGCGTCAGCAACGATTTCAATCAGTTTGATCACTCACTGAAAACCGCGCTCAGTGTTGCTTGCGTGAAGCTCGATACCAGAGAGAGAAAGCAGTTTATCGACGCAATCACCACCAAAAATCCGGCAGCCGAACCGGTGGTGAAGAAAGTCCTGAAAGAGAGCGAACAGCCGTTGTATGGCGCGTTCCGCTACAAAGGCAAAGTGGTCGAGTTCGAACCGGACGGTGATTTACGCGATAACGAAAACGTCCCGCTCGACCCTTCTGTCGTCACCAGCCAGCTTATCGAAAGCTATTTCGACCGTGAGGTTAAACCGCACGTCAGTGACGCCTGGATCAACGCCGACAAACGCGACACGAAGGACAACGAGATCGGCGTCGTCGGTTACGAGATCCCGTTCAACCGCCACTTCTATGTCTATCAGCCGCCACGCGATCTGAAAGAGATCGACGCCGACCTCGATGCCATCAGTGCCGAAATCATGGCGCTGTTGCAGGAGGTGCATTCATGAGCGGGCGGTATAAGGCGTATGGGGAATATAAGGATTCCGGGGTTGAGTGGCTGGGGGAAATACCAAGAGAATGGTCTGTTTTAATGGGAAAAAGAATCTTTTCCAGTATTCGTAAGACCGCTTTAAAAGATGATGTTCAATTGGCTGTAAGCCAAAAATATGGTGTCTTACCTCAATCATTAATGATGTTATTAAATGATTCAAAGGTAATGCTGGCTTTAAAAGGGACTGATTCATTTCGCCATGTTGATCAAAATGATTTTGTCATCAGTCTTCGCAGTTTTGAAGGCGGTATTGAATATAGCAAATACTCCGGATGTGTCTCTCCAGCTTATACTGTCTTGAATAATGTTAAAAAGATAAGCCATAACTATTATAAGTATCTTCTGAAATGTGCACCTTTCATATCAGCGTTACAATCGACAACAGATAGTCTCAGAGATGGGAAGTCAATTTCCTATGAACAATTCGGCGCAATTTGTTTGCCTTTAACCCGGCTATCAGAACAAACTCAAATCGCCGCCTTCCTCGATCACGAAACCGCTAAAATCGATACCCTGATCGATAAGCAGCAGCAACTGATTGAACTGCTCAAAGAAAAACGTCAGGCGGTGATCAGCCATGCTGTGACAAAAGGGCTGGATCCTGATGTGCCGATGAAAGATTCGGGAGTTGATTGGTTGGGGGAAGTGCCGGAGCATTGGAAAGTTTTGGCGATAAAAAAAATTGTCTCAACTCCAATCACTGATGGTCCGCATGAAACGCCAAATTTTATTGAAGAGGGAGTTTCTTTTATTTCTGCTGAAGCAATATCGTCAGGTGTTATCGACTTTAGCAAACAGAGAGCATGCATATCAATAAAAGATCATATTAGGTTTAGTGAAAAATACAAGCCTCACCTTTATGATATCTATATAGTTAAATCAGGCGCAACTACTGGAGTGTCAGCAATTGTAGAAACTATAAATGATTTTAATATTTGGTCTCCCTTAGCAGCCATTAGATGTAGTGAAATAGCGTTTCCCTATTTTGTATTGTACTTTTTAAGATCTCAGCAATTCCTTACAGCCATCGAATTAAATTGGAGTTTTGGTACTCAGCAAAATATTGGTATGGGAGTGATAGGTAATATTTATATATCTTGCCCGCCAATTAAAGAAGCAATAATAATTTCTGATCATATTCGGCAGAAATGTTCGAAAATTGAGAAGCTAATCACTCTAGCTACTCATCAAATATCTTTAATGCAGGAACGCCGCACCGCTCTGATTTCCGCCGCCGTCACCGGCAAAATCGACGTGCGTGACAGGCAGGTTCCTGTCACGCAAACCGAATCCGACGAGGTGATGGCATGATGTCGGATCCGACCAAAGAACGGATTTTTCAGGATGAGATAATCGCGCAGTTGTGCGCTAACGGCTGGATCACCGGTAAACCGGACGGCTACGATCGCGAGCGGGCGCTGTATCTGCAGGACGTTCTGACCTTTGTGCACACCACGCAGCCGAAAGAGTGGGAGAAGCTGGCGCGGGTGTATCCGCAGGATACCGAACGTCATTTCCTCGATGCGCTGGTAGCGCAGTTAAGCAAAGCCGACACTAACGCCACGGACAAACTTTCGCGTACTTACGGCACGCTCGGCGTATTGCGTCACGACCTGAAGATCCGCAATGCCAGTTTTACCTTGTGCCAGTTCAAACCCGAGCACGACCTGAATCCCGATACGCTGACGCGCTACCGGCAAAATATCTGCCGCGTGGTGCCGGAGCTGGTGTACAGCCCGTATGCCAGCCCGGAGCATTTTGCGGCAAGCGGGGTGAAAGCTAAAAGCTGGCGCATCGATCTGGTGTTGTTCGTCAATGGTCTGCCGGTCGCCACCCTGGAGCTGAAATCCGAGTTTAAGCAGACGGTGCAAAGCGCCATTGCTCAGTACAAAGACACCCGCCTGCCGAAAGATCCCGCGACCAAAAAGCCGGAGCCGTTGCTGACATTCAAGCGCGGGGCGCTGGTGCATTTCGCCGTCAGCCAGTACGACGTATTCATGACCACCCGGCTGGCGGGCGATCAGACCTTTTTTCTGCCGTTCAACAAAGGCACGCCGGAAGGCGGAAAGGGCAATCCGACGCCCGCCGACCAGACCCGTTACGCGACGGATTATTTGTGGAATGAAGTGTTGCTGCCCGATAACCTGCTGACCATTTTAGGCAGTTACGTGCATTTGCAAATCGATGAGAAAGAAGACTGGCAGGGACTGAAATACAAAAAAGAAGCGCTGATATTCCCGCGATATCATCAGTGGGATGTGGTGAATAAACTGGTGCGTGCCGCAACGGAAGAGGGCTGCGGACATAAATACCTGATCCAGCACAGCGCGGGTTCCGGCAAATCCAACTCGATTGCCTGGACAGCGCATCAGCTTTCGACGCTGTATAACGCCGGCGGACAAAAGCAGTTTCATTCGGTGATTGTGGTCACTGATCGCACGGTGCTGGACGATCAGCTTCAGGACACTATCTATCAGTTTGAACATGCCGACGGTGTGGTCGGGCGCATCAATAATAAGACCGGCGATGGCTCAAAAGCCGAGAAGCTCGCCGCCGCGCTGGAAAACTCGCAGCCGATTATTATCGTCACCATCCAGACGTTCCCGTTTGTGCTGAAAGCGATTGAAAACAGCGTGAGCCTGAAACAGCGCCAGTACGCGATCATTGCCGACGAGGCGCACTCTTCACAAAGCGGTTCAACGGCGCGTCAGCTGAAAGAAGTGCTGATGCTGGAAAATACCGGCGACGACGTTGAGCTGTCTTCCGAAGACATCATGGACGCCACGATGGCTGCCCGGCGCGGCAGCAATAATCTCAACTATTACGCTTTTACCGCTACGCCGAAAGCCAAAACGCTGGAACTGTTTGGCCGTCTTCCCAACCCGAACGAACCGGCATCTAAAACCAACCGGCCGCAGGCGTTTCATGTTTATTCCATGCGGCAGGCCATCGAAGAGGGCTTTATTCTCGACGTGCTGAAAAATTACGTCACCTATCATGTGGCTTATAAACTGGCGCAGAAACAGCAAGATGCAGATAAAGAAGTCGATAGCAAAAAGGCCGGCAGGCGGCTGAGTCAGTGGGTGCGGCTGCATGATCACAATATTGCGCAGAAAGTGAAAGTGATTGTCGAACACTATAAAAATCACGTCATGAACTTACTCGGCGGGCAGGCGAAAGCCATGGTCGTCACCAGCTCGCGTAAGGAAGCGGTGCGCTACAAACTGGCATTCGACAAATACATTATTGAAAATAATTACCAGAAAATCAGCGCCATGGTGGCGTTTTCCGGTGAAGTGGAGTTCACCGAAAACGACCCGAACAGTGACGGGCAACTGGGACAGAAATTCACGGAATCCAGCATGAATCCCGGCCTGAAAGGACGTGATATGCGCAAGGCTTTCGACAGCGATGATTATCAGGTGATGCTGGTAGCAAACAAATTCCAGACCGGATTTGATCAGCCGAAACTGTGCGCCATGTATGTCGATAAACCGCTCGGCGGCGTCGAATGCGTGCAGACCCTTTCACGCCTGAACCGCATTTATCCCCTCAAAGCCGAATCCGGCACCTTTATTCTCGATTTCTATAACCAGCCTGACGAAATCCTCGCTGCCTTTCAGCCGTATTATCAGACCGCTGAACTGATGGACGTATCCGATCCGGCGCTCGTTTTCGAGCTGTTTGAAAAGCTGCGTACCAGCGGGATTTTTCAGTGGAATGAAGTAGAACAGTTTTGCACTGCTTTTTTCAGCAAGAACAAGTCCAGCGCCGCGCTCAGCAATATCAGCAGACCGGCCGTGGTGCGCTGGGAGAAACGCTATGCCTCGGCGATTGAAGCCTATAAGCAGGCAAAAAAGATGTTCGAAATTACTAAAAAGACAAGTGAGCCAATATTAATCGCCAATGCGGAAAACACCTTTAAAGACTGCAAAAAGGAAAAAGACCGGCTGGAAATCTTCAAAAAAGACCTCGGCAGCTTTGTCCGTTTCTACGAGTTCATTTCGCAGATCGTCGATTACGATAATAAAGATCTGGAGAAACTGAGCCTGTTCGCAAGGCATCTGCGCCCGTTACTGCGTGAGCAAAACGTGCAGGAAGACGACGTGGATTTGCATAACGTGGTGATGAGCCATTACCGTTTATCGAAAATACGCGAGCAAAGTCTGCGGCTTACCGACAGCAGTCGTGACGACCGGTTGCAACCCGGCAATGACGTCGGCTCGGCGAAACCCAAAGACAAGAAAGAGGATTTTCTGTCGCATGTGCTGGAGCGTTTAAACGAACTGTTTATTACCGATAATCTGACGGATAAAGATTTGATCAGCGGCTTACACACTGTTTGCGGCAAGATTTCTGAAAATCAGACGGTTATGACGCAACTTGCCAATAATACGTCTGAGCAGGTGATGCTGGGAGACTTTCCAAAAGCGGTTGATGAAGCCATCATGGACTGTAACGCCGCCCAGCAGGAAATCATGCTGCAATATCTCTCCAGTCCCGCCATCGCTAAAGGCTATGCAAGAGTCATTTTAGATATGCTTAAGGCCGGTTAACACGTGAATGGGCTGCGGCTAAAGCCGCAGCGTCAATGCAACGACTTACTCTTCAACAATCTTCTTCTTATCCACATGCCCCAGCGATCTGTCAGGGAAACAGATATCGCGCACGCGTTGTTTGAGCGGCGCAGCATCCGGAAAACCGCCGTCGCGTTTGCGTTCCCAGATAATCTCGTCATCGACTTTGATTTCGTAAATACCACCGGTACCGGGGACCAGCGTCACGGAGGCCAGATCGGTACTGAACGAATTCAGCAGTTCCTGCGCCATCCATGCGGCGCGAAGCATCCAGTTGCACTGGGAACAATAAGTGATGGTAATGGCAGGCAGTTTTTCCATGGTGCTGACCCTTTTTGGAAGATTTTATCGACGTTTTAGAAAGCAGATATTAGTATCCGCTACAGACCTGCGCCAGTTGTTGTCTAAGCCACTGATGCGCAGCAGAAAGATGCGAGCGTTCGTGCCACGCGGCGACTTTAGTAAAGCCGGGAATGTCCAGCGGGGGCGGCATGACTTCCAGCCCTGTGACGTCGCGCACCAGCCGTTCCGGTACCACGGCGATCAAATCCGTGGTCTGTAAGACCGGCGGCAGCACCAGAAAACTGTTTACCGACAGCACCACATTGCGCTTTTTACCCAGCGCCTGAAGCGCGGTATCCGTCACGCCGGTAAAATTCTCTCCGCTTAGCGACACCAGCGCATGATCGTACTGACAAAAGGTATCGAGTGAAATCGTCCCCTGTTCCAGCGCCGGATGGCCCTTGCGCAGCGTACAAACATAGCGCTCATCGTATAAATGGCGGATATGCAGATCGGGCGGGGTAGTCTCCGGCGTCAGCAGCGCGAGGTCGATTTCACCGCGCTCCAGCCGCCCCTGAATGGTCGAATCCTCAACCCGCTGGACTGACAGATGAATGCCGGGCGCCAGCTTCTGTAACAGGGAAAAGAACGGCACGATAATCACGCTCAGCGCGTAATCGGTAGCGGCGAGGGTAAACGTCATCTCGCAGTCAGCAGGCACAAAGACTTCCGGCTGCAACAGTGCCTCGATTTCCGCCATCACCCGCTTCACCGGTTTAGCCAGCGCCAGCGCGCGTTCGGTCGGTACGATGCCGTAGCGCGCCCGCACAAATAACGGGTCGTCAAAACTTTCCCGCAGGCGCGTCAGCATGCTGCTCACGGCGGGTTGCGTCAGGGAAAGACGCTCTGCGGCGCGGGTCACGTTGCGTTCGTCGAGCAATGCATCGAAAGTCTTTAGCAGGTTGAGGTCGAGACTTTTCAGATTGCGCATGGGCAGGGCACCGATTGAGTTATAACGAAATTTGATACGCACTATAATATTTCTACACTTCTGCTTATAGCTCTTTGGCAGCACTCTGTGTGCTGAATGTGCCAATCCACCGAGGAAATATTATGTCTGCACTATTTACGCCGTTAACGTTGAAAGACGTCACCTTAAAAAACCGCATTGCGGTTCCGCCTATGTGCCAGTATTCCGCCACTGATGGCGTGCCGAATGACTGGCATCAGGTGCATTACGCCACGCTGGCACGCGGCGGCGCGAGCCTGGTGATTGTCGAAGCGACGGCGGTTTCACCGGAAGGCCGTATCACCCCGGGATGTCTGGGGATCTGGAACGATGAACAGGCCGCTGAACTGGCGAAGATCGCCAAATCCATCAAAGCTGCAGGCGCAGTACCGGGGATCCAGATCGGTCACGCAGGCCGCAAAGCCAGCGCCAATCTGCCGTGGGAAGGGGACGACCATATTGCTGAAGGCGATCCGCGTGGCTGGGCGACCATCGCGCCATCCGCGGTTGCATTCGGCAAACATCTGCCAAAAGTGCCGAAAGAAATGACCAAAGCTGATATCCAGCGCGTGATGGCCGATTTTGTCGCTGCCGCAAAACGCGCACGCGATGCCGGTTTTGAATGGCTGGAACTGCATTTCGCCCACGGCTATCTGGCGCAAAGCTTCTTCTCCGTGCATTCCAACACCCGCACCGACGAATACGGCGGTGATTTCGCCGGTCGCAGCCGTTTCCTGATTGAAACTTTCGATGCCGTGAATGCCGTCTGGCCGAAAAACCTGCCGATCACCGCGCGTTTTGGCGTGATCGAATACGATGGCCGTGATGAAGAAACCCTGGCGGAATCTATCGAACTGACCCGTATTCTGCGTGAGAAAGGGCTGGATATGCTTAACGTCAGCGTCGGTTTCTCGACCTGGGAAGCACAGATCCCATGGGGTGCTGGTTTCCTTGCGCCGGTGTCGCGCCGCGTGCGTGCCGAAGCCGGTTTACCGGTGGCAAGTTCATGGGGTGTCGCTTCCGCTGAAATCGCCGAACGCTGCATCAGCGAACAAGATATGGATCTGGTGATGATTGGCCGCGCTATGCTCGCCAACCCGCATTATCCGTATGCACTGGCGAAAGAGCTGGGCGAAGACAACCCTTCATGGGTTCTGCCTGCGCCTTATGCACACTGGCTTGAGCGTTACAGCATCAGCTGATATTCGTTTTACATCAGCGCATTAACCCACAGGCAGAAGCTTTCTTCTGCCTGTTTTTTTGTCCGGCGCTTAGATATAAAAATAATGAATATTTATCATCACTAGCGGTGATTTCCTTAATATCTCAGCGATGCGTATTCTTTGTGAACACCAGCCAGCGAGCTGTTCCACAGATAAAAAGGAAACACACATGAATGCGATTAACTGGCCACAGGGCTACATTCCCGGCGAAACCGACAACTTCGCGTCTAACGAAATGATCATCACCGGTGTGACCTTGGAAGACCTCTGGGCACAACTTGATAACACTGCCGCCTGGCCGGTTTACTACAGTAATGCATCTGATATTGACTTCCACGACGGCAGCGGACCGGGCCTGAGCGATGGCGCACGTTTTCGTTTCAGCACCTTCGGTTTTCCGGTGGAAGCGCAGGTTAATGAATATGTCCCGCCGGTCAAAGGCCAGCCAGCGCGTATGGCGTGGCACGGCTGGGCAGAAGGCGATGCCGACACCCGTCTCGACGTGCATCACGCGTGGCTTATCGAAGAACTGTCCGGCGGCCGCGTTCGTATCCTGACGCAGGAAACCCAAAATGGAAAACCCGCACGCGAACTGGCAGTAACGCGACCTAATCCGATGATCAACGGTCATCAGCAATGGCTGGACGGGATGATTAAAGCGGCGCGGGGATAGCTGATCATCCGGCTGGCGACCGAAGGGTAATTAGCTGACGTATAAAGTAAGATCCCGCCAACGAGGGCGGGATTTCTTATTAAAGTTTAATCTTATTAGCTTCCGCAATATCACTTAGCAAAGCACCGAATGCTAAAAGCTCTTCTCTAGTCCAGCCCGTTAAAGTGGGTATCTCATCTTTACTGCATGATATCAGTACGGCTGACTCTAGTTCTCTTATGAGATTAAATTCCCTATGTGTAATTTCAACCATAAGCAACTCATCATTTTTATCTATTATTTTCAATCGACTATCCTCGTTAATTCATTGATGGAGGTGCGCACGATGTCCGCGACTTGCGAGCCAATCTGCGCGATGGCGCGGTTCTCGTCGATGCGCTGCTGTTCTTTGGCGGGGATGATGATCGTGCTGCTGGCAATGGCACAATCATGAAGTTGTCACCGTGTTTTTATAAGTAATGCTGAAGAGGATATGTACATCGGTAATGATTTAAGGCAAAGAGCTTTTAATTATTGGGTTGTTAAAGAGCAACAATCAAACAAAGTCCATCTAACATATTCAGTGCATAACTCAGAAAATCGACAATATATTCCCAGCTAGCATCCAAGGGTAACTGGCCAAAAAGAGTATCCGTTGCGAAGTCCGCCAGCTAACACCACTTTTCCTAGTGCAGTCAGCAGATTACAACCTATTTTCGCCAGTGCATTCTGATGTACGGACGCATAAGCCCCGAAGTGCACTTTTGCACCCCGTTTCCCGCGCAGCCAGAGATCATGCATACTTTGAAGAAGGTCTGTAAGCTCTCAGGCCGCAAGCAACAGCAGCTCATTAATTTTATTGAGATGTTCACGGCTAAGCGACCCCCAATGGGGAAGTGGATCTGACAGGTAAAAAAATCCCAACCGTAAGGGTTGGGATTTTTATGTTATTTAGATAACGGCTCAAGATTAAGAAGATGGGATTTTGCTTTTTCTATAACCTGCAAAAACTCATCATAATTAAAATAAAGGATATCGCTATCATGCGGATAAATACTAATATTCACAGATTTTTTATCATCCGAGAGCGATATTTCCCCCCATTGGACCCGGTTAAAAGATAGTTCCGCATATAGATCATCTCTTTCTATTGAACTACCTACACTATATTCCAACATATTGAGACTCTCTCTATTTGATTGGTGGCTCACGGAAGCCTATTAGCCTTGAACCATCTGCATTAAATCTCAATGCACGACCATCAGGTGCAGTTGCTTCTGTAAGCATACCTGTTTTAGTTCCACATACTTTTGAGAGTTCCGGTTTTTCAGCCATCAGCCGGTATTCTTCCGGCGTCAGGTTATTCAGGGATTCATGAGGCCGCTCACCGGTTCATCACGCCGGGTATCGGGCTGATAAAAATACACCGTCCTGCTCAGCGATACTGTCCTGCATGCCTGGCGGATGCTCATGGAAAATTGTGCAGTCAGATAGCTGACAAGCTCCCGCTTTATCGCTGGTTTTAGAGCTTTTTTTCAATAACGTCCTTCAGCGCCCGGCATTCCAGACTCAGATCGGCAAACATCTGCTTCAGACGACGATTCTCGTCCTCAAGATCTTTGATTTTTTTGATATCAGCGGCTTCCATCCCGCCATATTTCGCCTTCCAGTTGTAGTAGCTGGCTTCGGAAATAGCGGCTTCGCGGCACACATCTTTGACGGTGCGCCCGGCTTCGACAGACTTCAGAACGGCGATGATCTGGTGCTCGGTGAATCGGATCTTACGCATAGCGATCTCCACTGGTGACATAATCAGTATGTCGGAAGATCTCTAAAAGTGAATGGTTCGGTTAAGCGGGATACTTACAGTATTTCTACCCGTATACGGGTTGCCATCAGTGTTACCTGTATTGCTTGTTGACCCACCATTAGAGATACCAGCGGGATAAGCAACGATGTGCTTCGGCTGACTGACAGACAAAAAGATCCCGACTTGGTGGCCGGGATCTGTATTTCTAACAAGAAGTTAATTGATCTATTTTCTTTATATCTAACAGTAGCCGCTCATTAAAATCACTTTTATCTAATTGATTTAAAATTAAACTTATTCTTTTAAGATAAGGTAATACGCTTTTTGCTTCGTTAGGGCTCAAGGATGCGATTGATGATATTAGCTGCCCATCGTAATCATCCCCAGCTAAGGGGTCACCTTGCAAAATAGCCTCTGCTCTTGGTAACACATCACCTAAAAACAGATTTTGTCTTATAGCTCGTGCAATATCTCCAACATCCAGTTTATCAAGTGGTACATCTACAATACTGCTAAACCACTCATCAAGAGATGATCTGGCGTTGGGCTCATAATTACAACCTTTCGCCATTAATCGGTCTCTAAACGTTGTCATATGCCGTATCCTTTTATAGCTGATTCTATTTTATTAATCGCTTCTGTTGCCCTTCCATATGCTGCCTGAGCTTCCGGATTATTAACATTTTTCAGGGTGTTTGCATGATTCCTTAAACCATTAAGGGTATCTTGCATCTCCTTCATATGATTCCAGTTTTGCCCTGGACTATCCGGTTTAGGGATAGGGTTACCATCCATGTCTTTAAGAGAGCCTGTAATATCATCATCTTTTAATGAATTTTTTATGAGGTTGTCGATTTTTCTAACAGAACTTTCTTGCTTCTGATTCAATTTTTCGACTTTTTTCTCTTCAGAATTTTTTGGATCATTTTCTGGCGGTGGTGGTGTTCCTGAACCTGTACCCCCTAACTCAGCTTTATCTGCATCTGTTAGATCTTTACCGATATTTGGAGTGGAATCAGCATCAGAATTGAGCATACCTGCTATCAGATGTAATGCAAAAGCAGCTTCCATAGGGCAGCTTCCGCCTGATAAACACTGTTTGACGGCGTCCTGACCAAATTCAGTGACTGCTTTATCCAGTGCCAGCGCGGCTTCCTGATTCGCGCTTCGTACTGATGGCCAATCTCAGCGGTGATCTGCTCACCGGAAACCTGTGCGCCCCTGATGTTCAGATCGTTACCGGCATTGATGTTCAGGTTGTTGCCTGCGCCGATTTCGGAATTCGTCCAGGTGGTGCCGTCGCCGTGGTTTTTGCCTGCGGCAGCGTTGACGTCGGTGAAGATTCTGATGCCAGGTTTTTAAAGAGCGTCTGGATTAACGGCCTAGCTTAATTACTAAGTGACTCAAACTTCACCATTTCCGGAGACCAGCGGGGGTACGCAACGATGTGCTGCGGCTGAATGATAGATAATAAGATCCCGGCGACTAGGCCGGGATCTTATTGTATTTAATGGGTTATTAATATATTTACTAACTTCTCAGCAATAGCACGTTCCACATCTTCATTACCATCCAAACACATGTAATCATTAACAACCCACCGAAGGTAAGTATAGATTTCGTTAACACTTTTTCCTTGATTAAGCATCTCAGAGATTGGGTGTACATATGAGTCATATTCATCCTGAGCGTCTGGTAAATCACTAACACCGATTGGATCCCAATCGTGCAGTAAAATGGTTCTTATTTTTTCATATAGCATTACATTATTCATTTTTCGGTGCCCCTGGAATAACTGTCACAACACTCCCAGTATTTGAGTTAACAATTACACGCAAATTATTTGTCGAATCATAGTAACCAGTCGTCCCAGATTTAGTGGAATATTGTGTTCCAGTCTTGATTGTATTTTCTATTGCTGATGGTGGAATTCCTCTTCCTTGCATAAGGTCAACAGCATGGGCTGAGTAATTCCGTTCACCGATAACTGTGGATACGTTGGAGCCTTTAGTATTTATGGGATTCCCACTTCTTCCCGTAGGATTGTATGATCCACCACGTGGCCCCCCGCCTCCAAATCCACCATCCATCGGATCAACCAAGGATTTACAAGTCATTGGACTACAATTACGCCCCAGCGCATTATTCTCCGCCTCATTTTTCCCGCCCTTAGCCCCATCGATCCCCGAGCTTACATCTCCCCCCACAACGCCACCGGCGATCCCTGAGGCTAACGTTGCCAGCGCAACTACACCTTGTTTCTCTTCCTCGCTCAGATCTTTGATGTCTTTGCCCGGATAGAGCGCTTCGGCGATGTACTTCGCGCCTGCTGCTGACAGCCCGGCACCGGCCGCGCCCGCTGCGGCATTGCCGCCTTGCATGTCGGCGACGACGGCACCGGCCAGCGCGTGGCTGATGATGCGTTCAGCGCCTTCGGCGGTGTGGGTTTTGATATATTCAGCCATGTAAGGCGCGGCTGCGCCCGCCACGGCGGAGCCCCAGTCGCCTCCCGTCAGGCCTTGTACGGCGGCGGTGATCGCCTGTACGGCTTTCTGTTTATCGCTGCCGGTGCCGTAGTCGTTTAGCGCCGTGTCGTAGGCGCGTCTGGCGATGTCTTCACCAGTTGGCGTTTTCCCTTCAGCTTCCAGCGCGGCTTTCGCGGCGGCGAGATTGTCGGGATTTTTCGCCGCTTCCTGTGCCGCGATTTTCCCTTCGGTGCGCACGATGTCCGCGACCTGCGAGCCAATCTGCGCGATGGCGCGGTTCTCGTCGATGCGCTGCTGTTCTTTAGCGGCATCGAAGATGGGCGCCAGCGTGCTGTGGGCGTTGTCGGTGTCGCGGCTTAACTCAGCGACATCCTGCGTATGTTTCTCTTTATCGCGGATAACGATCGTGCCGTCCGCGACAGCGGAACCGGTAGTGCTGGCGGCGCTGCCGTCGTTGTTCAGCCCGGCGAGCATGCCGTTAGCCATATTGCCCATGAACTGTGAGGCGGTGTTGCCGCTGGAGCTCATGCTGGCGCTGCTGCTCTCGACGCTGTAATCAGCTTTGTTGCGGATGTCGTTCCAGCCCAGCGTGCCGGTATCGAGGCGGTTTTTGTCCGACGTGGCACCGGAGGCAATCACGCCGCCGTTAAGCTGGGTGTGGTTGCCGACGGTGATGTCGAAGCCGCCGTTGCCCGCGAATATGCCGCTCTGGTCGGTGACGCTGGCATAGTCGGCGTTCATTTTGTCCTGCGTCAGGCTGATGTAACCGCCACCGTACACCCAGCCTGCTCCTGAAGAGCGACTGGCTGGAAGAAGACGGATTAGGGACTGATACGCCGGTTACGACTGCTGTTGAACGAGGGCAACTGGTGATCAGGCCTGCTGAGTGACTGAAAAGAAATCCCGGCGATTTGGCCGGGATTTACTTACTTGTAGGATCTGTAATGACGATAGTAAATCAGCCAGCTACCTGAGCCACAAATAGGCCCAGCAAATAGACTAATACGGTAAGCTCTTCGAATATCTTCAAGTGAAAAAAGAAAATCTCCACCAAAAGAGAACCATACAAATGTTCTCAGCATTAAAAAAATAACCACAGCCATAGAAAGAACAACCAATACCCATATGATATTGAACATAAAAAAAGAAAATACTGCCTTCATATTCATTATTTTTTCTCCTGAAGACTATTTATTTGCTCGTTAATAATGGCACCAGACCCTTCTGTTGCAATAGCAGCTCCTGTATTACCTGCTATACCGGGAATAGAACTTGGTGTTAATGGTTTTGATATGCCCATTCCCATATCAACCCATTCATAGCTTTTCCAGTTCGGATTAAATATGTTGTTCAAAGATCCCTGTGCAAACTTACCGATCCCGTAACTGGCTGGAAGAGGCGGGGTTTGGGACAGATACGCCGGTGAATGTGACCGTAGAACTGAGCCAGTTGGTGATCCGACCATTAGCTGAGTGACAGGTAAAAAAATCCCAGCCGCAAAGGCTGGGATTTGAGCTTACCGGTGACGATATAAATTAAATATATGCATAAGCCAAGTGCCTACACCACCGATAGCGCCGCCTGCTAATCCTACTTTAAAACTTATATAAAGCAGTTCCTTAAATGGAATAGCAATATCATTAGACCAATATGTAAACAGTCGACTTAAGAAAGCGACAACAAAAATGATAAAAGTACCCATTGCTATTACATATATAAGAATGAGCAATTCTCGCTTCATTTAATTGGATCCTTTCTTTTTATTCTGCTCTACCATTTTAGAACCGCCCTGAGCAGCACCTTCGGTGGTGGTTGAACCAGCTATAGTACCCCACGTTTCTGGACGAGCATCAAATTGCAATGGCTTACTAATCCCCATCCCCATATCCACCCATTCATAACTTTTCCATGTAGGGTTCAACACTTTATTCAGCGGCAATTCAATCAAATATTTACCCATCCCGTAGCCCAATGCAGATCCACCTGCTGCCCAGCCAGCCCCTGTCAGAGTATCACCTCCGTTAAGGTAGCTTGATGTCGCCCCCCCAGCAGCATTCCAGCCTACCGTACCAATAAATCCGGTATTTGCCGTAAATGCACCAACATAGGTCGCGATTAATACATCTGTTGGATTAACTGTTCCGTTAATCGCATATTGAATACCAGCGTTCGCTGTACCACCGATGCCAGCAGTGACCTGCATTCCACCCGGTATGTAGATGAGACCTGCGGTCGCCATAGCTGTTGCATAGGCCTGATTCTCGGCGAGTCCTCGCTGACAACTTGCTGAGTTTGGAGCTGTTGCACATGAAAGTACATCTTCTCCATGCGCTTTTACTTTTTGCTCCTGACCCCATTCCGTACCACCGAATAGATTATTGCTGATTTCGTTTTGACCCGATTTCGCCCCATCAATCCCCGAGCTTACCTCTCCTCCGACAACGCCACCGGCGATCCCTGAGGCTAACGTTGCCAGCGCAACCACGCCTTGTTTCTCTTCTTCGCTCAGATTTTTGATGTCTTTGCCAGGATAGAGCGCTTCGGCGATGTACTTCGCGCCTGCAGCTGACAGCCCGGCACCGGCCGCACCCGCAGCGGCATTGCCGCCTTGCATTTCGGCGACGACGGCACCGGCCAGCGCGTGGCTGATGATGCGCTGGGCGCCTTCGGCGGTGTGGGTTTTGATGTATTCAGCCATGTAAGGCGCGGCTGCGCCCGCCACGGCGGAGCTCCAGTCGCCTCCCGTCAGGCCTTGTATGGCGGCGGTGATCGCCTGTACGGCTTTCTGTTTATCGCTGCCGGTGCCGTAGTCGTTTAGCGCCGTGTCGTAGGCGCGTCTGGCGATGTCTTCACCGGTTGGCGTTTTTCCTTCGGCTTCCAGCGCGGCTTTCGCGGCGGCGAGATTGTCGGGATTTTTCGCCGCTTCCTGTGCCGCGATTTTCCCTTCGGTGCGCACGATATCCGCGACCTGCGAGCCAATCTGCGCGATGGCGCGGTTCTCGTCGATGCGCTGCTGTTCTTTGGCAGCATCGAAGATCGGCGCCAGCGTGCTGTGGGCGTTGTCGGTGTCGCGGCTTAACTCAGCGACATCCTGCGTCTGTTTCTCTTTATCGCGGATAACGATCGTGCCGTCCGCGACAGCGGAACCGGTGGAGCTGGCGGCGCTGCCGTCATTGTTCAGCCCGGCGAGCATGCCGTTGGCCATATTGCCCATGAACTGTGAGGCGGTGTTACCGCTTGAGCTCATGCTGGCGCTGCTGCTCTCGACGCTGTAATCGGCTTTGTTGCGGATGTCGTTCCAGCTCAGCGTGCCGGTATCGAGGCGGTTTTTGTCCGACGTCGCACCGGAGGCAATCACGCCGCCGTTAAGCTGGGTGTGGTTGCCGACGGTGATGTCAAAGCCGCCGTTGCCCGCGAATATGCCGCTCTGGTCGGTGACGCTGGCATAGTCGGCGTTCATTTTGTCCTGCGTCAGGCTGATGTACCCGCTGCCGCCACCGCCGCCCCAGGTAAAGCTGCCGCCCGCTGCGGCGCTCTGCTGTTTCGAATCGTAATGTTCGGTGTCCTGCAGGCTTTCGACCGTCAGGTTGCGGCCAATCTCAGCGGTGATCTGCTCACCGGAAACCTGTGCGCCCCTGATGTTCAGATCGTTACCGGCATTGATGTTCAGGTTGTTGCCCGCGCCGATTTCGGAATTCGTCCAGGTGGTGCCGTCGCCGTGGTTTTTGCCTGCGGCTGCGTTGACGTCGGCGAAAATGCTTAGCCCGGCTTTTTCACCGCTGACCCCGAAACTGATGCCGATATCGCCGCCGGCGCTGCTGTTTTTGCCGGTGGTTTTTTGGGTGTTATCCGCCGCCAGCAGGTTGATGTCGTCGGTAGCGGACAAGCTCAGATCACCGTCAGCTTTGATTTTGCTGCCGATAACATTGAGGTCGCCCTCGCGTGCTTCGATCGTGGCGCTGCCGCCGGCCATCACCGACGAACCGGTGGCGGCGCGTTGATCGGTTATCTGCTCGGACCGGCTTTCCTGATGGCTGATGGAGGCCGAGATGCCGATAAAGCTATTTTCCCCGCTGTTGTTGCCGTCGAGCTGGGTACCCTGATACGCCTGATAGCCGTTCAGTCCGGCTTTGATGCCATCAAGTGCTGCCATCCGGCCGCTGCTGTCATCACTGGCACTTTGTGCGGCGGTATAGCCGCTGTTAGCGGCTGCACCGGCGGTACCCGACAGGGCGATGTTCAGGCCGGTGGTTTTTTGTTCGAAGGTCTCTTTGCGGTGCAGGGCGTCCTGACCGGGGTCAATCTGCACGCTTTTGCCGCTGATCAGCATGTCCTGAGTGGAGATCACGTCCGAGCCGCTGACGTGGACGTTGTTGCCCGCCATCAGGCTGACGTCGCCGCCGAGGCTGCCAATCGAGCTTGCGCTCTGGCTTTGTGTGGTGCCGTCTTCGTTGACGCGGTGGCGGGTTTCGGTGGTACCGAGGGTGAAGCCCAGTCCTCCGCCGCTGAACAGGCCGCTTTTTTTCTTCTCATCCAGACGGTAGGCGGATTGTTCTTCGGTGGATGCCAGAACGTTGATGTCGTTGCCTGCCAGCAGGCTGACATTGCTGTCGCCGATGACGCTGGATCCATTCACGTTGAGGTCGTGACCGGCCATCATCGAAACATTGTCGCCGCCGAGCTGGGTACCTTTCTCGTGAGTCGCGTAATCTTCCCGCACGGTGTGTGTGGTGGTTTTTGAGAAAATACCGCCCGAGGTTTTCGTCTGCTCGAAGAAGGAATAATCGCTTTCCGTGACGCTGTTAAGGGTGATGTCACGTCCGGCAGTAACGGCCAGATCGCCCGTAGCATCGACTTGTGCGCCATTGAAGGTCACATCCTGTCCGGCCTGAATGCGGGTGTCGCCACCGCTAGTGAGTCCGGTGCCTTGCTGACGGATTTGCTCATCGATCTGCTGTTTTTTCTTGCCGTGAGATTCGCTGTAGCTGCTGATGGCTTCGGCGTTGAGATTAACGTCACGTCCGGCCGCTAATGTGGCGTTGTCGCCCGCACTCATGCTGGCTGCCTGCGAATTGAGGTCACGACCGGCCACCAGCGTTAAATCCCCACCTGCGTTAAGCGTGGTGTTATCTACCAGGCTGAGGCGTTGTTCGCTGTTGCTGGTTTTGCTGCGGGCGCTCTGTTCCTGCGTTTGCAGGTTAATGTCGTTGCCGGCTTTGAGCGTGGCATCGCCTTTTGCGGCAATCTGACTGGCGCTGATGTTCAGGTCATGACCGGCCTGCATGGCGAGGCTGCCACCGGCGGAAATGCTGCTGGCCTGCGTGTCGGTACTCTCCGTCAGGGTGTTCTGGCCGCGTGAACTGCGCTGGTCAAGCTCTCGGGTCTGGTTGGCGCTGATATTGATATCGCCCAGCGCCTGCATGGCAAGATCGCTGCCAGCGCTGAGGTGTGCACCGGTGATATCGATATTTTTACCGGCGTACATCGACAGGGCATCACCCGCCGTGATCGAGGCCATATCGCCGGTCTGGGTGTCTGAGAGGGCGAGGGTATCGACGCCGGATTTACCCGCAGCGTTCCACTGATTGGTCAGTGTCTTGTTGATCAGGTTGCCGTCGAAGCTGACCAGCGAAACGCTCTGACCGCTGATGGTCGAGCCGATGTTACTGATGTCGCCGAGCGCGAACAGGCTGAGATCGCCACCCGCTTTCATCAGCCCGGCATCGAGGTTATCAATAGTGCTCTGGCCCGAAACGTAAAGACCGGAGCTGGCCTGCATCGTCGAACCGCTGTTGGTGACCGTGCCGCCCGCCAGCTGAATGTTGTTACCGGCGATCACGCTGCCGGTGGCGGGTGCGACGTCTTTCGGGGAAAGGTACAGTTTGGGGATCAGCACATTCTGGCCGTTCACCACGCTGTTTTCCCACCACAAAATACTTTTATCCAGTGAGGCCACTTGTGCCGCGGTTAGCGCCACGCCAAAGGATAAACCGAGTGACTGTTGCGCGAGGGCAGCGTTATCCATCAGATATTGCATCTGTGCCAGATCGGAGCCAAATCCGTTGATGTAGCGGCTGCCGGTGGTGTTAATCAGCGCGTTGCTGACGTAGCGGGTATCGAATGCCGCATCGCCGAGGAAACGGTAGTCGTAATCAGGGTGCAGATTCAGGCGGTCGAGGAAATAGGCTGAGCCGATAAACGAGGATTCTTCCGTGTACTGGCGGCCGGTTTCACGTGGCGCGACCGGCGCTTTCATTCCCTGCATCGCATAGATTTCGTTGAACAGGCTGTTATCCAGTTGTCCGAGTCCGTCCAGTTTCGGGTTGGTGATAATGAGATACGGACTTTGCGGGTCGGTGCTCACCACGAAATAGCCGCTGTTGCTGGTGGGCAGCGGGTAATCGCCGCTGTTGAGCGTCGTGCCGCCGTTCAGGGTTTGCAGAGCATCGGCAATACTGTCACGCCATTGCGGGGCGGTGATCTCTTCCTGTGAGGCGCTGGCCAGATCCTGCGACGATGCACCGGCGAATTCAGCCGGTGCGCTGAGGGAATTCAGCGCAGGGGCAGAAAGTTCATGGCTGATGCTGCCGGCATGGGCAGAGGATGAAGTGTTGCTGATATCGCTGGCAAAGGTAGCGGTCAGGTTGCCACCGGCCTGGATCACCGCGCGGTAAGCGGCGGCGTCGCTGCTGGTTTCATAAACCGGTGCACCGGTCAGGTCAAAACGAACGGTAGTTGATGATGCCTTCTGAGTGGCATATTCCGTCGCGCTCACAGACTCACGGCAACCGGCGGCTTTTGCACAGTTGTAATGATAAATCTGGTAGGCCGAGACGGTGCCGGTGTCGACAGAATTGTTGTTCAGCCGGTCGCCGGACAGCGTCATGTTACCGCCTGATAGCAGGCTGCTGGCATTATTGTCCAGTGTGCTGGCCTGCACGGTGAGATCACGGCCTGCTGCAATCCTGGCCGCATTACCTCCCGCCGTTGCCGTCCAGGTTTCATCACTGATGAGGACTTTTTTATCCTCTAGTTGCGGGCTGATCAGTACAAAATAGCGGGTCGTACAGTGGTCGTTGACGCCGCCACCGCAAATCGTTTCTTTATCGTAGGTCAGTAAAGCGGGATCAATGTCTTTCAGTGAAACGTCAATGTAGGCCTGACCCGCCGGGACATACTGATGAGTTTCATGGGAGAAACTCAGTCCGTTGCGTTCATTGAGCAAATGGCCGGTGTAAATCGAGATATCGCCATGGGTTGTTTCGATGGTCCCGGAGCTGTTGACCGTTTCACTACTGGCATTCCCTGCGGCATCTTTCATCATCCACAGGTTGTTTCCGGCCAGAATGTCGCCCTGAATATTACTGATGCGGTCAGCCAAAAGTGTCATGTCGAGCGCGGAATAGAGCAGGGCGCTGTTGGTCAGTGTGCCGGTGGCGCTCAGAAGCAGGTTCCCGGCAGTGCCGATAAATCCGCTGTTGGCGATATCTGCGCGGCTTTCAAGGCTGACATCACCGCCAGATTGCAGTCTGCCGCTGGCATTCTGCCGGATGTTTCCTGCACGGATGCTGAAGATGCCGTCACCGCCCGTCAGGGTACCCTGATTGCTGAAGTCACCTCCGCTGGTCAGTAAGAGGCTTTGCCCCTGCATCGTGCCGTTTTGAATGAAATCACCTGACGTGCCGACGTTTAATGCCTTTCCTGCCGCCACTGTGCCGTTTTGGGTTAATGCTTCCAGCAACGTCAGCGTGACATTCCCCAGCGCCACAATCTGGCCGTTTTGCGCCAGCGTGCGGCTGTTCAGCGTGATATCGCCTGCACTGAAAATTTTCGCAATGCTGGCGTTGGCGAGCGTCTGTGTCGTCAGGTTGAGCATTTGCGCGGCAAACAACGTGCCGGTGTTATTCACGCTGGCCTGATCAAGCGTCAGCGCACCTGCCTGAACCGTTCCGCTGTTTTCCAGCGCATTCCCGCCGAGCGTGGCCTGATTTTGGGCAATCAGCGTGCCGCTGTTGGTCAGCGTATTTGTGATATTCAGGTTAAGGCTGTCACTTTGCAGCCAGCCGGTGTTGAGGAAGTCAGGGGTATCAAGGCTTAACTGTCCGCCGGAAAGCAAACGTCCCTGATTACTGATGCCCTGCGAGAGATCAAAGGTGGCTCGCGTCGTGCCCTGCGCGATGCCGTCGTTGTTAAACGTCGCGGCGTTAAGATTCAGTGTGCCGTCGCTGAGGATCACACCACCGGCATGGTTTTGTGCATCGCCGGTCAGGGTCAGATCCATTGATTCCCGCGCCTGCAGGGTGCCGCTGTTATCGAGACGGGCAGTATTCAGTGTCAGCGCGCGGGTTTGCAGTTGTCCTGCGTTATCAAGGTGGCTGGCGGTGATCTCTGTGCTGCCGTTACTTTGCAGTTTGCCGGAGGATTGCTGAGTCAGTGCGTTTTGCAGCGTGAGAGTCAGTCCGTCCACACCGGAGATTTCGCCTTCATTATTCAGCGTATTACCGGAAATGCTCAGGTTTTTGGCGATCCACTGCCCCTGATTGGTCAGCGCCAGTGCCTGAAGTGCCGCCGTTCCGCTGGCAGTCAGCTTGCTATTTTGACCACTGATGAAGTTCTGCGTGAGCGTGAGTGTCAGCGCATCGGCGCTTTGAATCGTGCCGTTGTTGGTGAGCTGCTGGCCGCTGAGCAAAATATTCTGCCCCTGCCAGATACCGTCATTGACGACGGATTGCGCAGAAACCGACAGATCTCCCTGAGAGAGCAATGCGCCTTGCTGACTGTTACTGAGATCCTGCAACAACGTCATCGCCAGCGTATTAAGACCAGTCAGCGCACCACGGTTATCCACCTGCGTCTGCTGGATATTGAGCTGGCTGGCCTGCACGGTGCCGCTGTTGGTCAGCCGGTTACCGTTCAGCGCGAGGCTGCCTTCACTGAGCAGGGAACCGCTGTTTTCCAGCGTTTCTGCGCTGATTTGCATCGCACCATGGCTCATCACTTTGCCGGTGTTATCAAGCTGATGGCTGACCGTGGCCTCAAGTGATTGCTGCCCCAGCACGCTGCCACTGTTGGTAAAATCTGTGGCGAAGAGACGGGCGTTTTCACCCTGGATGATGCCGGCGTTGCCCAGTTGCGCCGCGCGGAGCGTCAGATCTGCGCCGCTCAGCAGACGACCCGACGCCGCATTCCCGAGCGTGTCGGCATGGATATCCAGCAGGGAAGAGCCCTGAATTGTGCCGGTGTTATTGAGCGAATCTGAGGTCAGGGAGAAGCTGTCCGCCAGCAGCAAACCGGCATTATTCAGTTGTGGCAGAGTAAGATCGAGCGCGCCACCGGTGACAATCTGGCCGCTGCTCAGGTTATTCAGCGAGGCGACATCCAGTTGCATGGCGCTGTTGCCCTGAAGGATCCCGCTGTTGATGAGTGAATCTGTGCTCACATGCAACGTCTCAGCCGACACGTTGCCGCCGTTACTCAGGGTGTCCGCGCGCAGGCTGACATGTTGTGCCGCCGTTTGTCCCTTATTATTAAGCGTAGCGGCCTGAACCGCCAGATTACCCCCGGCGACCTGCGTTCCGTGCAAATCAGCCGATTCCTTCAGCGTTAAGGTCATGTCCTGTTGCGACTGCAACTGCGCCTGCGTGCCGGTCACCAGCCGGTCTGCGTTGAGTGTCAGCGTGCCGAGTGAGGCCAGCTGGCCGTCAATTTGTGCATCGGACAGATGAAGCGACAACCCGCCGTCGCTGGTCAGTGAACTGTTCTGTGAACCGGTAAAACGATCGCCCTGAAGGGAGACCAGATTGTTTCCTTTGGCGGTACCGGCCAGAGAAAACTGACTGAACGTCAGCCCCAGATCATGTCCGGCAAGCAACTGCCCGTCAGCGTTCAGGCTCAGGGACGAACCGGTAAACGTGAGATCTTCTCCTGCGCTGACCATCCCGCTGAGCGTAGCCGTTTGTGCGTTTATCGCCAGCGACCCGCCTGACAGCAACTGTCCGGAATTATTCAGGGTGCTCAAGTCCAGAGTAAAATCCCCCTGAGACTGAAGTTTTCCTTTATTTTCCAGCGTGGTGGCGTGAATAACGGTGTTGCGGCTGGCGGTGATATTTCCCTGATTACTCAGCTTATCGCCCGTGAGCCGGACATCCTGCCCGGCGGTCAGACTACCTTGCAAGGCAAGGTCGCCGCTGCTGGTCAGTTCCACATCACGCTGTGCATCGATATGCGTGCCGTTATCCGCCGTTAACCGGGCACTTTGCATTTTCACCGTTTGACCGGAGGTTATCTGGCTGCCCTTTGCCTGCAACTGACCATTGCTGGTCAGGGTGAGATTCTCGTTGCTGGTGATGGTGGCGTTTTGCAGCTGCATTTCGCCCTGGCTGGTCATCGAGACGGACTGCGCCTGATGCTTGCCGCTGAGCTGAATGTCCTGCGCACGGGCAGCGAGCGAGCCTGCCGTCGCGCTGTTGCTGAGCGTCAGTTTGCCATTGGCGTCAAGCTGCATATCGCCCTGACGCGCATTGATATTGCTGAGATTGACGCCGACGCCTTTATCGCTTGAAACCAGTTTAATGCGGTTGGCGTACATGCCGCCCAGCGCGCCGGTGTCGATGGCGACACGCGGTGCGTCGCCTTTGCCCGCTAACGGCGTGACGTTGCCGCTGGCGTCAACGCGGTTGGCTCCTGCGATCACGGTCAGATCCTGCGCATTAAGTTGCGCATTGATTTCTGTTGCGCGGGAAATCAGAGAGAAATAGCCACTCTGGCTGGCGTCCAGCCCTTTGCCTTCAACGGTGATCGCGCCTTGCGTGACTTCCAGGGATTGCAGCTTGCCGTCAGCACCCAGTACCGGTTTACCGGTGGTCAGGGTGGCATTCGGCGTATTGATAAATCCGCAGCCGTTACAGGTGATGCCGTAAGGGTTGGCAACCATTACGCTGGCGCCTTTCCCCGCCACTTCCATATACCCGTTCAGTTGTGAACGGTTTGCCGACGTGACTTCGTTAATGATTGCTTTGGCTTCCTGCCCGGCCTTCAGATTAGGGTTGTTCTGGATCAGGCCGCCGAGCTGGCTTTGGGTCAGCCGGTCAGTGCCGTTATTGAGGATTAAGCCTTCGGTGCCGACGTTGAAATTCTGATACTGGTTATGGGATACGCCCGCCTGATTCGGTGTCGCGATGTTAACCACCGGCACGCCGTTTCCTGCCTGATCAACCTGCGTCGCGCCGTTTGCCACCTGCACACCTGCCGCCACGGCAGGCATCACCGGCTGAATGGCGAGAAAGGTCATCAGGGTGTAACTCATCAGACGACGCCAGACAGCGACCGGCGGTAACGTATTCTTTTCCATTTTCGATATCCTTATCAGAAATTACAGCACGACATTCAGGTGGTAATACACCGTGACGCGGTCAGGCGCTAAATCGCCGGGGTAACGCAGGGGCCAGCCGACGGTAAACTGGCTGGAGAAATGACTTGCGCTGCTGCTAAGCCCTACCGCACCGCCCCATAGCGTGCCTGCCGCGTTAACGTCATGATTGTCATGATGCAGATATCCGCCATCAACCGCGGCCACAGCATTGATGGCACCCAGCAAGGGCATACTGAACAGCGCCGTGTTGAGTTCATTTCGCCAGTAACCGCCGTTGTCACCGGAAAGATATTGCTCTTTGAAGCCGCGCACCGAGCTTTCACCGCCAATCGTCAGGCGTTCGTTGCCGTAAAGACGGTCGCCGGTCCACTGACCGTAAACGCTGGAAAGGAAGGTGACTTTCTGGCTGACCGGCTTGTAGTAACTGCCGGACAGTGACCATTTGGAGAACTCTGCTTTGGGCGCATCGTCAGGTTTGTGTTGATCGTCTTCCGCGCCTAACCAGGGCACGCCGCGGCTGAATGTCGGGTTCAGCGTGGACAATCCGCCCCACAGTTTCTGGCTATGGTTGATGCCCACGCTGACATTGCTGAGCTTGCGGCTGCTGCTGGCCAGCGGAGCATCATTAAGATAGTTACGCGCCATATTGTTGCTGATCCCGACAGATACGCCGGTTTTGATATCGCTGTTTCGAAATACGACGCGGGAAAGATTGAGACGATGAGTTTGGGAATCGCCGGTTGACCGCCAGCCGAAGCCCTGAGAATTCACCGTGCTGAGATAATCGCTGTAGCTGTAACTGTAATTCATCAGCCAGTAGCCATAAGGCACGCTCATGCCAGCCTGCACGCTGCGGGCGTCGTGGCTGCTGGAGAAATCGCTGCTTTTCGCGCCGCTGACAAACCACTGATCTGCCAGTCCGAGCACATTACTGGCGATCAGCGAGCCGTTCATCTGGCCGGTGCCGGTGCTTTTTTGCCCGCTGTTATCGAATCCCACACCCAGGCTGAGTGGAAACTCCGGCGTGGCGGTTAAATTCACAATGGAGTAACCCGGTTGTTCAGCCGGAAGGATCTCTATCTGGACCGGTGTCTGGCGCAACCGGTTGATCTGTTCCATGCCCTGTTCGATATCGCGCAGATTAAGGATTTTGCCTTTAAGGCCAGGGAAAGCCATCACCAAAATACGGTCACTGTGTTTATCTAATTGAATATCCTGAAGCTTGCCTTCCATCACGGTAATATTCAGCTCTCCCCGTGAGAGATCCTGCTCGGGAAGAAAAGCACGGCTGGTGATATAACCGCGTTCGATATAGGCATCAGATATTTCCTGCACGAGCTGGGTAATTCTCTTAATGCCTAAACACTTTCCAATTAAAGGTTTCGTTAACTTTTCTTGAGTGCTGGAAGATAAATGATTGGCTTGAGTAATATTTATGGTGGAAATAGTAAAGCACGGTTTTTCGTCAGCGTTAACCGGAGCGGGGGCGGGTAAAGAGAGCGTCTGGCTTCTTTCCAGCTCATCACGCTGCATTTGCTGTTGTTGCAGGCGATCTCTTTGTTGTTGCTCAATATTGTCCCTGTCTGCCGGACTGAGCAAAGCGGCATGCACCGGAAAGGTTGCCAGAACGATAGCCCAGCAGGTGGCTTTAATATTCATTGTAAATGTCCTTATTTACGAATCAATTAGTTTTAGTTATGCGTCAAAGGCCTGACGCCGTCTTTATATCAGTTTACGTTTCATTACACAAAATCTCATTTCTTAATATTTCTAAAACTCAGATTTTTATTTCAGATAAATAGAAAATCATTAGTATTCTTAGTATTTTATGAAAATTCTTAATTAAACGATTGAATAAAAAGATCTGATAACCGAAAAACAAAGTTAACTCTCCGGCGGGATGAGGATGTCTTCTGGCCCTGCCTCTTTTCTTTTCTGTCCTTTCAATCCTTTCCAAATCAACGCAAAATCTCAACCCTGACAGGCGATAACAAGGGATGCGGGCGTGAATTCAGGTTTGATGGTATTACACGGAAATCACTCAGAAGCGCTGAGGGACGTGCTGGTCTCGTGGATGGCGGCGCATCCGCTTTCACCGCTGGAAAACGAAGTGATTCTGGTGCAAAGCAACGGCATTAATCAGTGGCTGAAACTGGCGCTGGCGCGCGATGTGGCAGAAGGCGGTTGCGGCATTGCGGCGGCGCTGGATATCAAACTACCGGCGCGCTTTTTCTGGCAGGTATACCGTGCGGTGCTCGGCAAAGAACAGGTGCCGGAATCGTCGCCGTTCGACCGTCCGCTGCTGACCTGGCGTCTCATCCGCCTGTTGCCAGAACTGCTTGCCGAACCGGTGTTTGCGCCGCTGGCCCGTTTCTTAAAAGATGACGGCGATATGCGCAAGCTGCATCAGCTTTCACAACGTCTGGCGGATTTATTCGACCAGTATCAGGTTTACCGCGCTGACTGGCTGGAAGACTGGGGCAACGGGCTGGACGTCCTGCGCACCAGCCGCACAGGCAGCGAGCCCTTGCCGGAAAACCTGCTGTGGCAGCCGCAACTGTGGCGTGCGCTGCTGGCGGATGTGCCTGAAAACGAGCGCAACACCAGCCGTGCGGCGCTGCATCAGCGGTTCCTGCAACACGCGCAGACCCTTCCTGAAGACCAGCGTCCGGCCGGTTTACCCGCGCGGCTGGTGGTGTTTGGCATCTCCTCGTTACCGCAACAATCTCTTGAAGTGCTGGCAGTGCTGGGCCGCTGGACACACATCTTCATGTGCGTGCATAACCCGTGCGAGCACGACTGGAGCGATATCATCGCCGATAAGGATCTGCTGCGTGCGGAACGCAAACGCCAGTTGCGTAAGCCCGGCATGCCGCAGGTGATTGCCGAAGATGAACTCCATCAGCATGCCCATCCGCTGCTGGCGGCGTGGGGCAAGCAGGGGCGCGACTATATCGGTCTGCTCAATGAATATGACAACCACGAATCCTATGCCTCGCAGCTGGCGCCGGTGATCCCGCGCATCGATCTCTTTACGTCGAACGGTACCGATACCCTGTTGCATCAGCTGCAGGAAGATATTTTGCAGCTGCGCCCGCTGGCTGAAACGATCGATGAATGGCCTCCGGCAGATGTTCAGCATGACGATTCCCTGCGTTTTTATATTACGCACAGCGCCCAGCGTGAAGTGGAAGTGCTGCATGACCGTCTGCTGGCGGCGCTGGCGGCAGATCCGACGCTGAAAGCCCGCGATATCATCGTGATGGTGCCGGATATTAACGGCTATGCACCGCACATTCAGGCGGTATTCGGCCTGACGGAGCGCAGCGATCCGCGCTACATCCCGTTCACGGTTGCCGATCAGGGACCGCGCCAGAACAACTCGTTACTCGGTGCGCTGGAAAGCCTGCTGGAACTGCCGCAGTCGCGTTTTGCGGTCAGCGATTTGCTGGATTTACTCGACGTACCGTCTGTGCGTCAGCGTTTCGGCATTGAGGAAGAACAACTCCCGCTGCTGCACCGCTGGATCCGCGCCGCCAATGTGCGCTGGGGGCTGCATGCGGAACAGCGCCAGAGCCTTGAACTGCCGTTATCGCCGGAACAAAACAGCTGGTTCTTTGGCCTGCAACGTATGCTGCTGGGTTACGCGGTAGGCAGTGGCGAAGCCTGGGAAAACATCGAGCCGCTGGATGAAATCGGCGGACTGGATGCGGCGCTGATCGGTCCGCTGTCGCATCTGCTGAACTGCCTTGATGACACCTGGCGTCAGTTGCGGGAACCTGCCGCGCCACAGGTATGGGGCGAGCGCCTGCGCACGATCCTTTCTCAATACTTTGCCGAAGATGACGGCGAAGACGGCTTTATTTTAGTGCGTCTGCACGGCGAACTGGAAACCTGGCTGGAAGCCTGCGAAAGCGTTGATCTGCAGGCTGAACTGCCGCTGTCGGTGGTGCGCGATCACTGGCTGGCGCAGTTTGACCAGTCCGGCCTGACACAACCGTTTTTCGGCGGCGCGGTGACCTTCGCCACGCTGATGCCAATGCGTGCCATTCCTTTCCGCCACGTCTATCTGCTGGGGATGAACGACGGTGATTATCCGCGTAACCGCGTGCCGATGGATTTCGATCTGATGGGGCGTGATTACCGCCCCGGTGACCGTTCACGGCGCGAAGATGACCGCTATCTGTTCCTCGAAGCGCTGCTTTCTGCCCGTGAGCGCTTACACATCAGCTGGGTAGGCCGCAGCATTCATGACAACACCGAACGCCCGCCATCCGTGCTGGTGGCGCAGTTGCGTGATCATCTGACGGCAGGCTGGAAAGCCGAAAACGGCGAAGATTTGCTGCATGCGCTGACTGTTGAACATCGCCTGCAACCGTTCAACCGCGACTATTTCAGTCAGGAAAGTTCGTTGTTCAGCTATGCCCACGAATGGCGTGCCGGACTGGAAGCGGAAGCTGCGTCCGTGGCCGCACAACCGCTGCAACCGGTGGAACAGGAAGGTGCGCTGACGCTGCGTCAGTTGTCGGATTTTCTGTCGGATCCGGTGCGCAGTTTCTTCCGTCAGCGGCTGAATATCTATTTCGAGCTGGAAGATCCCGGCAGTGAAGATCAGGAGCCGTTCGACATTAATGCGCTGGAAAACTGGCGCTTGCAGGACGAACTGATCCGCGCGCAGAAATGGGCGCTGGAAGCGGGTGTTTCGCGTCAGGACGTTTTACGTCAGCAACTCGAACGCATTGAGCGGCGCGGCGAGCTGGCACCGGGCGAATTTGCTGCGGTGCTGAGTGAAGATCTGGCCGAGCCGATGGACACCCTGTTTGCCAGTTATCAGCAGGTACTCGATAACTGGCCGCAACCGCTGGCAAATGAGGCGCTGGAAGATGACACCGGCGGCGTGATGTTCTCCGACTGGCTGAGTGAACTGCGGGCAAATGCGGCGGGAGACCGCGCGCGCGTGGTGCTGGAAAGTATCGGCATCATAAAAGATCGTGCTTACCGCTTCGACCGGCTGCTGCCTTACTGGGTCGCGCATATTGCAGGGCATCTCGACGGAAAGCCGATGCACACAGTGATTGTCAGTAAAAACGGCACGGCTGAATTGCCGCCGCTGGATATTGAACAGGCGCGCAATTTATGGGAAACGCTGATTGAAACGTGGAAAGCGGGTCAGCTGCGTCCGTTGCCGCTGGCAGTGAAAACCGGGTTTATATGGCTGAAAAAAGAGGGCACGGAGCACAGCGCACCAGACAGTGATGCCTGGTTTGCCGCCCGCGACAATTACGAAAATCATGACCCGGCGAACATGAAATTTGGTGAGCGTGACAGCAACGCCTATCTGGCCCGCGCGTGGCCGGATTTCGCCGCACTCTGGTCGGACGGTGAGTTTGCCCGTCTCGCCGATACCCTGCTGGCACCGCTGAGAAATCATCTGGCACGCAGCAAAAAAGGAGCGAAGGAATGACGGAGCAGACGTTGCCATCCACCCTGAACGTGCTGAGTTTTCCGCTGACAGGCAGCCGCCTGATTGAAGCCAGCGCTGGTACCGGCAAAACCTTTACCATCGCCGCGCTGTATGTGCGGCTGGTGCTCGGGCACGGCGGGGATAACGCTTTCAGCCGTCCGCTGACGCCGCCGGAAATTCTGGTGGTGACCTTCACCGATGCGGCGACCAAAGAACTGCGTGACCGTATCCGCGCGCGCTTGTCGCAAGCGGCGGGATATTTTTTAGGTAATCCTGAAGCGGAAAAAGACAGCGACGAATTTTTGCAAAATTTGCGCGAGGAATATTCACCGGAGCAATGGCCGGGTTGTGCCCGTAAG
The DNA here is from genome assembly GCF_051851855.1 of Rahnella sp. ATs2. NCBI lineage: Bacteria > Pseudomonadati > Pseudomonadota > Gammaproteobacteria > Enterobacterales > Yersiniaceae > Rahnella > Rahnella sp. ATs2. The sequence continues at coordinate 199,967 of NZ_JBLYPL010000002.1, read as the reverse complement.
CTGCAACTGGCGGCGGAATGGATGGATGAATCCGCCGTTTCCACCATTCACGGCTGGTGTAACCGTATGCTCGGCGAGCACGCATTCGACAGCGACAGCCTGTTTACCCAGACGCTGGAAACCGATCAGACCGAACTGCTGATGAACGTGGTGCGCGATTACTGGCGCAGTTTCTATTTCCCGCTGAGTGAGCAGGAAATCCGCACGCTGCGTGGCTGGTGGCGTGCGCCGGAAGATTTACACCGCAGCGTGATGCCGTTGCTGGAATACGCTGAAGAGCTCGGCTCAGAGCAGACGCCAGCCGACGTGGTCGAAACGGTGAACAACCAGAAAGCGGCTGAACTGGCCGCGCTGAAACAAGACTGGCCGCAATGGACGCAGGAACTTCGCATCCTGCTGGAAGGCGCAGTGGCGGCGAAAGTGGTCGATGGCAAAAAAATTCAGGCGCGATTTTTCAATCCGTGGCTGGAAAAGCTGTACACCTGGGCAACCACAGATGACGTTAAACCTGATTTAGGCAAAGGCTGGGATCGTCTGACTCATGCGGGATTAAAAGATGCGTGGAAGCAGGGCGAACCGCCTGCGCATCCGGCGCTGACCGCGATGGAAACCCTGAAATCCCGCCTTGAAAGTTTGCCGGATGCGCGCAGCGGTTTGCTGCAACATGCCTGCCGCTGGATAAAAAATCGTTTTGACCTCGAGCAGCAGAAACGCGCGCAAATGGGCTTCAACGATTTACTGACCCGTCTGGATTCTGCCCTGCGCAGCGACAACGGTGCGCGGCTGGCGGAGATCATTCGCACACAATTTCCGGTGGCGATGATCGACGAATTCCAGGACACCGATCCGCTGCAATACCGCATTTTTGATACCGTCTACCGTGTGGCAGAAAACGTGCCGGAGCAGGGACTGATCCTGATCGGCGATCCGAAACAGGCGATTTACGCCTTCCGTGGTGCGGACATTTATACCTATCTGCGCGCCCGCCGCGATACCGGCGGTCGCCACTACACGCTGGCGACCAACTTCCGTTCCACCCGCGCCATGGTAGCGGCAGTTAATGAAGTGTTCGAATTAGCCGAAAACCGCCGCGCCGGTGAGGGCGCTTTCCTTTTCCGTCAGGGTGATGAAAATCAGGTGCCGTTCCTGCCGGTAGCAGCCAAAGGACGAGCCGACACGCTGGTCATTGACGATGCCGAAGCCACTGCGCTGACATTGTGGTATCCCGAAAATCAGACGGAAACGCTGCCTAAAACGCAATACGTTCAGCTGATGGCAGAAGGCTGTGCGGCGAAAATCGTCCAGTTGCTGCGCCTTGGCCAGCAGGGTTCCGCCGGTTTCGGTCAGCCTGGTGAAATATTAAAACCGGTGATGCCGGGGGATATCGCGGTGCTGGTGAATACCGGCCGTGAAGCGGCGGCGATACGCCTCGCGCTGTCGAAAAGTGGCGTGCGCAGCGTGTATCTTTCTGATAAAGAATCGATTTTTGAAAGTGCGCAGGCAGGCGAATTACAGTACTGGCTGGCGGCCTGTGCCGCGCCGGAAAACGATCGTCTGCTGCGCGCGGCTCTCGGGACGCCTTCGCTGAACCTGAGCTGGGAAGCGCTGGACCGGCTGAATCAGGATGAAAACGAGTGGGAACGCTACGTTCAGCAGTTTCAGGCATTGCGAACCTGCTGGCGCAAACAGGGCATTCTGCCGATGCTGCGCCGACTGATGTGGGAATTCGACGTGCCGCGCCGTCTGCTCGGGCGTGGTGACGAACGCGCGCTGACTGATTTGCTGCATCTTTCTGAACTGCTGCAACAGGCCAGCGTGCAGCTCGATGGTGAACATGCGCTGATCCGTTATCTGGCGGAGCAATGTCAGGACGAACATCAGGGCGGCGATGCCCGCAAACTGCGTCTCGAAAGCGATGCGGATCTGGTGAAAGTGGTTACCGTGCATAAATCCAAAGGTCTGGAATATCCGCTGGTATTCCTGCCCTTTGCCTGTGCATTCCGCGCCGTGAAAAAGCAGGATTCACCGCTGAAATGGCATACGCCGGAAGGTGAGCTGGAAGTGGCACTGAGTGCATCTGATGAGCAACTGGTGCTGGCTGACCGCGAGCGTCTGGGAGAAGACCTGCGTAAGTTTTACGTGGCGCTGACCCGTTCGCGTTACGCGCTGTGGCTGGGTATGGCCCCGCTGAAAGAGTTTGAAAAGAGCGCACCCGGTTATTTATTTTTCAGTGACCTTCTTAACGGCGGCGAGGCGATGGATGCTGAGGCGCTTCCTGCCAGTTTGCAGGCACTGGAAACGGCGCATATCCGCGCGTGGCCGTTGCCGGTATCTGACGGCGCAGTGTATCGCAGCGAGCAGACATTGCCGGAACTCGGGCCGCGTCCGCCGCTGCGTCTGCATAAAGGGCCGCGCTGGTGGGTGTCGAGTTTCTCCGGTCTGCAAATTGCGCCGGCAGGCACGTATATCATGCCGGAGACCCTGAACCGCGAGCCGCAGAGAGAAATCGAAAGCGCCGCGCAGGACAGTTATCTGGAAGATCAGAAAACGCAAAACAGTGCGAAGGAGCCAGTGAAGGATCCGCTGCATGAACTGTCGCAGCCTATGACCGGCGAGAATTTGTATGACTTCCCGCGCGGGCCTGCACCGGGTAATTTCCTGCACGGTTTGCTGGAATGGGCGGGTGACGAAGGGTTTGCGGCGCTGGCGGCAGACCCGGAAAGGATTGCCGATCAGGTTGCGCGACGTTGCAATACGCGTGGCTGGGAAAAGTGGATTGTGCCGCTGACTGGCTGGCTGACCGCGATGCTGACGCAGCCTTTACCGCTGCCGGGAGGCAATACGTTTACCCTGGCAGAACTGCCGCCGTATCAGGTTGAAATGGAGTTCTGGTTCTCGCTGACAAAGGTGCCGACACGACGTCTCGACACGCTGGTTCAGCAATATACGCTGGACGGCGCGGAGCGTGCGCCGTTACTGGCGGAAGACCTCAACGGTATGCTGAAAGGCTTTATCGATCTGGTGTTCGAACATGACGGGCGTTATTACGTGCTCGATTATAAATCCAACTGGCTCGGTGATGACGCCAGCGGCTATGACCAGGAAAATATGACGCAGTCCATGCGCGATCACCGCTATGACTTGCAGTTCTCACTGTATCTGTTTGCGCTGCATCGCCTGCTGAAATCCCGCATACCGGATTACGATTACGACCGGCATATCGGCGGCGCAGTCTATTTATTCCTGCGCGGCAGCCACGCGCCGGGTAACGGCGTCTGCGTTCAGCGACCGGATAAAGCCTTAATGGAACAACTCGACGCTCTGTTCAGCGGCACGGAGGAACACGCATGAAAATCAACAGCCGTGAAGCGCTTGCGCAACTGCTGGCGAGCTGGGTGGAATGTGGCTGGCTGCGGGAACTGGATCGCGCACTGGTGACGTTTCTGGCAAAAGAAGCGCCGGACGCGCATCCGTTATTACTGCTGGCGACCGCACTGACCAGCTATCAGCTGGGGCGCGGACATGTGTGTCTGGATTTGCAGGCCACGCTCGACGACAGCGCATTTTCACTCTCGCTGCCACCGGAAGGCGATCACGCTGACGGCGCTGTGATCCGCCCTGCGGCAGTGCTGGACGACCTGAGTTTGCAGGAATGGCTGGCGGCGCTGGCGCACCCGACACTGGTCGGGCACGGTGAGGGAAATTCTCCGCTGGTGCTGAGCGGGCAGCGCCTGTATCTGCGCCGTTACTGGCAGTACGAACAGAATGTGCGCGCAGCGATAGAACAGCGTCTGACCCGCAGTGCCCTGCACACATTACCGGCGCAAACCTTACAGGCACCGCTGACGGCATTATTCCCGGCGGTGAATTCTGCCACCGTTAACTGGCAGAAACTGGCCTGTGCGCTGGCGGCGGTCAACGCGTTCAGCATCATTACCGGCGGACCGGGCACCGGGAAAACCACGACGGTGGTGCGTCTGCTGGCGCTGTTGCAAACACTGGCGCTGAAGGATACCGGCCAGCCGCTGCGTATCCGCCTTGCCGCACCAACCGGTAAGGCGGCGGCGCGTCTGAATGAGTCGATTGCCGGTGCGGTCTCTAAGCTGGATCTCAGCGGGCTCGGTAACGGCAATGATGTGCGTGAGAGTATTAATACGGAAGTGGTCACGCTGCACCGTTTGCTGGGAAGCCGCCCCGATACCCGCCATTTCCGCCATCATCCGGGGAATCCGCTGATGCTGGATGTGCTGGTGGTAGACGAAGCATCGATGGTTGATCTGGAAATGATGGCGGCGCTGCTGGCGGCGTTGCCGGATCATGCGCGCCTGATCCTGCTCGGTGATAAAGATCAGCTGGCGTCGGTAGAAGCTGGCGCATTGCTGAGTGAATTATGCCAGCGTGCGGCGGGCGGACATTATCTGCCGCAAACCCGCGACTGGCTGCAAAGTGCGACCGGTGAACAGATCCCGGATACGCTGGTGGATCCGCAAGGCACAGCGATGGATCAGGCGGTCGTCATGCTGCGCCACAGTTACCGTTTTGATGCACAAAGCGGCATCGGCCAGCTGGCGGAAGCGGTCAACGACGGGGACGTTAACGCGCTGAAACAGGTCTGGAAACACGGATATGCCGATCTCGCACAACTGACGTTAAGCGCTGACGATGACAGCGAACTGCGCAACTGGGTGGTGAAGGGCAGCGCAGCGCAGTTTCCTGCGGCGGCAAAACGCGAAGGCACCGAGCCTCCGGTCGGTTATCAGCATTATCTCAACGTGATGATCAGGGAGCGGCCTGCGGACGACGAACCGCCGGAAGCCTTCAACCGCTGGGCGACCAAAGTGCTGCTGGCCTACAGTCAGTTTCAGTTGCTGTGTGCCTTACGTGGCGGGCGCTGGGGCGTGGAAGGACTTAATCAGCGCATCGCTGAAATTTTGTATAAAGAAGGATTGCTGAAAGCTTCGGTCGGCTGGTATCCGGGACGTCCGGTGCTGGTGACCCGTAACGATTACAGCCAGCGCCTGATGAATGGCGACATCGGCATCACCCTGGAAATTCCGCACCGGCTGGCGGACGGTTCAGTCGTGCCGGTGCTGCGGGTGGCGTTTCTGGCCGGAGACGGTACGCAGGATATCCGCTGGGTCATGCCGGGGCGTTTGCAGTCAGTGGAAACGGTGTTTGCTATGACAGTGCATAAATCGCAGGGATCGGAATTTACCCATACCGCGCTGCTGCTGCCGGAAAATCTGAGCCCGATATTAACCCGCGAGCTGATCTACACCGGTATCACACGTGCGCGTCACTGGTTCAGTCTGGGATGTGCCGGAGGCGTGAATGCGGTATTGCCGGAGGCCGTGAAGCGGCGGGTGTTACGTGCCAGCGGATTGATCGAAAGCGAGTAAGGCTTTGCAGAAGAGAAGCAATCAGTATTCGTATGCGTGAATTCTGACCGGTTTACGCAGCGTGCGGGCCTTGTTGCCCGCCACTTTGGTGGCTTTGTCCGGATCGCCTGCGACAAATTCCAGCGTCGGTGAGTAATAAAAAGGCAGCCAGCCGCCGTAGCCATTTTCCCACTCCCAGCGAACCGGGCAGGGCCACAGAATGTCTTCGTACATAATGTAATAGGTCCATCGCCCGTGGGGACGACGAGGTTTGCGGTTATTCATAAGCAGGCGGCAGGCTCTTAAAAAACACTAAGGATATTCTGGCTTGCGCAGCAGAAGGTTTCAAGCCCGCCGGCCGGGTTGTTGATTATTTAACCAGTGGTTATGGGGCAAATTTGCAAAACTTTACCCCCAGATCATCGCCGCCCAGCGCAACAGCATCAATGCGCCACAGATACACAGCAGTACTACAACCATTTTCCAGTGTTTGGTCATCATCCTTTTCGTTACCATAACTCCTCCTGCCATCAGGGCATTTTAGTGCGCCATGTGTTCATCCACATAGTGAATAACCTGCTCTTTCAGTTCAGGCACCGCCTGATCTGCCAGCCATTCGAACGCTGCCAGCAGCAGGGCTGCGGCGAGAATCACTGACAAAAGTATAACGGCTTTATTACGTGCTTCCATTGTTCTCATTGTTTCTGTTTTGCCTGTTTTTTAGTCTGCCAGAAAAAGTGGCTTCCGGCAGATATTCAGGCATCTGGTTCCGGAAAGGTTTAGGAAATTATACCTTTCCAGCCGTTTCTAAACTTTGATCCTGTTCCTGCTCACTAGGATTTTGTGCAATTTTGTCATGGCGGGCACCGGGCATGAAGCCGTGCTTTTTAGCGCGCCAGGCAATAATCAGTCCTGCCGCCAGCAGAATCAGCATTGTCTGCGGAAAAGTTTTAACACCGGCGGTTTCCAGCAAAATCCCTCCGGTTAAGCCGCCGCCCGCAATCGCCAGATTCCACGCCACGACCACCATCGACTGCGCCATATCGGCGTGTTCACCGGTGGCATCTGCGATAGCCGTTTGCAGTAAGGTCGCCGCGCCGCCGAACGTCAGTCCCCACAGCGCCACGCACAAAACCACCATCACGGGAGTCTGACTGAAAAACACCAGCGTCAGCGAAATCAGTGCGAACAGCAGAAGGCTGAACAGCAGAGTCTGGCGTAAGCGCCGGTCAACCAGCAGGCCGGTGATACCAATGCCTGCCAGCGCGCCAATGCCGAAGACCAGTAATATCTGATCAGCCCGTGCGCTAAGACCGGATAAGTGCAGGAACGGCACAATGTAGGTGTAGAGCAGATTGTGCGTCAGCATCCACAGCAGGATCACCAGTAAAATACTGCGCACGCCAGGCATCATCACCACATGAAGCAACGACTGGCGCTGACTGGCGGCCTGTCCGGGATAGTCCGGTACTTTTCGAATAACCCAGCCCACCAGAATCAGCGTGAGCGCGGACATCACGCCGAACGCCATCCGCCAGCCGAGCAGAGAACCCATCCAGGTGCCGAGCGGGACACCCACTGAAAGCGCCAGCGGTGTGCCGACCATCGCTACTGACAATGCCCGCCCTTGCTGCTCAACCGGCACCATCCGCCGCGCATAGCCTGCCAGCAAACCCCACGCCAGCCCGGCCGCTGCTCCGGCCATCCAGCGGGCAACAAGCGTCAGGATGTAATGCGTGGAAAAAGTGGTGAGGGTGTTGAAAACCAGAAAGCCGACGATGGCGGTCAATAACGCCGTGCGGCGGTTCCAGCTCCGGGTGAGCGCCGCAAGCGGGATCACCGCCATCAGCGAACCGGCGGCATACAGCGTGATTAACTGTCCGGCCATGGCCTGCGAAACATTCAGACCGGCGGCGATTTGCGGCAGTAATCCGGCGGGCAGGGTTTCGGTCATGATGGCGATAAAACCAGTCAGCGCCATCGCCAGTAAAGCCGAAAGCGGCAGCGGGGATTTTTGTACAGCAGTGTTCATGGCGTCTCTCAGTTTCTGAAAAAGTTAAATCACGATAGAGAACTCCCTGTTGCGGAAAAAGTAGGGTAGATTTCCAGAGTATGCGGACGCTGATGTCCGCAATCGGAGGTGAGGGTGGAAAGTCTTAGCAGCCTGAATACGTTTGTGCACGTGGCGGAAACCCGCAGCTTTGTCGCCGCCGGGCGTATCTTAGGGATTTCCGCGTCGGCGGTGGGGAAAAGCATTTCGCGGATGGAAACCAAACTGAATGTGCGGCTGTTTCACCGCAGTACCCGCAGCGTGACGCTGACGGCGGAAGGTTCGCTGTTTCTCGAGCGTTGCCGGCGCATTGTGGCGGAGCTCGAAGCGGCAGAAAGTGAGCTGTCGCAACTGGCGGAATGTCCGCGCGGCAGGCTGCGGCTGAGTCTGCCGCAGGTCAGCACCCTGCTGTTGCCGGTGCTGGGCGAGTTTATGCGCCGTTATCCCGACATTGAACTGGATCTGGATTTCACCGATCGCATTGTTGACGTGGTGGAAGAAGGTTTCGATGCCGTGGTGCGAACGGGGCAGATGGCTGATTCACGGTTATCGATGCGCAAGCTCGGCACTTTCCATCATTTGCTGGTCGGCGCACCGGCTTACTTTGAGCAGTACGGCAGGCCTGCGAAACCGCATGATCTGGGCGATCACCGTTGTCTGCATTTCCGCTTTCCGAATAGCGGAAAACTCGAATCCTGGCCTTTGCCGGAATATCAGGATTTAGCGCTGCCGGTTTCGATGGTTTGCAATAATATAGAAACGCGTCATTGCTTTGCCCTGCAGGGGTTGGGCATCGCCTGTCTGCCGGATTTCAGTATCCGCAAAGAACTGGCCCGCGGGCAGCTGGTGACAGTACTGGATGAGTACGTGAAGCGCAGTGCCGACTTTTTTATTTTGTGGCCGTCGGGCGGTTATATGACACCGAAACTTCGGGTATTGATCGACTTTTTCAGCGAGCGGGTATTCCCTGAAAACCCGGAGCTGGCACTGCTGTGTCCTAATTAAACTCAGGGAGTGTGCGATGAGTCATTCTGTCTTAATTGAACGCTTTTCTGCCGCAGACCAGCGCGGCGTGATTGATGTGATTTTGCCGATTCAGAATCAGGAATTTGGTATTCCGATAAGCGAACAGCAGCAACCAGATTTGCACGATATTCCGCAGTTTTATCAGCGCGGAACCGGGGATTTCTGGATCGCCCGCTGTAACGGAAAAGTGGTGGGGACGCTGGGCCTGAAAGATATCGGCAATGCTCAGGCGGCGCTGCGCAAAATGTTTGTGAGCGCGCCTTATCGTGGCCGCGATTACGGCGTGGCGGCATTATTGCTGAAGGCGTTACTGCAACATGCACAGGCTGAAAAAGTGAAAGACGTTTTTCTGGGCACGACCGACAAATTTCTGGCGGCCCATCGTTTTTATGAAAAGAACGGATTTCAGGAGATACCGGTATCCGCGTTGCCGGAAGCTTTTCCGCTGATGGCGGTAGACAGTAAGTTTTACCGGTTAACTTTCTGATCACTAAGGCTGTCAGCGGGCTGTCGTGTCTGTGTCAGGTTGCTGTCGTGTTGATTTCTGATCCGGCGTTGCATGCTGATTAGGTGTTCAACATTCACTCTAAGGATTAATTATGAATCAGAGCAAAATCAGGCAACTTCGGATTTCCCGTGCATGGTCTCAGGAACAACTGGCAGAGCTTTCTTCGCTCAGCGTTCGCACAGTGCAGCGCATTGAGAACGGCGAACAGGCCAGCCTCGACACGCTTGGTGCTATCGCAGCAGCGTTTGACATCAAAGTTTCAGAACTGACGGAAAACGATACGCGAGATGGCAATTCGCCGGAACACGCGCTTGACGATCAGATTGAAAGAGCCAGGCAACAGGTGGCGGAGGAAAGCAGTTTTTACCGCTCTGTTCTGTTGTGGGCGGTGGTCAATGCGGGTCTGTTCGCGCTTAACCATTACACCTCGCCGGATTCCTTCTGGTTCGCATGGCCACTATGTATCTGGGGCGGTATTCTGCTGCTGCGCGGTTTACGCATTTTTGTTTTCCGGGGAACTGTAGAGCGCTGGCAGAAGGCGCGTTTACAGAAGTTAATCCGCAAACCCTGAGCAGTAAAAAGGCCAATGTGCAATTTTTAATCGCCAGTAAAACCGTCCTGACTGCGGCATATCAAAACCATGAGTAAACATACTGCTATCCTCTGTAATATTCGTGGTCATTTGCTCAACGGACAGAGAATGCGGCAGCACCGGCGGTTTGCTTTTGATCTTAAGAGATTGATATTGCTTCTGGCGCTTGTGAGTACGGTTATTACCTTGCTCACCAGTTATCTGGCAATTTTTCAGGTAGAAAAAAAACTTCTCATCGAATCGTCATTGCGGGCGAGTCAGTCGTATGCGGCCAGACTGTCGCTGACGGCCGATCTGTTTTTCAATGCGGCACAAAAACAGGTGGCCTACAGCGCGGATTTGCTGGGTGATGAATTTGATAATAGTGATGCCATCACCGAAGAAGCTGACCGTTTACAGGTACAGAGTAAGCGTTTCAGCTCGGTGCTGGTGGTGGATAAAACCGGTGTGGTGCGCGCGGCCTCCAGAAATTCGGCGGAGATGGTCGGTTTAAAACTGGTATCCGGCGCCAATACGGCAGCACTTTCAACCCAAAATCCGGTGCTCAGTTCGCCGTTTCGCACCGCGCAAGGCAATCACATCATGGTGCTTTCCTCGCCCATTCGTAATGCGCGCGGCGGTTATCTGGGGTACCTGGCGACTGAAATTGATCTCAGCAAAAGCAGTATCGTCGATACGCTGATTAATGCCCGCAATTACCGCAAAGACGCCTATATCTATGTCATCGACCGCGAGGGCGATGTGTTGTATCGCGACGCATCGGGATGGATCGAAAGCGTGCCGCAGGGCCATGTGAATAAGGCGCTGTTAGGCGATCGTGAGCAGGGTTTTCTGCTTATGGACAATCTGCAAGGTGAGGCGTCGCTGGCGGGTTTCGCCACCATGGAAGTGGCAGGCTGGACAGTGCTGGTGCTGCATCCCGCCAGGGCCGATGTGGTGCTGCTGTATAACGTGATGATGCAGGTATTGCTCTACACGCTGCCGATTGTGATTCTTGTTTTCATCTGCATCTGGTTGCTGACGCGCTATATTTCGATGCCGCTTCGCCAGCTCGCGTCCCGTGCTGACACGATGGATTCAGAGGACGTTTCTCAGGAAATTGAACAGATCAACGCCTGGTATTATGAATCGTCTAAGCTGAAAACCGTGATGTTGCAGGGGATCCGACTTTTGCATCAGCGCATCGAAAAGCTCAGCACCGAAGCGCATACCGACCCGATGACCGGTCTGCTGAACCGGCGCGGTTTTTATGAGTTAGTGGATAAACAGCTGACAGAGGCTTCACGGATTGCGGTCATTACGCTGGATATCGATCACTTCAAAAAAATTAATGATACTTACGGCCATGACGTCGGTGACGTGGTGATCACGCAGCTTGCACGCCTGATTCTGGACAGCTCAAGGGAAGGGGATTTGCTGTGCCGCATGGGCGGCGAAGAATTCCTTTTACTGCTGCCCGGCGCGTCAGTCACGCAGGCTATCCAGCTGGCGGAACGGTTACGACGCCAGGTCGAGTCTCATCATTTTGAGGGAGCGGGTAACGTCACAATTTCGCTCGGCGTAACGCATTTCTATCCCGGCAGGGATAATATCGACGGCGCACTGAAAGCGGCGGATAAAGCGTTGTATCAGGCCAAGAATGAAGGGCGTAACCGGGTAATCAATCTGTAATTGCGGATGGTTTTAATAGCGGATAGCGATGAAAAGGCTCAGGCAGATTGCCCGGGCCTTTTTTGTGTTTTAGCGCGAGCCCGGCAACAAAGACTCTGTGCACTTGAAGACATCTTCGCGGAATTTGCGGGAAGCTTCATCCAGATCTGCCTGATTCGCGACGTCAGCGCGGTTGGCTTCCAGCGCCTGATTCACGGCGATAGTAAACGCGTTTTCCTGGCTGGCATTGAGCACATTGCCGACGCTGCCAAACAGCAGGCGCATGGCAGAAATCTGCACCAGAAGTTCACGGTTTACGCGCTCGAGCTGATCAACGCGTTTGTTCAGGGTATCGTCATTCATAGGTGTCTCCTTATTTAATTGCCGCACACCATAACAAAAGCACCGTCATGAAAAAACCGCCTTACGGCGGTCTGTATGCTGGCTGCGGGTTTAACGCACCATTTGTTGCATCTGGCGGCTCAGCTGCATCAGCTGCGCATTCAGCGGCACCAGCTTTTGCTGGATAGCATTGTATTTATCCAGTTGCTTCTGGTTGGCAAATTGAAGACGGTTGCCGGTGATGGTGACATTCTTACCCTGGCTTTTGATGAAATCGGCTTTCTCGACAATCAGGTTCAGCACCTGTGGCAGTAAGTCGAATACCTGTCCGGTGATCGCCGAAGGCTGAACGATGGTTTTATCGTAAGCCTGATCATAGACTTTTTTCAGATCATCAGGCTGTTTCAGTGCCGCATGTTGCGTGTCGGCCTGCGTTTTCAGCAGCGTGATTTTTTCTTTCCATCTTTCGCTGCTGTCCGCCATTTTCTTTAAATCGTCGCGTTGTTCAAGCAGGTTATTGACGCTGTTCACGCCGTTCATCCCTGCAAACACCGGCACCAGTGAGGAATCCAGTTCAATATTCATCTGATGATGAAAGCCGGTGATGATGGCGTAATCTTTACTGTAATCGCCAAACTCTTTCTGCTGCGCCTCGGTCAGTTGCGGCACGGCGAGCACGGGTTTATCCAGAATACGGGTCTGAAGAAAATCGATGAATGCTTTTCGCTGTGCTGGCTCTTTATCGCCACAGCCGCTGAGGGCAAACATCATCAGTAACAGCATAAAAGGCAGCAAAAATACACGGTGCAGGGGTGTTGTCCGGGTCGCAGAATGCATCATTTCCTTGTTCCTTTATCTCCATCATCAGAGCTTTAACCTTAACGCATAAAGATAATTTTTTGCTAGATCAGCATGGCTATCTTCGTTAACGTCACTCTCAGAGTCATTAATTCAGGGAATGTATAACTTTGAAGCATAAGTCATTTTCGATAAAACACATTGCGCCAGTGCTGGCTATGTTGATCCTTGCCGGTTGTACATCAACGAAAAAAAGTGAGGCACCGGCGCAAAATCCGCATGATGTGAAAGCGGACATTGTGCGGCTGATGCCTGCCAGCGCGCCGGACAAAAAAGGCTGGGCGACAGACATTACCGCCGCATTCACCACGCAAAACATTCCGGCGACTACCGAAAACATCTGTTCGGTGCTGGCGGTTGCGCAGCAGGAATCCAATTTCAATACCGATGCGCCTGTGCCGGGCTTAGGCAAAATTGCGTGGAAAGAAATTGACCGTCGCGCCGATGCGGTTCATGTGCCTCATTTCCTGGTGCATACCGCGCTGCTGTTAAAATCGCCGAACGGAAAATCCTACAGCGAGCGACTGGATAACGTAAAAACAGAGAAGCAACTGAGCGCGATTTTCGATGACTTCATTGATATGGTGCCGATGGGACAGACGTTGTTTGGCAACCTGAATCCGGTGCATACCGGCGGTTCGATGCAGGTCAGCATCGCGTTCGCTGAGCAGAATGCTAAGGGATATCCGTATAAAATTGACGGCTCAATTCGCCACGAAGTCTTCAGCCGTCGTGGCGGTGTGTGGTTCGGCGTGAAACATCTGCTGGGCTATCCGGCAAACTACTCGCAATCACTTTACCGCTTTGCTGATTTCAATGCCGGCTGGTACGCCAGCCGTAACGCCGCGTTCCAGAGAGCGGTCAGTAAAGTGTCTGGCATTCCGCTGGCGCTGGACGGCGACCTGATAAACTACGGCACCGATAAACCGGGCAGCACTGAGCTGGCGGTTCGCACGCTGAGTAAACGTCTGGATATCAGCAACGGCGCAATCCGTAAAGCGCTGGAAAAGGGCGAGCAGCTGGAATTCGAAGACACGACGCTCTATAAGCAGGTTTATGCACTGGCGGATAAAACCACCGGTAAACGTCAGCCGCGTGAAATGCTGCCGGGGATTACGCTGGAAAGTCCAAAAATTACCCGCAAACTGACCACCGCCTGGTTCGCAAAACGGGTAGACGGGCGACGTGCGGACTGTGTAAAACGCGCTAACGCCAGCTAATGTAAGGTAAAGATTCTTAAAGCCTGTCAGATATTGGCAGGCTTAATATCCTCCTGATCAGGCTGCAGCCACCGTCAGCGGCGGGCTGTGCGATATTTCATACAGAAATACAAATCCCATGAATATAATTCCGATGAAATTAACGCTTGCTTAATAAATCCCACTATGTGTAAATAGCGTCAACGGTTTGTGGTTAAGACCTATTTATGTAAGACATTTTAGTAAAGCAGTTCCTGGTTCAAGTGATATAGCAAATCCTTTCTCCGACGAATTTCCTTCTCTGATGCATCCATAAGTATTTCAAATAAAAACAGACCTATATTGCCCTATGGCATCATAAAATAAAAACGAAGAAGGTATTTCCTATGTCTAATAAAATGACTGGTTTAGTAAAATGGTTTGACGCTGGTAAAGGTTTCGGTTTCATCAGCCCTGCAGATGGCAGCAAAGACGTGTTCGTTCACTTCTCTGCAATCCAGAGCAATGATTTCAAAACCCTGGACGAAGGTCAGAACGTTGAGTTCACCATCGAACAAGGTCAGAAAGGCCCATCAGCCGGTAACGTTGTCGTTCTGTAATGTCGCCAGATATTGAAGTGAATACTCTGCAATAGCGAAGATGGGTTAAACCCGGAGCAGACAGAATAAATATTTCAGTATCGACATACTCAATGACAAAAATAAGCCCTGGCCAACGCCGGGGTTTATTATTTAAAAGCTTCTGAATTTATTTCCAGGAGCCACAACAGAAAAGCCGGTTGAATTATTTATCTCCCAGTCGATTTTTCTGTTGTGAAAAGGCCGTGCTCAGGCCGTGCAATGTCGGAGTGTACGATGGACGCTTGCACCATAATATGACGGCCGGGAAAGCACCGGCACTTCTTCCCTTCATACTTCAAGCCGCAGCTGCGTTGGCCGCACTCAGTCACCCGAATCACTTACATAAGTAAGCTCATCGGGACTCTTTCTCTTGCCGCCTTCCTGCAACTCGAATTATTCGTGAATAAGAGCAAATCGCTCATCTCCCCAAATGTTTTGTAGATATACTTTTATCCAATCCAATCCAATCCAATCCAATTCAATCCCAATGGCTGCTTTGCCGGAAAACAGGCAAAAAAAAGCCCGCACGCGGCGGGCAAAATAACAGGGTTCTACAGGGGTATTACACAGGGACATCACACAACATTTGATGGATTTAAGATATCAAACGCTGTGTATGGTTTTGTCATCACCCGGTAAGGTTAGTCCAGCAGATGTAAGGCTTATTTGTCGGCGTAGTGTGAGATAACCTGATCGATTTTGGCGTCCGCCAGCGCAATTCCTTTCTGAATCAATGATTCAGAACCTATGCTTACCAGTACAATGACGACGGCAACAATCATTAATCCTTTGTAGGTCATGTTTCAATCCTTCCGCTTTGACTGCTCAATGGCAGCATTATGCGGCGATACCGGTTGTATCGCCACGTGGCAAAACGGAAAACGGAAGAAAAAACGTTACGCGGCCAGGTGGCTGACAGTGAAATGCGTGACCAGACCGATGATGATCAGTAGCGCAATCGCAGCGGCGGTATAGAGGATAATGCGTTTAGGGCTGTAGAATTTCATTTAATATCCTTATTTTTCTGATGCATACAACGTTACAGGATTAGAGAAACTCCATCATCAAAGCCATCATGTAACCGATCCCGACAGAGCCTCCGGCCATCATTAACCAAAATGCAGTTGCCTTCATTTCACACTCCTTGTGTAGGTTTGATCATTCAGATAATCAATTCACCGCAGAAATTATATCAAACATAGAAATTATAGGGATAAATATCTGCTCTAATTTTGATCACTTAGTCTGAAAAATCTCATGAAGTGCGGTCAGGAGGACGTTTGACCGCAAAACAACCGGGCAAGCGCAAAGGATTTATTTCAGGTAATCGCTGCTGGCGGTCAGTTTGGTGTGCGCGCTGGCGTCGATGGTTGTGGAAGGGCGGGTACCGCTTTCACTGGCTTTACGGTTAATTTCGGAAGCCACTTCCTGTGCGCTGGAGGGATAAGCCTGGGCGAAACTGTTGAAAGTAGTCATTACGATTATCAGGCTAAAAAGAGCGAGGGTGGTGCGTTTCATTTTGCAGGTGTCCGGTCTGTTCACATTTTGTCATAAGGGTTGCGTGATTCAGCGGCCGATTTTAACTGCTTTATTCATAAGAAACGGGAGCAAATTGTGCTCCCGTTCATCATTTATGCTGCGCTCAACTGCTGCTTTACACGTGCTGGAGCGTATTATGACCTGCTTCTGATTTATTCGGTAAGCGAATCGTGGCAGAAAGAACCAATGATACGATCAATAATACGGTGATGATGCTGAACGTCACTGCGAAGCCCCCGAACAGGGAAGCGACCAGGGAAGCAAAGATGCTGCCGATACCGAAGCCCAGATACAGCAGACCGTAGTTTTTGGTCATGTTGTTCAGGCCAAAGAAATCGCTGACCAGCGACGGGTAAACCGTAATGGTACCGCCGAAGCTGAAGGCGACGCAGGCGACGGAGAAGAAGAACATCATCTCGTTCATCTGAGTGAACAACATCAGGCTCATCCCTGCCAGTGACACAATCTGCGCGATGGAAATAACGCGGATACGCTGCATTTTGTCGGACAACACACCCAACACCAGACGACCACTCAGGTTGGCAATCGCAATCACGGTTACGGCGTTGGCGGCGGTCATTGCATCCAGTTTTACCAGGCTCTGACCGATATCTTTCGCCACACCAATCACATATAAACCGCTCATGCAGGCAGTCAGGAACATCAGTGCCAGCATCCAGTATTGTGGCGCGCGGATGGCTTCTGCCAGGGTGAAATCGCGGGTGTCATTGGTGCTGTCATTCAGGCTGTTTTCTTCGCGGGTGACGTCTGCGGTTTCCTGTTTCGGCGCATCTTTCATCATCATTGCGCCGGCAATAACCATCACCATCGCGATGCCGCCCCAGATCATGAAGGTATTTTGCAGGCCTTCGGTCGCCAGCAGATGACCGCAAACGAATTTGAATAACAGACTGCCCAGACCGTAAGCGCCGATTGAACAGGCGGAGATCAGACCTTTGCGTTCAGGGAACCATTTTACGCAGTTGGTCAGCGTCAGCAGATAACCTGCACCGTCCGCCAGACCGACCAGCACACCAGCGCTGATGTAAAGCATCAGAACATTGTCGGAATGTGCAGTCAGTGCAAAACCGGCAGCCATCAGCAAACCTGCGGCAATGGTCACGGTGCGCACACCAAAACGTTCCTGAAGTTTACCGGCGACCGAAGAGGCCAGCGCCAGACACAGGCTCAGGATCCCAAAGGTCAGTGCCACGCGGCTCACCGGTTCACCCAGTTTCTCAGACAACTGACCGTTAAACAGACTCCATGTATAAACGGAACCCAGTGCAAGCTGAGTCAGGATAGTGCCGATTAACGTCAGTACGCGTGTGCGGTTGTAATTCTGGATGCCAGATTTGTCACTCATAGTGGGTTCTCCCGAGCGAAGTAGATTCAATTAACTGTGGCTATGATAAGTCTGGCGATGTGGGGCGGCGCATTTGCGGAGTGAGATGCACGAGTTGCGGAATGAAATGCATCCATGACGGTATGAGTCGCCATTTTGGGGCTAAAAACACCCTGAAATTGGACTTAAAACACCGCTGCAGCCCTTGCGGGGCGCGGGTTTTAGTTGATCTGGATCACTAATCCGTCATTTAGTTTTTTCAGACCCAGTTACAAATTTTGTTACAAAGGTTTCGTTGTATCATCTGGTATATAACGTTGTGCTCACCGGCATTTGGTCGTACCCTTCCGGCACTCCTCATTTTTACTTTCAGTGCTAACAAATGACTCTTTCTGCGGAACCGGCGCCTGCGTCACCGCTCCAGCGCGCCCGACTTCTGACGCCACGCCGGTGTTTTATTCTCAGCCTGCTGCTGTTGCTGGTAGGAATAATGTATTCACTGACCATTGGTAGATATCCGATTTCATTTGGCAGATTGATGAATTTCATCGGCTCTGATGTGTCAGCGCCAGATCACGCGCTGCTACATAACATTATTATTGATTCACGTTTGCCACGGATTGTGGCAGCGGTGCTGGTTGGCGCCGGGTTGTCGGTTTCCGGTGCAGCTTATCAGGCGGTGTTTCGTAATCCGCTGGTGTCGCCGGGCTTGCTTGGCGTGCTGAGCGGCTGCGCATTCGGCGCGGCACTGAGTATTGTGGCCGGACTGAACGGTTTGTGGATCCCCGCGCTGGCCTGTGTGGCGGGTTTACTGGCGGTGGCGCTGGGTGTGGGTATCGCCAGCCTGTTTGCCTCACCGTCCATTCTGATGCTGATCCTGGGCGGCATCATCAGCAATGCCTTGTTTACCGGACTGTTGTCGATCGTGAAATACGTCGCTGATCCGCAGGATCAGTTGCCAGCGATTGTGTACTGGATGCTCGGAAGTCTGAGTGCGGTCGATAATCACGCGCTGTTGCTGACCGCGCCGGTGCTGGTTGTCGCCATTGTGCTGCTGGCCGCTATCGGGCGGGTGCTGGACGTGATGACACTCAGTGAGGATGAGGCATACAGCCTTGGCGTGCCGGTGCGTTTTTACCGCTATGGCATCATTATTCTGGCGACGCTGATCTCTGCGCTGACGGTCAGTATTGCCGGCATGGTGGGCTGGGTCGGGTTACTTATCCCGCATCTGACTCGTCTGCTGGTGGGCGCGAGTAACGTCTGGTTATTGCCGGTGGCGGTCTGTCTGGGCGGCTGTTTTCTGCTGCTGTGCGACGGTCTGGCGCGGACGCTGGCACCGGGCGAAATTCCGCTGGGCATCATCACCGAACTGCTCGGTGCGCTGGCATTTATCGCGCTTTTGAAAACTGTCCGGCGGGGCTGGGCATGACTGCTTCTGTTAAACGTCTCTCGGTTAAAAATCTCTCATATCAGCTGGGTCAGCGCACCTTGCTCGATAACATTTCTTTCGACCTGAAGGCCGGAGAATGCGTGGCGTTACTTGGCGCGAACGGGGCGGGAAAAAGCACGCTGCTGAAATTGTTGCTGCGCTTGATAGCGCCCGCCAGCGGGCACATTGAACTGGCTGGAATGCCGCTTCCCACCCTGAAACGGCGCGAAATAGCCCGTCATATTGCCTATGTCCCGCAACATCATCAGCCCCATTTTCCTTTCACTGCCTGGCAGGTGGTCATGCAGGGAAGATTGCCCGTAAATGGCATGGTCAGAAGCCCGTCGCCGCAGGATATTTCGCGCGTTGAGCTGGCGTTTGAAGAAAACGGTATCGCGCATTTATCTGCACGCATTTACACCGATCTTTCCGGCGGCGAGCGCCAGCGGGTGCTGATCACACGCGCGCTGGTGCAGGACACGCCGGTCATTCTGCTCGATGAACCGGTGAATGGCCTCGATTACGGCCATCAGTTGCATCTGCTGATGCAGCTTAAAACCCTGGCTGCAAAAGGTTACACGTTGCTGATGATCACTCATCAGACGGAACACGCACTGATGGCCGCCAGCCGGGCATTAGTGCTGCACGAAAGTCGGCTGATAGCCGATGGCGCGCCGTCAGAAGTGGTGGACAGTGCGTTGATTTCCCGCATTTATCAGACACAGGTACAACAAATCGATCTGAACAGCGGACACCGTTTTTTTATTCCTTAAGGGACTGAACACAAATGCAAAGTAAAATAAAGGCGCCGCTTCTGGCTGGCGCTTGCGGACTTCTTTTGTCTGCAGGATCTGCGCTTGCAGGGGGAACTTCCGACACCATTACGGTTAACGGCAGTGCGAAAAATGCCGACACCGCTGCCGGGGATCCTTCCGCTTCCAGTTCGCAAAGCGCCACGATGGGCGTGCTGGGCAAACGCGATGTGCTCAATACGCCTTATTCCGTACAGTCCGTGCCGGAAAGTGTCATCACCCGCCAGCAGGTCAAAAGCGTCAAAGACGTGTACAAATATCTGCCATCGGTACAGGGTGACGGCGCCCGCCCGCAGACGCGTGGGATCCAGGGCAGCGTGGTGCAGAACTCAATGATCGACGGACTGAATGTCGTATCGACCACCGATTATCCGGCGGAACAGTTCCAGCAAATTGAAGTGCTCAACGGGCTGGAGGGTTCTCTTTACGGGCCGGCAAACCCGGCAGGGATGTTTAATTTTGTCTCCAGACGTCCGGGCTACACCACGAAAAACAGCCTGACGCTGGGTATGGGAACCGGGATTTCCGGACTAGGAGCGCTGGATTTAAGCGGTCCGCTGGACAGCGGCGAGCGCGTACGTTATCGCCTGAATCTGCTCAATGATCAGGGTGGAAGTTATACCTCCGGCAGCAGTAAAAAACGCCAGCTTGCCAGTCTGGCGCTGGATTTTCAGCTCACCGATCAGACCGTACTGGAAAGCAATTTCAGCTATTACCGCTATGTGACAAAAGGCCTGCCTGGCACCTTTGCACTGGCGAGCGGCGTGGCATTCCCGAAAGCCATGAACCCGACGCAGCGTAACCTGGGGCAAACTTATGCCGGTGATGACAATCACACCAGCACCTACAGCGCGCATCTCAAACATGATTTTGACGGTAACTGGCAGTCGGATATTGGCTTCCTGCATCAGGTTGCCGATCGCCAGTCAACGGCGGTGACCAATACACTGGTCAATAATAAAGGCGATTACAAAACCACGGTGTCGAGCGCGACGGCGACGCGTTTTGTCATCAACAGTTATATGGCGACCCTGAACGGCACTGTGAATACCGGCTGGCTGCAGCATGATGTAGCCTTGGGGATGCGCGGTTTCGTGTGGAAAAACTACAACCCGATTAATGGCGGTACAGCGACGCTGGGCAGCGGCAATATCAATGATTTGCAACATTTCGCCGAGCCGGATTACCCCGATTTCTCTGACCGTTATCATTCCGCGACCAGCACTCAGCAGGCATTCTCGGTGGGCGATACGCTGACCTTCTCGCCAAAATGGAGCCTGTTACTGGCAGGCAGCGAAAGTTTCCTGACCTCGGCGAACTATGCCAAAACCCGTCAGCGCACCAGCGACTCAAACGACAGCGGTTTCAGCGGTTCGGCCAGTCTGATGTATAAACCGGTTGATAACCTGACGCTTTACACCACCTACGCCGACAGCCTGCAACAGGGTGATACCGCGCCGGCTGGCTCGACCAACGCAGGGCAAATCACCGCACCGTACCGCAGCAAGCAGATTGAAGTCGGCAGCAAATTGCGTGTCGGTAAAGCGAATCTGTCGGCGGCGCTGTTCCAGATTGATCGTCCGTTTGCTTACACGTTGCAGGATGGCGAGTTTGCCAACGACGGCAACCAGCGTAACCGCGGACTGGAACTGATGGCGGATGGCAACGTGAGCCGCGACGTGCATATTTTTGGCGGCGTGACCTTCCTTGATCCAAAACTGCGTGATACTGCGTCGGCATCCAGCGAGAACAAACAAATCGTCGGCTTGTCCCGTGTGACGGCAAATCTGCTGACAGTCTGGAGTCTGCCACAGTTTGAAGGATTGGATCTGGACGCGAACGTGCATTATGTCGGCAAACGCCCGACGGATAATGCCAACGATAACTGGGTCGGCAGCTACGCAGTGTTTGATGCCGGAAGCTGCTACCGCACGCGTCTGTTCAATACCAACACCACGTTCCGCTTCGATCTGACTAACCTGACCAATCGCCATTACTGGACCAATATTGTGCCCGGTGGCCTGAACGGTTACAGCGGTGCGGGTAATGCGTCTGCACAACTCGGCGCGCCACGCATGGCGCAGGTATCGATGCAGCTTGAGTTTTAAGTCCTCTGAGGAATAGAAATGAAATTACCGACAGGTTTGATTCTGGCGCTCGGGCTGAGTCTTTTCAGTCTGGGCAGCATCAGTGCAACCCGCGAAGTGACGGATGATTCAGGAAAACAGGTTTTGCTGCCTGCCAGGGTAGAACGGATCGCTGATGCCTGGTACGCGCATCATTCCCTGCTGATGACGCTCGGCGCAGGAGGGGAAATTGTTGCTACGGTAAATCATCCCGAAAGCCAGCCGTGGATGTTTCACATTCAGCCGTCACTGAATCAGGCGCTGTCGGTAAAAGGCACCACCTTTAATGCTGAGAGTTTGCTGGCGATGAAAGTGGATGTGGTGTTTGTCAGTGCCGGTAACCGTGATGCGGTTGCGCTGCGTCAGGCTGGTTTGCCGGTAGTTGAGATGAAATTCACCGATTTCGATTCCATGAAGCGTTCCCTGCGCACCACCGCGCAGGTGCTGGGCACGCCGCAGGCTGCAAAACGTGCAGAGGATTACATTCATTATCTGGACAATCATTTACAGACGATTGCCTCGAAAACGGAAAGCCTGACCGTACAGCAACGTCCGCGAGTATTACATATTCAGTCCCTGAATCCGCTGAAAGTGGACGGCAGCGATACGCTGATCGATCAGTGGATCCGCGCAGCAGGCGGGCGTAATGCGGCCGACGGGCTGAAGGGCAATATGCAGTCGGTCTCCGCTGAACAACTGCTGGCGTGGCAGCCGGATGTGATCATTCTGGCGGCCAGCGCCGGAGATATTTCAACATCGGCGTATGCCAGTCAGTTTGCGCTGCTGGACGCGGTGAAACGGGGGCGCGTGTGGCGAAATCCGGCAGGCGTTTTTCCCTGGGATCGTTATGGCACGGAGACCGCGTTACAAATCCAGTGGGCGGCTCAGAAGCTGCATCCGGCGCTATTCCCGGATCTGAATATGGTGCAGGCCACCCGGGACTTTTACCGCCGTTTCTTTGATTATCCCCTGACGCCGGAAGAGGCACAAAAGATTCTGGCAGGGAAATTTTAAGCGGATTAAAAGCCGCAATATTTATTTTTCAAATTGTCATTTTTTCAAGGTTTTAGCCCCTGTTGCAAGGATACACTTCCGGCGTGCATGAGGGCGTATGCATGCTGGTGTTGACGAGTGTCAACGGGTGGTTATACTACAGCAACAGGAGGCCAATGAAGGCACATCCTAATAAACATATTCACGCAGCCATTGAATATGCGATTTCTAAAGGCTGGCATTTTGTCGGTGGCGGCAGCAGCTCACACTGCTTTGGTCGGATTCGGTGTGGGATACCTGCTCATCGGGAACATATGATGAGTATCTGGTCTACTCCCCGAAATCCGGAAAATCATGCTGCTCAGATCGTCAGAAGGGTAGAACCTTGCTCTCCCGATAAGCCGTAATTTTAGGCGGGAAACCGCCTTTTTCTGCCCCCTGAATAAGGAAATTCTTTGCCACTTCATAACTTCACACTGACACTTTCAGGTGTCACCTCCGATACTACAAGGCTGGAAGATGCGCTCTTCGAGAGCGGTTGTGACGATGCCCTGATTGCCTTTTATGGCACCTCGGTTTATCTGGAATTTGACCGGGAAAGTGATTCCCTGGCAAAAGCAATCATGACAGCTATCCGTGATATTGAATCTGCAGGCCTGAATGCACGTGTTGAGTCAGTGGATACTGTTTTAGTCGGGCTGAGTGATATTGCCGGGCTGGCGGGACTGACCCGGCAGTCAGTGGCGTTATTGAAGGAAGGTGCAAGAGGTCCGCGTAATTTCCCCAATCCTGTCCAGCGGCTTAAGGGGAATTCGCCTCTCTGGCGATGGAAAGACGTCGCGGGCTGGCTGGTCAGTGAAGGACGTATCACGGCCAGTGATGAGCTGGTTGAAAGCGCCGGAATATTGGCAAACATTAATCTGGCACTGCAATTGCGTTCTGCTCCTGAGCCCAAACAAGTCAGCCAGTTTGCGTACCTGCTTGAGCATCAGGAAGATATCACTGTTTTTTCGTTATGACTTACAACGCCTGTGCATTCAGCGCGGTATTAATTGCCGCCGCCACACCCGTCGGGTTTTCCCACATCATCGAATGACCTGCCTGCGGCACGACAGCGGTCTGAATACCATGCAGCGGCAGAACGGCGACATCAGGTTCTGGCAATGAAAACTCACCAAACAATACGGTCGCGGGCATTTTCAGTTGATAAAGCTGTTCGCGCCACGACACCGTTTCGCCATTGACCAGCCCGACCGCCTGACGGTGGATCGCCAGCGGTGAGGCAATGCCCATGCATCCTGCCCAGATGTGATCATTTCCGCGAACCGCTACCTTAATCAGATGCCCGTGGCCTTCGCGCAGATAGTCTTCTTCAGAATACTGGGCAACAGCGCGGCTGAATATTCCGCCCCCTGCGTCAAGATTCGGCTCGGCGACAATCAGACGCTGAATCATATCAGGGCGTTGCGCCGCCACCATAATGGCGATACTGCCGCCCATGCTATGACCGATTAAGTTGACCTGCGGTACGCCGAGGCTTTCAAGCCAGACAATCACGCAATCAACATGTGCCTGCAGGCTGTAGCTGAAATCATCGGGCTTATCGCTGTAGCCTGAACCTGCCAAATCGAGCAACAGTGAGCGGCGCGGACGTAATGAAGCATCAGTCGCCACGCGCGGAAAATCGCAGGAAGACGCACATCCCAGACCGTGAATAAAAACCAGCGGAACCCCCATCCCGGACAATTCATGGAAGCGTAAATGCATTTGCGTACCGGGTACTTTAAACGATTTCATCTCGATCCTTTGCTGACGGCTCACGTACTATTTTGCTTAAGCACTATCTGGCTTAAGTACAATCTGCGGATTATAGGCAGAAACTTCCTTACCGGCAGTACAAAAAATAAGTAAACAAACGGAGGAAGAAAACAGGCAAAAAGCTTTCCTTTTTTGTCCAGATAATCATCACATCACCGGTGCTCATTCAATAATTTGGCTTAAAGTATTTAGCCTGTGAATATTTCTTTGGCAGGCTCTTTCTATCAGCCAGACAAGTGATAGCATGGAACTCTTGCTCACTTTATGGATTTATCTGATGGTCAGGTTAGGCAGTTGTGTGACGGTGATTTTGGCACTGGCGTCGTTTTCAGCATCGGCTGTCACGCAGTATCAGTGCGTGTTAACTCATCATACTCAGTCTGATGATGGCAATGATGTTTCTGAAGTCGTGAACAAAAATGCCCAGGTTTATGATGCGGGGAACACGTTCAGTTTCTCACCTGATGGCAGCAAAATGGTCACCAGTCCTGAACTGACGGATATCATCGGCAAAGATAATCAGCCTATGAAAGCGGGCGCGCAAGATAACCTGATGTATATTCACGTCAAAGACAGCTTTGTCGTGGCAACCCAGACAGAAGGGTATGTTTACGGTGATTGCAAAGTGAATACCGCGAAGTAAAAATCTTTATCCGGGCGTTTTCTGATCCCTGTGAGCGCTGAGCCATGTCTCAGCGCCCTGCAATCTCCCCCTGCAATAAATAGAAACACTCCTGCCAGTTCATTAGCACACTTCTTATAGTCGTCCGTGGCATGACGGGCTATCCTTGCGCACTTTTCCAGTCTCCGTTTATTCATTTCGCCCGCTTCAAGAAGCAGACAAAAAAGGTATTTGCCCGCTTATGGCCTTACTTAACGACGAAATTCGCGACCATACCGCCGAGTCCGTCCTTTTCGTTCGTCGTGCCGTGATTGCATTTTTGGTCGTGATCCTGCTGTCTTCTGCGCTGGTGTTCAATCTGTACCACCTGCAGGTGGGCATGCATGATTTTTACCAGACCCGCTCAAATCAGAATGACATCAAAATGCTGCCGATCGCCCCAAGCCGCGGGCTGATTATGGATCGCAACGGCGTGGTGCTGGCGCAAAATATTACCCTCTATCAGATTGAAGTGATCCCGGGCAAGGTGCCGGATCTTAACGCCACGCTGAACGCACTGAAACCGATTGTCGATCTCACACAAGACGATCTGGACAGTTTCCACGACGCCATGATCCACGGCCGTCGTTTTGCACAGATACCGCTGAAGCTGGCGCTGACCGATGTGGAAGTCGCGCGTTTTTCCGTGAACCAGTTTGATTTTCCTGGCGTTTCCATCAGTACCTATCAGCAGCGTCGTTATCCTTATGGCGCGGAGCTGGCGCACGTGGTCGGCTACGTGTCTAAAATTAACGATAAAGATGCCAAACGTCTTGATGCCGAAGGGATTTCGGAGAATTACGCCGCTGACCACGATATCGGCAAGCAGGGCGTTGAAAAGTATTATGAAAATATCCTGCATGGCCGTACCGGTTATCAGGAAGTGGAAGTGGATAACCACGGCCACGTGGTGCGCCTGCTCAAAGAGGTTCCGCCGCAGGCCGGACAAAATATCTATCTGACGCTGGATCTGGGGTTGCAGCAGTACATCGAGAAAGTCCTGAAAGGTCAGCGTGCGGCGGTAGTGGTGATGGATCCCCGGGACGGCGGCATTAAAGCCATGGTCTCCAGCCCGAGCTATGATCCGAATCCGTTTGTGAACGGGATTTCCACCAGGCAATACAGTGCGTTACTGAAAAACCCTGACCTGCCGTTGATCAACCGTGTTACGCAGGGGCTTTATCCGCCAGCTTCCACGGTCAAACCTTTTATGGCCACGTCGGCGTTGTTTGAAGGGGTGATCACACCGCAAACTACGTTCTTCGGTGCGCCTACCTGGACGCTGCCGGGCACCGAACGCCATTACCGCGACTGGCTGAAAACCGGCCACGGTATGCTGAATGTGACCAAAGCGATTGAGGAGTCTGCCGATACCTTCTTTTATCAGGTGGCCTATGAAATGGGCATCGATCGTATTCATACCTGGCTGAGTAAATTTGGCTACGGGCAGTCGAGCGGGATAGATCTCGACGAGCAATATAGTGGCGTGCTGCCAAGCCGTGAATGGAAAATGAAAGTCCATAAAAAAGGCTGGTATCAGGGGGATACGGTTTCTGTCGGCATCGGGCAGGGCTATTGGGTCGCGACGCCAATTCAGATGGTGCGGGCGCTCAGTGCGCTGGTGAATAACGGTAAGCTGGAAACGCCCCATCTGCTTTATTCAGCAAAAAGCGGCAAAGTGATTACGCCATATAAAATGCCGCCGACGCAGCAAATAGCGGATCCGAAATCGCCAATCTGGGGGATTGTGAAAAACGGCATGTTTGGCATGGCAAATTTCCCGAATGGTACCGGCTATAAATTATTCCACACGGCGCCTTATCAGATTGCGGCGAAATCCGGTACATCGCAGGTTTTCAGCCTGCGTGAGAATCAGGTTTATAACGCTAAAATGACGCCGGTTCGCTTGCGTGACCACATCTTCTACACGGCGTTTGCACCTTACAAACATCCGACGGTGGTGATGGCGCTGATCATGGAAAACGGCGGCGGTGACGGCGTGGTGGCCGGACCCACCGCGCGTGCCATACTCGACCATATCTTCCTGCCACCGCAGGCGACAATGTGCGATCCGGCAAAAGCGGATAATCCGGCAGACTGCGAACAACCGGTTCCGACACCTAATTCGCTGGGTTTTAGCGAGCATTGATGCCGGGCGTTGAGTCAGATCATCTCGAAGGGCACGTTGTTGAGCCGGGCAACGTGTTTTCCGATCTCTTCCGTGGTCTTCATGTGATCAAAATGGACATTACTGTAGTCAGGGAACAGGGTTTTATCGACGCCTAACACTTTGGTCACCCGGATGTTTTGAGTGGGAGGCAGCCCTGCATATAAATTCAGGCCCGGGCGTCCGATAACGAGTATTTCATTGTGGCTGTATTGTTTACGGGTCAAATTATCTTGCGTCATGAGATTTGCAGGCGTTAAAAGTTGCTGGTATCCACCGGCACATCTGAATTTCCCTTTCCCTCTGCCGCTCTTAATACAGTCCACAAGTTCGTAGGGTCTGACCACCGCTCCTGCGGGGTTGTAGTATTCCCGTCCTGCATGGTTGATAAAATTCACGTCACGCGGGAATGTGCCGAGTATATTTTGTCGGGGGACTTCAAGTACCAGCGCGACGTTGTGATACATCCCGGTGTACCTTGAGGTCTCTGCCGTGAGTTTTTTAATATCTTTTAAATCAACCAGTGATGTGCTGAAGATATCCCAGCCATTAAACAGAGAAGCGGCATCCTGGCGGCAGAACGGACTTTCGTGCAGTTGGAAAGTGTGAACTAACACATGGTTCTCAGGAAGAACAGCCCAGCTTTGCAGTGTGGCCGTTCTCTGCATCTCGAGCATTTTTTTATTTTCCTGCTCAGCTAACAGCAGTCCTTCCGGGGATAATTTTGCGGTTTTTTTTTTGAGAAATGGCATGTTATCAATCCTGAAATAGTCAATATTTTATTAAGCCTGCTTTCATCGTTATGGTGTTACATCAGGCGGGATCCTGTACTTATCGAAATTCCTTCAAACTATTTCGTATTCTAATTCGTTGATTTCCGCCACTTTAGCGGCGACTGTTTCTGGTGAGCCTGCATAATAGTCATACATGCCGTTACTCTCTGTCGGTTCGGCAACGACTATTTTGCGCACCCGGATCCTTTGTGTTGCCGGCAGACCTGCATATAACTTAACTCCCGGGCGACCAATAATGAGTACCTCATTATGTGATTCTATAGAGCGTGTTTTTTTATCTTCTGACAGAAGCGCCTGAGGTGTCAGCAGCCGTTGATATCCACCTTCACAATGGTAATCTTCTTTGCCTTCTCCCCGGAATATCGCCCGACTCAGGGCTGAAGCATCGATAATTCTTCCCGCTGCATAGTCATTTTCACGCCCGATATGATTAGGAAACCAGACGTCAGTCGGATGCGTCCCAAGAATATTTTGCACCGGGACATCCAGAATTAAGGCTGTGGTGCAATACATCCCGGTATAGCGTTTAATTTTGTTTAAGGGGTTAATATCTTTTAAGTCAACCAACGAGGTGCTGATAATATCCCAACTGCTTAAAATAGACTCTGCGCGGTGCTGGCAAAAAGGACTTTCTTCACCCTCAAAGGCATCAACCAGCACATAATTTTCCGGCAGAGAACGCCAGCTGCTGAGTATTTTTTCCTTCCCACCGGATAACTTATTAATATCCTGTTTTTTAATAAATTCAATTCCTGATTTTTTACGGGAAAACATAATGATCTCACGAATAAATAGAGCATGGTCACTGAAATATAACATGTGATTTTCGTGTATTTTCTTAATTAGTCATTAAGAAATCCATGGTTGAAAAATGTTTATATGAGAGATTCAGCGATCCACAATTTCTGTGTGCAGGCCTTACTGGCAGATTCTGATCAGGCGATGTACAGCCATAAGCAGCTCAGTAAAAAGGTTGTGATCAACCACTGACAGCCAGATGTCATAAAATGACGACAATGGAGGTTATTGTTGTCTCTTTTTGGCGACATTTAATTTTATGATATTTAAAGGATATTTTTTTATTTCTCAATTGTGTTGTTTTTTGGCGACGCAAAGGTTGTTTATTCATCAACTTAACCGTGCTTTTGCCAGTGCCTGAAAATGATTTAACTATAAATATCCTTTAAATACAGGTATATGATAATTTTTATTAAATATTGGCACGGAACGTGCTAGATTAGCGCAGTTGCTCATTCACCTGATTATGATTGGCTCACGCGAAAGCGTTGATATGCTCATAATGTCCGAATGACGCCAAAGAAACGGTGCCTATCGTTCACCCGACCGATAATCGTTGCGCAAGCACGTTATCAAACATCGAACGACACGTTGAGTGAGGCACCACCTCTTCCAGTTTGCTGAACATCCGTCTGGATGTTCAGCAATACCAACCCTTCATACTTCTCATACTTCTCATACTTCACCCATTTAAACACTTTTCGTATCTTCTCAGACACTGGCTGTTTAAACCGTTGTCCGCTAGCATGACTTTATCTGTGATAAATGAGATGAATGCGTTGAAAAGAGGACGTTTATTCCCCGGTTCGCTACGTCAGCTGGTACTGATGGCTTTTCTGCTGGTGCTGCTGCCCTTGCTGGTGCTGGCCTATCAGGCGTACGACAGCCTTGATCAACTGAGTCGTCAGGCGGCGCGAATCAACCGGACTACGCTCAGTGACGCCCGCCGCAGCGAATCGATGTCCAGTATTGCGCTGGAAATGGAGCGCAGTTATCGACAGTATTGCGTTCTCGACGATCCGACGCTTTCCCGCCTTTATCAGAATCAGCACAAACAATATTCCCAGCTGCTGGATGCGCATGCCTCAGTGCTGCCGGATTTACGTTATTATCAGACACTCCGCACCTTGCTGACGCAGCTTACACAGCCGACCTGCCAGAATAACTCCCCGGATAAAGATGCTTCTGCGCGTCTTGAGAATTTCTCGCGCACTAATGCCGAAATGGTACAGGCGACGCGGGAAGTCGTATTCTCACGCGGACAACAACTTCAGCGCGCGATTGCCGAACGCGGTCAGTTCTTTGGCTGGCAGGCGCTGGTGCTTTTCCTGCTCAGTGGCGCGCTGGTGCTGTTGTTCACCCGCATGATAATCGGGCCGGTAAAAGGCGTCGAACGGATGATTAACCGGCTGGGGGAAGGGCGTAATCTGGGCGATGTGACGCGTTTTAAAGGGCCACGCGAAATCCGTTCTCTGGTGCAGCGCATCGTCTGGCTGAGCGAGCGCCTGGCATGGCTGGAATCGCAGCGTCACGAATTCCTGCGCCATATTTCCCACGAACTTAAAACCCCGCTCGCCAGCATGCGTGAAGGGACTGAACTGCTGGCGGATGAAGTCGCCGGTCCGCTGACGTCAGATCAAAAAGAAGTGGTGGCTATCCTCAACAACAGCAGCCGCCATTTGCAGACGCTTATCGAACAACTGCTTGATTACAATCGCCAACTGGCTGATGTGCCGACGCTCAGTGTGGCCGTTGATCTGAAATCGCTGGTTGATGATGTCGTGACGGCTAACAGCCTGCCGGCACGCGCCAAGAAGATCCGCAGTGAGGTCAAGATTGATGCGCCGACCTGTCTGGCTGAGCCGACGTTATTGCGGCGCGTGGTGGATAATCTCTATTCCAATGCGGTGCACTACGGGGCTGAATCCGGTACTATTTGGGTCCGCAGCCGGGAATTACACGGACGGGTTATTATCGAGGTGGCAAACACCGGAACCCCGATCCCGCAGGCCGAGCGCGCGATGATATTTGAACCTTTTTACCAGGGTAGCCAGCAACGAAAAGGGGCTGTGAAAGGCAGCGGTCTGGGGTTGAGTATCGCCCAGGACTGTATTCGCCGCATGCATGGAGAGCTGCAACTGGTTGCCGTTGAAGATGCGGACGTTTGTTTCCGTATTGAATTACCCCTGACGGCTGAGAAGAAATAATAATGATGCTATTTGCTGACTGGTGCGTCTGATGAGCGCATTGTCTTTTATCACCCATATCACTACCCGTCTGGTGCGCACCTTACTGCGCAGCCGGGCGTTTTTACTCAGTGCGCCACTGGCGCTGGCGGGCTGTGTCCCGCATTCTGCCGACAACCGTTATTTCCAGCAGGTGTCTGATCAGGTCGTCCCTGACAGCAAAGTGATCGACTTTCGTATCGCTCCTTGTGAAACCCTCTGGACACTCGATGACAATGACGCCGTAACGAACTCACTGTACTGGTTACGGGCGATGGACTGTGCCGATCGTATGAGTGATGCGCAGGCGCGCTATCAGGCGCAGCAGATACAAGCGACGAACTGGGATCAGGTATTTAAACAAAGTATTCTGCTCTCCGGTGCGGATCCCGATCAGCAGCAGCGCCGTGCGTTACTGGCAAAAGTCAGCGCGTATCGTGGCCAGATGCCGGGACAAATTCGCCCGCTGGTACAGTTATGGCGAGAACGTCAGAATTTACAGGTCGTGCTGGGCGATGAAAAAGCCCGTAATGCCCGCCAGCTGGCAGTGAATGAAGAAAAACTTCAGGCGATGACTGAACAGCAGCAGGTTCTGGAACATAATCTCGCCGATACCCGCCGTAAGCTGGAAAACCTGACGGACATTGAGCGACAGCTCTCTTCGCGCAAACAGATCCAGGGCGATTTGCCGGATAATGAGGCGACTGCGCCTGCTAAGGCGGCTTCGGATAATCCGGTAAAACCGGCCGAGACTTACACGCCACCGGCTAAGGATTCGAACGTAAAATGACGTTACGTAAAGCAGCCAGTTTATTGCTGGTCGATGACGATCCGAGCTTACTGAAGCTTTTGGGAATGCGTCTGACCAGTGAAGGTTTTCGTGTCACCACCGCCGAAAGCGGAGCAGAAGCGCTGCGTGTGCTGCACCGTGAACGTATCGATCTGGTGCTGAGTGATTTGCGTATGGATGAAATGGATGGCATGGCGCTGTTCGCTGAAATCCAGAAATTCCAGCCCGGAATGCCGGTGATTATTCTGACCGCTCACGGTTCCATTCCTGATGCGGTGGCCGCGACCCAACAGGGTGTGTTTAGTTTTCTCACCAAGCCGGTCGATCGCGATGCGCTGTATAAGGCCATCGATGAAGCGCTGGCACAGTCCAGCCCGTCGGCCGATGAGAGCTGGCGCGAATCGATTGTTACCCGCAGCCCGATCATGCTGCGGTTGCTTGAACAGGCCAATATGGTCGCGCAGTCTGACGTCAGCGTGCTGATTAACGGGCAGAGCGGCACCGGTAAAGAAGTGCTGGCGCAGGCCATTCACGGGGCGAGCCCGCGTGGCAAGAAAGCCTTTATTGCTATTAACTGCGGTGCGTTGCCGGAACAGTTACTGGAATCCGAATTATTTGGTCATGCTAAAGGCGCGTTTACCGGCGCGGTAAGCAGCCGTGAAGGGTTGTTCCAGGCGGCGACCGGCGGCACGTTGTTCCTCGATGAAATCGGCGATATGCCGTTGTCGTTGCAGGTGAAATTGCTGCGCGTGTTACAGGAGCGCAAAGTGCGTCCGCTGGGCAGCAATCAGGATGTGGATGTTGATGTGCGTATTATTTCTGCGACACACCGTGATTTGCCGAAAGCGATGGAGAAGGGCGAGTTCCGCGAAGATCTGTTCTATCGTCTTAACGTTGTCGGCCTGAAACTGCCGACCCTGAGCGAACGCTCTGAAGATATTCCGCTGCTGGCTAATCATCTGCTGCGCGTGGCGGCGCAGCGGCATAAACCTTTCGTTCGCAGCTTTTCAACCGATGCCCTTAAACGTCTGATGGCCGCCAGCTGGCCGGGCAATGTGCGCCAGTTAGTGAACGTGATCGAGCAATGCGTGGCGCTGACGTCTGCACCGGTGATCAGCGAAGCCCTGGTTCAGCAGGCGCTGGAAGGTGAAAACACCGCGCTGCCGACATTTGCCGATGCGCGTAATCAGTTCGAATTGAATTATCTGCGTAAATTGCTGCAAATTACCAAAGGCAACGTCACGCAGGCGGCACGTATCGCCGGGCGTAACCGCACTGAGTTTTACAAGTTGCTGTCACGCCATGAGCTGGAAGCGACCGATTTTAAAGAGTAACGGGAATTTACTTTCAGAGGCTGGAGGTACATTCCTGCGGCTGAACTATGATACCTTTAGCGCCTTCGCATGCCTCTGGCATCCGAAACCAGATTGTGAACCATGCTGCCGCTCAGGAAGGCGGAGAGCAAACGAATGATTATAAGGGTCCGCCATGAAAAAGATTGATGCGATTATCAAGCCATTCAAACTCGACGATGTCCGTGAAGCACTGGCAGAAGTTGGGATTACCGGGATGACCGTGACCGAAGTGAAAGGCTTTGGCCGTCAGAAAGGTCACACAGAACTGTACCGTGGTGCGGAATACATGGTCGATTTCCTGCCAAAAGTAAAAATCGAAATCGTAGTGGCGGATGACATCGTGGATACCTGCGTGGAAACCATTATGACCACTGCGCAGACAGGTAAAATCGGCGACGGTAAAATCTTCGTGTTCGATGTGGCGCGCGTAGTGCGTATCCGTACCGGCGAGCAGGACGAAGAAGCGATTTAATGTTTCATCAGGGCGGGTAATGTCATGTTACCGGCCCTGAGTATTGCCTCTGTTATTCTCCCTTTCCCTCCGATCTTGTTATACCAATCGTTTTTTACCCAATCACTTCTCAACTCATTGTTTATCCGGTTTTTAGCCGTTATTTCTGCTCATCAGCACCCAAAGTTCCTCTCCGCCGGTAATCACAAAAAATGCTATTTGTTAGTTTTATGTGAAGTTTGTGGGGTTTTTATTGTGACTTCATTGAAAAAGTGCGAGTAAAATCACGTTTGTTGTTATACCAGTTCGATAAACCTGTCAGATACGTTGTAATCACCGACTAAAACAATTCAGGGTGAAAGTATCTGGCTGCCGGAACTGGTGTGGATTGATCTCCGTTGATCGTGGTTTTCACACCCATTCAAAAGGCTTTGCAATGTCACAACCAGAAAAACCCATACGCATTTCCCGTCGCGTATTTTTAGGGGGCGCACTGGCGGCGCTTTCCGTTCCGCTGATGAACAAGCTTCTGCTCAGCCCGGTTTATGCCGCGCCGGTAGCGGGTTTGTCGCAGGCAAAACAGGATTTCACCCAACTCTCACTGTATCTGACCGGTCATGACCAGCTGGATCCGGCCCTTTCTGAACGTTATTACCAGACTATGTTGCAGCTGTACCCGGACTTCACCGCGCAGGTTCAGGCGTTGCAGGCGTTTATTACGGCCAGTCACATTGATGCCGCTGACCTGCAAAAAGCGCTCGATGTACAGCAGCCCGCGCTGGCGAAATTGCCGCGCAGCATCCTTCAGGCCTGGTATCTGGGCGTAGTCGGCGATGGTAAGCAGGCGGTTTGTCTGGCGTATGAAAACGCGCTGATGAATGTCGCGGTACGCGACCACCTCAATCCACCGAGCTATGCCTACGGCGCTTACGGTACCTGGGCAAAACAGCCTGTCTGAAAATAACGTTCAAAAAGGGTTAAGCAATGAGTGAACAACTTTCCGCTGACGTCGTCGTCATCGGCTCGGGGATCTGCGGCTCGCTGGTCGCACAGCGTCTGGCAAAACAGGGTATCTCCGTCATTATTCTCGAATCCGGCCCGCGTATTGATCGCGGTACGCTGACCGAAAACTTCCGTAATTCACCGCGCAAAAAAGACTTTATGTCGCCGTATCCGTACTCGGACTGGTCGCCGCATCCGGTGTATAAACCGGAAGATAATGATTATCTGCAACAGCAGGGGCCGTACCCGTTCCCGGCGGAATATATCCGCATTATGGGCGGCACCACCTGGCACTGGGCGGCGCAGGCGTGGCGCGTTTTGCCCAACGATATGAAAATCAAAACGCTGTACGGCGTCGGGCGTGACTGGCCGTTATCGTACGACGAGCTGGAACCGTTTTATTACGAAGCCGAAGTGAAAATGGGCGTGTCCGGCGCACCCAATAACGGTTCACCGCGTAACCAGCCGTTCCCGATGGAACCGGTCGCTGAATCCTGGCTGCAACAGCGTTTTCGCGAGCGTCTGGCGCCGGGCGGTTATGACGTGATCGTGAACACCACCGCACGTAACAGCCGTAACTACGACGGACGTCCGGCCTGTTGTGGCAACAACAACTGCATGCCGATCTGCCCGATTGACGCGCAATATCACGGCGGTATCGCTGCGCAGGCCGCCGAAGCGGCGGGTGCAAAATTGATCACCAGCGCGGTGGTGTATCGCCTCGAGCATGACGAAAAGGGGCGTATTGTCGCCGCACATTATTACGATCCCGATAAAGGTGAGCATAAAGTTACGGCGAAAAACTTCGTTCTGGCTGCCAACGGCATCGAAAGCCCGAAACTGCTGCTGATTTCCGCCAGCGATAAATACCCGGACGGACTGGCAAACAGTTCCGGCACTGTCGGGCGTCACCTGATGGATCACCCAAGTAACTCGCTGACGTTTGAAACTGAAGAACCTCTGTGGGCGGGGCGCGGCCCAATGAGTCCGGCGTCCATCAACAGCCTGCGCGACGGTGATTTCCGCAAAGATTACGCCTCGTTCCGTATCGATATCGCCAACTCTTCACAAGTGCAGTCAGTGACGCAGGATTTGCTGGCGGAAGGCGTTTACGGCATCAGCCTGGATAACGAAATCCGTCGCCGTGCGTCGCACCAGACCAGCCTGAAAAACGTGATGGAACAGCTGCCAAACTACGATAACCGCATCATTCTCAGCGACAAAAAAGACAAACTGGGTATCCCGAAACCGGCAGCGATTTATCACATGGACGATTACGTGCATCGGGGTATGGCGCGAGCCGTGAAGGAATATACCGAGATCGCCAGACTGATGGGCGGCACCAATTTGCGTTTCAGTAAGCCGGGCGTTTACGGCAACAACCAGCACATTACCGGCACGATGAGCATGGGGCATGACCCGAAAGACTCCGTGGTGGATGCGTTCGGACGCACTCATGATCACGAAAATCTGTTCATCACCAGTACCGGCGTGATGCCGACGTCGGCCACGGTCAACTCCACGCTGACCGCCGTCGCACTGGCGTTACGTACAGCTGATCATCTTGCCAAAACTGCGCTATAGGCTGACTGAAATGACTCTGAATCGTTTATCTCAAAAACGTCTGACGGGCGCATTGCTGGCCTTTGGCCTGAGCCTGATGGCAGGCACGGCTTACGCCGCGCTATCGCCGGAACAGGATGCGCTGATTAAGAAAGGTGAATATGTCGCGATAGCCGGTGACTGCGTGGCCTGCCATTCCACCGAAGGTGGCAAACCGTTTGCCGGTGGCCTCGGGCTGGCAACGCCGCTGGGCACTATTTACTCGAGCAACATCACGCCATCTAAAAAAGGCGGTATCGGCAATTACACGCTGGAGCAGTTTGAACACGCGGTGCGTGACGGTGTGCGCAGCGACGGCGCGAATCTGTATCCGGCGATGCCATACACTTCTTATGCCAAAATCAGCGATGACGACATGAAAGCGCTGTACGCTTATTTTATGCAGGGCGTGCAACCGGTGGATACCCCGTCAACGCCGACCGCACTGCCGTTCCCGTTCAACGTGCGTTTGTCGATGGCTGGCTGGAATCTGCTGTTCCTCGAGAAAGGCGCGTTTAAAGCCGATCCGTCGAAAAGCGATCAGGTTAACCGTGGCGCGTATCTTGGCGAAGCGCTGGCGCACTGCGGCACCTGCCATACGCCGCGTAATGCGCTGATGGCGGAGCAGGGCGATAAAGCGCTGGGCGGCAGCAGTCTGGGCACCTGGTTTGCTCCGAACATTACGTCGGACGCGGTCAGCGGAACAGGCAACTGGAGCACCGATGAAATCGCCGCTTACCTGAAAACCGGTCATGCGCCGGGCAAGGCGCAGGCGGCAGGGCCGATGGCAGAAGCGATCGACCACAGCCTCAGCCATCTGAGCGACAGTGATTTGCAGGCGATTGCCGTGTGGCTGAAACAAACCACGCCGGTCAGTCAGCAAGGGCAGGCGAGGGCTGCGGACCAGTTCGGCTCACCGGCGAATTATGTCGATACTTTGCGTGGCGTTCCGCGTCCTGCTGATGCTGACAAGATGACCGGCTGGCAGGTGTATGACGGCTATTGCGCCAGTTGCCATCAGCCGGACGGTCGTGGCAGCAAGGACGGCGGCTTACCGTCGCTCATCAACAACACTGCGCTGGGGCATCTGAACAGCGACAATCTGGTGATGGCGATTTTGCATGGCGTGCAGCGCGGCGCGGAAAGTAAAGATGTGGCGATGCCGGCGTTTGATCATTTGCTGTCAGATACGCAGGTGGCCACGCTGAGTAATCAGTTATTGCAGCAATTTGGTAACGATCAGGCGAGTGTGACGCCACAGCGGGTGAAAGAACTGCGCGCTGGCGGTAAACCTTCGCCGTTGCTGGAGCTGGCGCATTGGGGAATGGGCATTGCAGGACTGCTCGTTATCCTGCTGATTGCACTGCTGTTTATTCGTCGTCGCCGTCGTCATTAATCCCTGCTGACGCAGCAATAAAAAAGGCTGACATTATGTGTCAGCCTTTTTCTTTTCAGGGCAGGAATTAAATGACTTTATGCGGACCGAAGCATTCGTAGTGAATATTCGCTTCGCTGATGTTCATCGCCAGCAACTGTTTGGCCGCGAACTGCATAAAGCCGACGGGACCGCACAGGTAGAAATGCATGGCTGGATCATTCAGCTGTTCGCTGACTTTGCTCAGATCCATCAGACCCTGATACTGAAAGTCCTCTCCCGGTAAATCATTTGCCTGTGGCTGG
The DNA here is from genome assembly GCF_051851855.1 of Rahnella sp. ATs2. NCBI lineage: Bacteria > Pseudomonadati > Pseudomonadota > Gammaproteobacteria > Enterobacterales > Yersiniaceae > Rahnella > Rahnella sp. ATs2. The sequence continues at coordinate 162,154 of NZ_JBLYPL010000002.1, read as the reverse complement.
TTATACCAGACATGGCTTTCCAGCTGCGGCAGGTTTTTCTGCGCGCTTTTCACTTCACCGGCAAATGCATGAACCGCGCCGTTTTCCGCCGCGTGCAGCCATTGTACCGGCGCATGATGTCCGCGTTCTGCCAGCGTATTGAGCATACCTAACATCGGCGTCTGGCCGACACCGGCAGAAATCAGCGCGACCGGCGTGGTATCGCTGATATCCATAAAGAAATCGCCGTGCGGGGCTGCAAGATGAATGATGTCGCCCGGCTGCGCAAAGTGATGCAGGAAGTTGGATACCGCGCCCTGGCCTTCGCGTTTTACGGCAATGCGGTAGGTTTTACCGTTCGGTGCCTGGGTCAGGGAATACTGACGGATTTCCTGATTTTCCAGCGACGCATCGCGGATATATACCGCCAGATATTGTCCCGGCTGGAAATCCACCACCGGCAATCCATCGACAGGTTCCAGCAGGAAAGAGGTGATCAGTTCACTTTGCGCTTGTTTTTCGGCGATGCGGAATTCACGCGTACCGCGCCAGCCACCGGTTTTTTCTGCGCTGTCCTGATAAATCTCTGCTTCACGGTTGATAAACACATTCGCCAGCACGCCGTAGGCTTTGCCCCACGCATCCAGCACTTCCTGACCCGGGCTTAACATTTCATCCAGCGTTGCCAGCAGGTGTTCACCGACAATGTTGTATTGATCCGGCTGAATGGTGAAGCTGGTGTGCTTTTGCGCGATGCGCTCCACCGCAGGTAATAATGCCGCCAGATTTTCGATATTGGCGGCGTAAGCACAGATGGCATCAAACAGCGCCTGACGCTGATCTCCGTTGCGCTGATTGCTCATATTGAAGATGTCTTTGAGCTCGGGATTGTGCTCGAACATGCGGTCGTAGAAGTGCGCGGTCAGTTTCGGACCGGTCGCTGCAAGCAAAGGAATAGTGGATTTAACGGTAGCGATAGTGGCTGAATCAAGCATAGTGAACTCCGTGTCTTTGTCGATTTCATTAAACATGCATTTTAAATGCATCTTATATAAACCCACAATTTCTGTAAACACCCCTAAAGGGGTAAGGGCTTTTTAAGGAAAGGAGTGCGGTGGGGGCTGAGTCACAAAGCTGAAATTTGTACATGTTCAGATGAATATTTATCCCTTGATTACGGGCAGATGTTCGCAGATCAAAGCCTTGCTGTATCTGGAGCCAATCGTTTGCCTAAAAACCTCAAACTGACCCTATCCGAAGGGCGCTTAAACATTTACACTGTTGCGCAGAACCCGGAAGGGGCTTTTATTTTTAGTTTGTTGAGTCAGGAGATGCGGATGTTAAAGCGTGAAATGAACATTGCCGATTATGATGCTGAGCTGTGGGCAGCAATGGAAAAAGAAGTTGTTCGTCAGGAAGAACATATCGAGCTGATTGCGTCAGAAAACTATACCAGCCCGCGTGTTATGCAGGCTCAGGGTTCGCAGCTGACCAACAAATATGCCGAAGGCTACCCGGGCAAACGTTACTACGGTGGTTGTGAGTACGTTGACATCGTTGAACAACTGGCTATCGACCGTGCAAAAGAATTGTTCGGTGCAGATTTCGCTAACGTTCAGCCACACTCCGGCTCACAGGCAAACTTCGCGGTTTACACCGCACTGCTGCAACCGGGCGACACCATTCTGGGGATGAACCTCGGCCATGGCGGTCACCTGACGCACGGTTCACCGGTTAACCTGTCCGGTAAACTGTACAACGTCGTACCTTACGGCATCGACGAAAGCGGCGACATCGATTATGACGACGTAAAACGTCAGGCCGAAGCGCACAAACCAAAAATGATCATCGGCGGCTTCTCCGCGTTCTCCGGTATCGTTGACTGGGCAAAAATGCGTGAAATCGCCGACAGCGTTGGCGCTTACTTCTTCGTCGACATGGCACACGTTGCCGGTCTGATTGCTGCGGGCGTTTATCCGAACCCGGTTCCGCACGCGCACATCGTGACCACCACCACGCACAAAACGCTGGCTGGCCCACGCGGCGGTCTGATTCTGGCGAAAGGCGGTGACGAAGAGTTCTATAAAAAACTGAACTCCGCTGTCTTCCCTGGTGGCCAGGGCGGCCCGCTGATGCACGTGATTGCCGGTAAAGCGGTAGCACTGAAAGAAGCGATGGAACCTGAGTTCAAAACCTACCAGCAGCAAGTGGCTAAAAATGCTCAGGCAATGGTCGCTGTGGTTCTGGAACGTGGCTACAAAGTGGTTTCCGGCGGTACGCACAATCACCTGTTCCTGATGGATCTGGTTGATAAAAACCTGACCGGTAAAGAAGCCGATGCCGCACTGGGTCGCGCTAACATTACTGTGAACAAAAACAGCGTGCCTAACGATCCGAAAAGCCCGTTCGTGACTTCCGGCGTGCGTATCGGTACTCCGGCTATCACCCGTCGCGGCTTTAAAGAAGCTGAAGCGCGTGAACTGGCTGGCTGGATCTGCGACGTGCTGGACAACGTGAACGACGAAGGCACTATCGAACGCGTTAAACAGAAAGTTCTCGACATCTGTGCACGCTTCCCGGTTTACGCGTAATATTTGCGAAGCCGTAAAGCTGCTAAAACCCGCTCCGGCGGGTTTTTTTATGGGCATCTATCAGAATTTGTGAGCTGGCAGACATTACTGGAGTATGAAAGCGTCTGCGGATTGCTAGCGATTGTGAGCTTTGTCAAAGTATTGGCCTCACACCGGAGGATTTATGGAATTGCGTTCCACGCGCTGGCTTGCACTCAGTTATTTCACCTATTTTTTCAGTTACGGTATTTTTCTTCCCTTCTGGGGCTTATGGCTTAAAGGTGAAGGTATTTCCTCCGAAAGCATTGGCCTGTTGCTCGGCGCCGGTTTAGTCGCCCGTTTTCTTGGCACGTTAATCATTTCGCCCTCCATCAAAGATCCTTCACATCTCATCACCGGTTTACGCATCCTCGCGTTACTCACGCTGGCGTTTGCCGTCGGGTTCTGGTTCGGCAATGGCTGGGCGTGGCTGATGATCAACATTGCCGGTTTCAGCCTGTTCTTTGGTCCGCTGGTTCCACTGACCGATGCGCTGGCCGGTACGCTGCAACGCCAGATCAATATGGATTACGGCAAAGTACGCGTCTGGGGCTCGATTGCCTTTGTGATTGGCTCGGCGGTCACCGGTAAACTGGTGGAGGTCTACGGACACAACGCGATCCTCTATACGCTGACCGCAGGCGTGGCAGCCATGTTGCTTGGCATGTTACTGCGCCCAAGCGTAAAACCGGTGGGAGAACCGCGAACCAGCGGTGCGCCGGCCATTTCGTGGAAAGCATTACTCGGCGAAAAACCGGTCTGGCGGTTCCTGTTATGCGTAACGTTATTACAGGGCGCACACGCCGCATACTACGGTTTCAGCGCGATTTACTGGCAGGACATCGGGTATTCTTCGACCACCATCGGCTATTTATGGTCGCTTGGCGTGGTCGCTGAAGTGCTGGTCTTCACTTTCAGTAAACAGCTGTTCAGCCGCTGGTCGGCGCGCGATATGTTGCTGCTATCCGCCGTGTGTGGCGTGGTGCGCTGGGGCATGATGGGCGCATTTACCGCATTGCCGTGGCTGATTGTGATTCAGATTTTGCACTGCGGTACCTTCACGGTTTGCCATCTGGCGGGGATGCGGTTTATCGCGGCGCGTCCGCGAGATCAGGTTATCCGCCTGCAATCGGTGTATTCCGCGCTGGCAATGGGCGGCGGTGTGGCGGTGATGACCATGGTGTCCGGCTTCCTGTTCGAGCATCTGCACGCGGGATTGTTCTGGGTGATGGCGCTGCTGGTGGTGCCGGCGATTTTCCTGCGTCCGCAGGTCACGCCGTCAGCGCCGGAGGTGTCAGCCAGCTAGGGGGCTTCGAGCAGTGAGCGGATACGTTTTCGCTGCTCTTTTGCCAGCGGCAACTGCGTGTGGATCACCAGCGGATCGGCATCGGTGCTGCGGGTGGCGTAAGGGGTGACAATCATCGCCACGCCGCTCGGGGCACCAAATTTATAGAAATCCGCCAGCGTCTGATATTTAATGTTCAGCGGCAGCAGCGTCGCTTCGCGGATTTGCTGTTCGACCGCTTCTTCCAGTTCAGGATTATCATGCGTCAGCAGCAGAATTTGTTTCTCCTGCAAGGCGTTACCCTGCATCAGCCACGCGCCGAAGGTGATCGCTACTAATCCGATTTCATCCTCTGAAAGCGTAATCAGATATTCGTGCTCAAACCCCGCCAACGCCTCACGGGTGGTGCGCACCAGTCGCGGATACATGCGGTTTACTTCTTCCTGCATCAGATTGTCGATGCCAATGCCGAAATGACAGCGTTCAATCGCCGGACCCAGATGGGCGAAAAGCTGGCCGACCAGCCCTTCGTAGCTGCTGAATTTCATCCCGGCGATGTCCTGAAAACGCGCCACCATATTTTCAATTTCTAACAGCAGGCGCTGATCTTCCGTCGAACCGGAACTCTGATAACTGTGGTTTTTCAGCATTCGTAACATCAGGGTGAAAAACTCACATTCGCAGTCATCGAGCAGGCCGTTACTGAGTTCCTGTAACTGGATAAACAGTTCACGGGCGGCAGTATATTCGGGCTTTTCGCGCAGCCAGCGCCGCTGTTGTTCGGTAAAGCGTAAACCGGTCTGATCATTGTTCTGCCACAGACAGTATTGAAGACAAATCAGCATCAGCTGACGGTCATGACCGCTCAGCGGTTTGGGTAATAACGTGCCGCAGTCTTCGAGCATCATGCCCAGAATATCGGTGCGCAGTGCCGCCTTCGGGCAGGTCTGGCCTTCGAAGGCGATGTGCAGCCAGGGGATAAAATGGCGGGAAACGAAGTCCGGTGAAATGCGTAATGTGCGGCGTAATCCCTGAAATAAACACAGCCGCTGGGCGAGCGTATCACCCTGAATGCGGCATTCTTTTTCGCTGTATTGCAGTACATCAAGCTGATGGATGCGCTGAATTTCGCAGGTCACTTCTGCCAGATCTTCCCAGGTCGTGGTTAATCCGACGCCGTTGATTTCACTGATGATCTCCAGCTGAACTGCCGTCAGCGGCGCGTACAGCATCAGCAACACATGGCAGCGGCGTTGCGTAGCGGAAAGCGCTGGGGAGGGCTGTTTGTCTGGATTCATATCACCTGCCGGAAAGGTATCGCCTGAAATTATTAGTCAAGCATAGCAAAGCGAAAGCCCGCATTATGGCGCGGGTATTGGGTTTTACTCCGGCTTACAACTCAGATCACAGATATTTTTGACGACCGCTTAAATGCACAGCAAAATAGTGTTACTTAGTAACAATATATGGCGCTGATATGGAAATGACGTTACCCCAGGCCCGGAACCGGCCTTTCTCCCGTTACGGCAAATGGCTGGGTGTTGCGCTGTTATGCCTGCCCGCCACGGTCATGGCGCACCCGCACAGTTTCATTGATATGCAGACGACGCTGGTGGCGAATGACACCTCGTTGACCGGGCTGAAAATGGTATGGACTATGGACGAAATTACATCCGCAGATTTGCTGTACGACGCGCAGAACGCCAAACCCGGTTCAGATATCTGGAAAAAACTGGCGGCGGAAGTGATGGCGCGGGTGCTCAGTCAGCATTACTTCACTGACTTTTATCGCGAAGGTAAACCGGTTAAATATCTCGATTTGCCCAGCGAATATCAGCTGTCGCGTAAAGGCGATCAGGCGGTGCTGGAATTCGTGTTGCCGCTGGCGAAGCCTCAGGCACTGGCCGGTAAACCGATGGAATTCTCTACCTTCGATCCTTCGTATTTTGTCGATATGACCTATAAGGATAAAACCGCGCTGCATCTGCCGCCTGAGCTGGAAAAACGTTGCACGCTGGCGCTGTTTACGCCCAAGCCTGATGCCTCGCTGCAAAACTACGCGCTGTCTCTCGATAAGGCTGATGCCCCGCCGGAAGATATGGATCTTGGTCAGCAATTTGCTCAGAAGGTCACGCTGGAATGTCATTAATCTCCACCCCAACGAAAACACTGTCATGGCGCGATCTGTGGCCGCTGGCGATATTTCTGTTGTTGCTGGCAGGCGGCATTTTTCTTCTCATCCATTACTGGCCGAGGATTTTGCTGAGCAGCATTATCTGGCAGCGGGAATTGCATCAGGAACTGGCCGGGCTGTTGCGGCAGGTGAAAGAAAATCCGATGCAGTCGGGCATGACGCTGGCCGGTTTCAGCCTGATTTATGGCGTGATCCACGCCATCGGGCCGGGGCACGGTAAAATTGTCATCACCACGTATCTGGCAACCCATCCTTCGCGACTGAAAAGCAGCCTGAAACTGACGTTTGCCTCGGCGATAGTGCAGGGACTGGTGGCGATATTGCTGGTCAGCGTAGTGCTCGGCGTGCTGCAACTTTCCTCGCGTCAGCTGCATCAGAGCAGTTTCTGGATGGAGCGGGGCAGCTTCATTCTGGTGATGTTGCTTGGGTTATTGCTGTGCTGGCGAGCGCTGAAACAGGTGTGGCAGACGATAAAAAGTTTGCGTCCCGCACCGGCAATGAAAATCCACAGCCTGTCGCCGATGGGCAGTGAAACACATGTCCACGATGAACATTGCGGCTGCGGACATCAGCATGTACCGAGTGATCAGCAACTTCAGGCGGGCGGCGATTTGCGCACACAGATAGCAATAGTGCTGGCGATGGGATTACGCCCGTGCTCCGGTGCGATCATGGTGTTACTGTTTTCCAAAGTGATTGGCGTGTACAGCTGGGGCGTGATTTCAGCCATTACGATGGCCATCGGCACCTCGCTGACCGTCTCGCTGATTGGCGTACTGGTGTTTTACAGCCGTGCGCTGGCGGTGAAACTGAGCGCAACCCGTACGCCTGCGGCCTGGCAGCGGATCACCTGGTCGCTGCTGGCGCTGACCGGTGGGATGGTATTGCTGGTGGCAGGAATATTGCTCTACAGCACCGGCGGCGGAGACGTTTCGCCAATCACCGGCGGGCCTTTCCGGGGATAAGTTCCGGGGCGTAACCTTCATGGGATAAACAGCAGATATAAAAAAACGGACGCCCGAAAGGACGTCCGTTTTTCTTTGTATTTCTTTCTATCAATAACCGGCGAAATTAACGCTTCAGCGCTTCGCTCAGTTCATCACGCATGGTCATCAGAATACCTTTAACGACGCGTGGGTTGCCTGCAACGATGTTGCCAGACGAGAAGTGGTTATGGCCGCCAACGAAGTCAGTCACAACGCCGCCAGATTCACGAACCAGCAGTTCGCCACCGGCGAAATCCCAAGGTTTCAGGGCGATTTCGAAGAAACCGTCAACGCGGCCAGCTGCCACGTAAGCCAGATCCAGCGCAGCAGAACCGGTGCGACGGAAGTCTGCACATTCGGTGAACAGTTTGCCAACCACATTCATGTAGCTGGTCGCGTGTTGTTTTGCTTTGAACGGGAAGCCGGTCGCCAGAATGGTGCCGTCGAGATCTTTCGCGTTAGTACCGCGCAGACGATAACCGTTCAGCTGTGCGCCCTGACCACGGGTTGCGGTGAACAGTTCGTTACGCATTGGGTCGTAAACTACCGCGACTTCAGTGCGGCCTTTGATGCGCACGGCGATAGAAACAGCGAAATGTGGGAAGCGTTTAACGAAGTTGGTGGTGCCATCCAGCGGGTCGATAATCCATTGTACGTCTTTGTCTTCGCCTTCCAGCTCGCCACACTCTTCACTGATGATGGTGTGTTTTGGATAGGATTTGCGAATAACATCGATAATCATGTGTTCTGCATCGCGGTCTACGTTGGTAACAAAATCGTTGGTACCTTTTTGTGTAGATTCTACAGAGTCTGGCGTTTCGTAATGTTTGGCAATCAGGTTACCGGCCTTGCGCGCAGCGCGCACGGCGATGGTGAGCATCGGATGCATGGATATCTTCCAACTAGGATGTTAAAGAACGGGAATACGGGAAACGGCGCGCAGTATAGCAGGGGTTCTGAAAATTAACTACCGTTGTGTTAGGCTGTTGTGATTTTCCGTCTGGCTAAGAGTTCCTATGCTGCCCAATATCCGCATTGTATTAGTAGAAACGTCTCACACTGGCAATATGGGCTCTACCGCCCGTGCCATGAAAACCATGGGTTTATCAAGTCTTTATCTGGTGAATCCGCTGGTAAAACCTGACTCTCAGGCTATCTCTTTGTCGGCCGGTGCCAGTGATGTCATCGGTAATGCGACGATTGTTGATACGCTTGATGAAGCGCTGGCCGGTTGTAGTCTGGTGATCGGCACCAGTGCGCGTTCCCGCACACTGCCGTGGCCGATGCTTGAACCGCGTGAATGCGGTGAGCACAGTGCAAAAGCGGCACAAACCGCGCCGGTTGCGCTGGTGTTTGGCCGCGAACGCGTCGGGCTGACTAATGAAGAACTGCAAAAATGTAACTACCACGTGTGTATTCCGGCGAACCCTGAATACAGTTCGCTGAATCTGGCAATGGCCGTGCAGATTATTGCCTATGAAGTGCGCGTTGCGCATCTGGCGTTGCTGGAAGCGGCAAAACCGCAAATCGAATACGAAGAAACGCCGTATCCGCTGGTGGATGACCTCGAACGTTTCTATCAGCATCTGGAAAAAACCTTGCTGGAAACCGGCTTTATTCGTCAGGCACATCCGGGTCAGGTGATGAGCAAGTTACGCCGTCTGTTTACCCGAGCGCGACCTGAATCTCAGGAATTAAACATCCTGCGCGGCATCCTGACGTCGATTGAAAAGACAAATAGCAACAAAGAATAAGCGAAGGGATTTGTTTATAAAAACAGTATTCAGTTTTTTTATCAAAAGGTTATGCGTTGTTCGTGAATGACAAAATTAGTGCGGAATGGCCGGGTTTGTAATACTTGAGTAAAACAGTAGGTTAAATAGTTGACTGTTTTACTCGGGAATGGCAGACTCGTTTGCATGTTCCGCACTATTGAATTTTTAAGTCATTTTAAACAGGTAACCATGCTATGAGACTGACATCCAAAGGCCGTTATGCCGTGACCGCTATGCTCGACGTTGCACTGCATTCACAGGAAGGACCAGTACCACTGGCTGACATTTCTGAGCGTCAGGGTATTTCCCTTTCTTACCTGGAGCAGCTTTTCTCGCGCTTACGCAAAAATGGTCTGGTTGCCAGTGTTCGCGGTCCGGGCGGTGGTTATCTGTTAGGCAAAGATTCTGGCGATATCGCGGTTGGCGCAGTGATTACTGCCGTTGACGAATCTGTCGATGCGACGCGTTGTCAGGGTAAAGAAGGCTGCCAGAATGGCGAACGTTGCCTGACTCACACGTTGTGGCGTGATCTCAGCGAGCGCATCAGCGGCTTCCTGAACAACATTACACTGGCAGAGCTGGTCAACAACCAGGAAATCCTGGAAGTGGCCGACCGTCAGAACGGTGAAATTCGTCGTCAGCCGAATGGCCGCCAGATGGAAACTATCAACGTCAATCTTCGAGCCTAATCCCCGTCATCCTTCGCGCCGCCCCGGCGTTTGCTGCTGTCGCAAACCCCGGTCACATACTATTGTATGCTCCCGGGGATTTGCTCTGTTGCCGCCTTGATGCGACACGAATGATTTAGGGGATGCATGTGAATTTTTACGTTACTAAAAGCCCGCGGAAATGCAGATTTCCGCGGGCTTTTGCTTTTCAGGCGTCAATTCTTACCGATTAGTGCCCGCAAAGTGTCATTTCCCTTTTAAGAATCTGTGAACCCGTTTTAAACTGGTTGTCGTTTTTTTAATTCTTTCGTTCGAAGCCGAACGCGCAGTCCGGAGCTTACCTGCCATGAAATTACCTATTTATCTCGATTATTCTGCCACCACGCCTGCAGATCCGCGTGTGGCGAAGATGATGATGCAGTGTTTAACACTCGACGGTACTTTCGGTAATCCGGCCTCCCGTTCTCACCGTTTTGGCTGGCAGGCCGAAGAGGCGGTGGATGTGGCGCGCAACCAGATTGCCGAGCTGATCAATGCCGACCCGCGTGAAATTGTCTTCACCTCTGGCGCGACAGAATCGGACAATTTGGCGATTAAAGGTGCGGCCCACGCGCAGCGTGAGAAAGGCAGACACATCATCACCAGCCAGACGGAGCACAAAGCGGTGCTGGATACCTGTGCCCAGCTGGAAACTGAAGGCTTCGATGTCACCTATTTGGCGCCTCAGGCTGACGGTTTTATCCCTCCTGCTATGATTGAAGCGGCGCTGCGCCCGGACACCATTTTGGTATCCATCATGCAGGTAAATAATGAAATCGGCGTGGTGCAGGATATTGCGACAATCGGTGAGCTGTGCCGCAGTCATGGCATTCTTTTCCATGTAGATGCAACCCAGAGCGTGGGCAAGATTGCGATTGATGTCAGTGAGCTGAAAGTGGATCTGATGTCATTTTCCGCGCATAAAATCTACGGTCCGAAAGGGATTGGGGCGCTGTATGTCAGCCGTAAACCCAAAGTGCGGATAGACGCGCAAATCCACGGCGGCGGTCATGAGCGCGGTATGCGTTCAGGTACCTTGCCGGTGCATCAGATTGTCGGAATGGGCGAAGCGTATCGTATCGCCAAAGAAGAAATGACCGCCGAAGTGGCGCGTCTGAGCGCATTGCGCGATCGCTTGTGGAAAGGCATTCAGCAGCTTGATCAGGTGTTTCTCAACGGAACGCCGAAACATGCCGCGCCAAACATTCTTAACGTCAGTTTTGCTGATGTTGAAGGGGAATCCCTGATTATGGCGCTGAAAGATTTGGCGGTGTCGTCCGGTTCCGCTTGTACGTCTGCCAGCCTTGAACCTTCCTACGTTTTGCGAGCCATAGGATTAAGCGAAGAGCTGGCACATGGCTCAATCCGTTTTTCCCTCGGGCGCTGGACAACGGAAGAAGAAATTGATTATGCGATTGCGCTGGTGGTGAAATCAGTCCGCCGCCTGCGTGAATTGCCCCCTGTTTATACGAAATGAAGTGCCACCCGCTGAACGGGTGATTTGCCTGTCATTGATAATGAATATTCATTGAAGATAAAAACAATCAGGAGTCCTGTTATGAGTTCCGAAGTAACGACCAATGAAGCGATGTCCGTCTTCCTTTCCTCTGAGCCAGCTGATGCACGCTGGGGCGAAAAGGCAACACTGAGCACGGATTCCGCCGGTATGACCATTCACCTGAAAGACGGCGAGGCGCTGACGGCTATTTCCCGCGCTGCCCGCCGCATCGACGGTCAGGGCGTTAAAAACGTCAAACTGGCGGGTGAAGGCTGGGATCTCGAAAACAGCTGGGCATTCTGGCAGGGCTTCCGTGGTCCGAAAGGCGCACGCAATGTTGAATGGGCTGAACTGTCTGAAGATGACGCGAACACGCTGAAACAACGCCTGAAAATTATCGACTGGGTGCGTAACACCATCAATACCCCGGCAGAAGATTTGTCTCCTGAACAACTGGCGACCCGTGCCGTTGATCTGATGTGTGAATTTGGCAACGAAAAAGTCAGCTACCGCATTACCAAAGGCGACGATCTGCGTCAGCAAAGCTATATGGGGATCCACACCGTTGGCCGTGGTTCTGACCGTCCGCCGGTACTGCTGGCACTGGATTACAACCCGAGCGGCGACGCGGATGCCCCGGTTTATGCCTGTCTGGTCGGCAAAGGTATCACCTTCGATACCGGTGGTTACAGCCTGAAACCAAGCGCTTCCATGGATTCCATGAAGGCTGATATGGGCGGCGCAGCCACCCTGACTGGCGCTCTGGCGCTGGCGGCGGCTAACGGCCTGAACAAGCGCGTGAAACTGTACCTGTGCTGCGCGGATAACATGGTCAGCGGCAACGCGCTGAAACTCGGCGATATCATCCGTTACCGTAACGGTAAAACCGTAGAAGTGATGAACACTGACGCCGAAGGCCGTCTGGTGCTGGCCGATGGCCTGATCGACGCGTCTGCGCAAAATCCTGAACTGATCATTGATGCGGCAACACTGACAGGCGCGGCAAAAACGGCACTGGGCAACGATTACCACGCGCTGTTCAGCTTTGACGATGCACTGGCAGGTGAACTGCTGGAAAGCGCGAAAGCTGAACACGAACCGTTCTGGCGCCTGCCACTGGAAGAGTTCCACCGTTCACATCTGCCGTCTAACTTTGCAGAGCTGAACAACATTGCCGGTCCTGCGCACACTGCTGGCGCGAGCACGGCGGCGGCGTTCCTGTCTCATTTCGTCACTGAATATAAGAAAGGCTGGCTGCACATCGACTGTTCTGCGACGTATCGCAAAAGCGCAGCGGATCAGTGGTCTGCCGGTGCAACTGGTCTGGGTGTGCGTACCGTGGCTAACCTGTTGTTAGCTAAAGCGAAGTAAGTTTCAGAAAGCAATGCATGCATGATGCACAACGGGGCGCTTAACGGCGCCCCGTTTTATACTACTACCGGAGTCAAGAATCATGAGTGTCCCACACGATCATCTTCCTGCTGGCGCAGCGGCGACTGACGGTGAAAACGAGCTGGAGCGTCTGCTTCGCCTTTCTGTCACCGCACCGGCATGGCGTCCGGCGTTTTATCAAACTTTGCTGGAATCCACCGTTTTTGTGCTGGGTGATGCAGGGCAGGATGACGCTGAAAAGCAGGGCAGTGTGGCGATCACCGCAGGCAGTGAACTGAATATTTTGCACTGGGAAAAGCAGGATGGCAGTTCGATCATTCCTTTCTTTTCTTCGGTAGACGTCCTGGAAAAAGCCAGTGCCGGTGAAAGCCCGGATGAGCAGGCGTTTGTCGCGCTGCCTGCCCGTGTGTTGTTTGAAATGACACAAGGGGAAGAATTGTTTCTGAATCCCAAGTCAGAATACGGCAAAGAATTCACGCCAAATGAAGTCACGCTGTTGCTGAGCAATGGCGGACTGAATGCGCCGTCGGAGCTGGTGCTGGATAAAGAAAGCCAGCTGCTGATTGGTCAGCCGGACGAATATCCTTCCGCTATGATCGACGCGCTGACCACACTGTTCACGCAGAAAAAGCCGGTGCGCCGCGCCTTTATGGCGCTGATCCATGATAAAGCCGTGGACGATCAGCCAAACCTGTTAATTGGTGTTGAGGCTGACGGTGATGAGCAGGAAATCGATGCGCTGATCCGCGAGGCGGGGAATGTGGCGAGCGAAACGTCACCCGATGATCGTCCGGTGGATTTCTGTATTGTTTCCGAAAAGGAACGCGGTATCAGCCATTATCTGATCAGCCACACGCAGCCGTTCTACCAGCGCAAGTGGGGAAGCTGGTTGCGTAACATTATTCCGTCGTCCGGTCAGGCATAAAATCAGGGGATAAAGCAGGGCAGAACGCTGTTTTGCCCTTGTTTTGTTTAAGGGAAATAGGCGGTTTAGGTTCGATAGTGAATCAATCACACATTTTTTTAATTAAATGTTGTGATTCGGGTAGGCAATCTTAACTTCGCTCCCTATAATCACCGCCATTTTACGGCAGGTATAACATTAAATTAACCGGCCCTACCTATAAAAGTCAGACTGAGGTTTTTTCATGACTATCGAACGTACTTTCTCCATCATCAAGCCAAACTCCGTAGCTAACAACGACATCGGTGCTATCTACGCACGTTTCGAACGCGCTGGTTTCACTATCATCGCGTCAAAAATGCTGAAACTGACTAAAGAACAAGCTGAAGGCTTCTACGCAGAACACAAAGGCCGTCCTTTCTTCGACGGTCTGGTTGAGTTCATGACTTCTGGCCCGATCATGGTTCAGGTTCTGGAAGGCGAAAATGCAGTTCAGCGTAACCGTGACATCATGGGCGCAACTAACCCGGACAACGCTCTGGCAGGCACCCTGCGTGCAGACTTCGCTGACAGCTTCACGGCTAACGCGGTTCACGGTTCTGACGCTGTAGAATCTGCACAACGCGAAATCGCTTATTTCTTCACCGAAAGCGAAATCTGCCCGCGTTAAGATTTTTGGGTAAGCTCTGCTGGAAGATGTGCCGCAAATTCGCAAGAATTTTGTAACAGGTACCTACCAAACATGGCAACCGTGCCCTAAAATTTGTACAATGTTGCGCCCCGAATGAGCCAGCCTCTTCGGGGCGCAATTTATTTGCAGGCCATCTGTTTGCACTATATGTAAAAGATATATGTATAAAGATACATTCGGCTCTGCACTTCCAATACGCCATAACGTGTAACAACGAGGCCATTTTTTCATGTCAGAATTCAACACGCCCGAGCAAACCTTGTCTGAGACTACCCAAGCTTCCGCAGAAGCCGTCGCCGTTGTCGCGCCTGCTGCCGCAAAAATTAACCTTCTTGACCTTAACCGCAAACAAATGCGTGAGTTCTTCATCAACATGGGCGAAAAACCGTTCCGTGCTGATCAGGTCATGAAGTGGATGTACCACTACTGCAGCGATGATTTCGAGCAAATGACCGATATCAACAAAGTGCTGCGTGAAAAGCTGGCCCGCGTTGCCGAAATTCGTGCACCGGAAGTCGCTTCAGAACAACGTTCCACTGACGGCACCATCAAATGGGCCATTCAGGTAGGCGGACAACTGGTTGAAACCGTTTATATCCCGGACGGCGACCGTGCGACGCTTTGCGTTTCTTCTCAGGTAGGCTGTGCGCTGGAATGTACTTTCTGTTCTACGGCACAACAGGGCTTTAACCGTAACCTGCGCGTGTCCGAAATTATCGGTCAGGTGTGGCGTGCGGCAAAAATTATCGGTGCCGCGAAAGTGGCCGGTACGCGTCCTATCACCAACGTGGTGATGATGGGCATGGGCGAACCTCTGCTGAACCTGAATAACGTGGTTCCGGCGATGGAAATCATGCTCGACGATTTCGGTTTTGGTCTGTCAAAACGTCGCGTAACGCTTTCCACATCAGGCGTCGTGCCTGCGCTGGATAAACTGGGCGATATGATTGACGTCGCACTGGCGATTTCCCTGCACGCGCCGAACGACACCATTCGTGACGAAATCGTGCCGATTAACCGCAAATACAATATCGATACTTTCCTGGCAGCGGTTGAGCGCTATATTGGCAAATCTAACGCCAATCAGGGGCGCGTCACCATCGAGTACGTTATGCTGGATCACATCAATGATGGCACCGAGCATGCGCACGAACTGGCAGAACGTCTGAAAAACACGCCATGCAAGATTAACCTGATCCCATGGAACCCGTTCCCGGGCGCGCCGTATGGCCGCAGCTCGAACAGCCGTATCGATCGTTTCTCTAAAGTGCTGATGGATTATGGCTTTACAGTTATCGTGCGCAAAACACGTGGCGATGACATTGATGCCGCGTGTGGTCAGCTGGCCGGTGATGTTATCGACCGTACCAAACGTACATTGAAGAAAAAAATGGCAGGCGAGCAACAGATTTCCGTAAAAGCCGTCTGATCCCAATGGGCTTCGCCACGGTGTTCCGTCGAAGCCCGCTGTTTTATTGTCGCTGGCAGGGTAAAGGGAATTAAGCATGACAATGAAGGGCTGTGTGAAAATGTTGATAGCTGCAGGCATGTCGGTGGCTTTGCTGGCAGGCTGTTCCAGTTCACCTAAGGGGTCGCAACCGGCCAGTGGCGCAGCACAAACGCGCCTCGAGTTGGGTATGGCTTACCTGAATCAGGGGAACATGGACGCGGCAAAACAGAATTTGCAGAAAGCCGTTGACGGTGCGCCGCAGGATTATCGGACGCAGCTGGGGATGGCGCTTTACGAGCAAAAAAACGGCAATCAGAAAGCCGCAGAAAGCCGCTACCAGCAGGCGCTGAAGCTGGCGCCGCAAAATGGGACGGTGTTAAATAATTACGGTGCGTTTTTGTGTAGTTTAGGGCAGTATGTACCGGCACAACAGCAGTTTAGCGCCGCAGCTAATGCGCCTGATTACGGTCAGGTTGCTGACAGTCTGGAAAATGCAGGCTACTGTTTTCTGAAGGCCAATCAGAATGAGGAAGCGCGAGTGTTACTGAGCCGGGCATTGAAAGTTGATCCCGATAAAGGCGCACCCTTGCTGACTGAGGCAACCAAAGAATTTGGGGAAGGGAACCGCGCTCAGGCGAAACTTTTACTGGATGTATATCAACATGTTCTGCCAGCCACCGCTGAGAGTCTCATGTTGCAAATTCGATTCGCTGCGTTAGCGGGCAACCCGGATAGCGTTCAACGCTACGGTAAGCAACTTGCGCGTAGTTATCCACAATCTAAACAGTACCAGCAGTTCTTAGCCAATGAATACTGAAGCCCCTCAAGAAAATAATGCAAAACTGACAACAGGCGAACGTCTGCGTCAGGCTCGTGAACAGTTAGGTCTTAGTCATCAGGCCGTTGCAGAACGCCTGTGTCTGAAAGTCTCGACTATTCGCCAAATTGAAGAAGAAACGACGCCGGCCGATCTTGCGCCGACTTTCCTGCGTGGTTATCTCCGTTCTTATGCCAAGCTGGTTCATGTACCTGAAGAAGAATTATTAGGTCTGATCGGTAAACAAGCGCCGATCAAAGTGCCTAAAGTGGCGTCAATGCAAGGGTTCTCTCTCGGTAAGTCTCGCAAAAAACGCGATGGCTGGCTGATGGGCTTTACCTGGCTGGTGGTGTTTGTCGTGGTTGGTCTGACGGGTGCGTGGTGGTGGCAAAATCATCAGGCGCAGCAACAGGAAATCGCAACCATGGCCGATCAGTCATCGGCACAGCTGAATCAGGATAACGGCCAGGGGCAGACCATTCCTCTGGGCGATAACGCAAATTCTGCACCGACCACAGACGATACGGCTTCTGAGCCAGCGACTGCTGCAAATGCACCGCAAGCACAGAACAGCATTCCGTTGAACACAGCACCGGCGGCGACCGCCAACAGTGCGCCAGCGACGACGACTGCGCCAGCTGAACAGGCACCTGCTGCCGTTTCTACCAGCCAGCCAGCAGCCACCGCTGAAAACGGTCTGCCAACCGGTGATGCACAAACTGCTGCGGCAGCGGGTGCGGATCCACAAGCGGTCACTTTTACCTTTAAAGCTGACTGCTGGTTCCAGATTGATGACGCATCAGGCAAAACCCTGTTCAGCGGCATGAAGAAAGGCGGTGAAACCTTCAGCGTGAAGGGCACTGCGCCGTATAAACTGAAAATCGGTGCGCCGGGTGCAGTAGATATCCAGTTCCAGGGCAAACCGGTTGATTTAAGTCGTTTTGTAAAATCAAGCCGTGTTGCGCGCCTGACCTTAGCTGCCGAGTAATCGGCAGTTTGTCAGACGATTGCAACGATGGAGAGTGAAGTAATGCATAACCAGTCACCCATTACCCGTCGCAAATCAACCCGGATTTATGTCGGCAAGGTGCCTGTAGGTGACGGAGCACCGATTGCAGTGCAATCGATGACCAACACCCGCACCACAGATGTCGCGGCGACTGTCGCACAGATCAAATCACTTGAACGCGTGGGTGTCGATATTGTTCGCGTTTCTGTGCCTACGATGGATGCAGCAGAAGCATTCAAACTTATCAAACAGCAGGTTAATGTCCCGCTGGTCGCTGATATTCATTTCGATTACCGCATCGCCCTGCAGGTTGCAGAATATGGTGTAGATTGCCTGCGTATTAACCCGGGTAACATTGGTAACGAATCCCGCATCCGCTCCGTGGTGGATTGCGCGCGCGACAAAAATATTCCTATCCGTATCGGTGTGAACGGCGGCTCTCTGGAAAAAGACATCCAGGAAAAGTACGGCGAACCCACGCCGCAGGCTTTGCTGGAATCTGCGATGCGTCATGTCGATATTCTCGACCGTCTCAACTTTGACCAGTTTAAAGTCAGCGTTAAAGCGTCTGACGTATTCCTGGCCGTTGAGTCATACCGTTTGCTGGCCAAACAGATTGTTCAGCCGTTGCATCTGGGGATTACCGAAGCGGGTGGCCTGCGTGCAGGTTCCGTTAAATCGGCGATTGGCTTAGGGCTGCTGCTGTCTGAAGGCATCGGCGACACGCTACGTATTTCATTGGCGGCTGATCCGGTTGAAGAAGTTAAGGTCGGCTTCGATATCCTCAAATCACTGCGTATCCGTTCCCGTGGTATCAACTTTATTGCCTGCCCGACCTGTTCGCGTCAGGAGTTTGATGTCATCGGCACCGTGAATGCGCTGGAACAACGTCTGGAAGATATCATCACGCCAATGGACGTTTCGATTATCGGCTGTGTGGTTAACGGTCCGGGCGAAGCGCTGGTTTCCACTATGGGCGTGACCGGCGGTCATAACAAAAGCGGTTTCTACGAAGACGGTGTTCGTCAGAGAGAGCGCTTTGACAACAACGACATGATCGACCAGTTAGAAGCTAAAATTCGCGCCAAAGCAGCGCTGATGGATGAGAGTAAACGTATCGTTATCAATCATCTTGAAAAGTAACATCGGTTGCGGGTGTCAGCGTACATCTGCATTATATTGAACCCGACTGGGGTAATGGCGTCTGTGCGTTGAACCACAGCCCATAAAGCCCCTATAATCGGGTTCATTTTTTATAAAACGATAGAGAACTGACGTGGCAAAGAATATCCAGGCCATTCGCGGCATGAACGACTACCTGCCAGAAGACACTGCACTGTGGCAACGCATTGAAGGTTCGTTGAAACAGGTGCTTGGCAGCTACGGCTACAATGAAATCCGTATGCCGATTGTAGAGCAGACCCCATTGTTTAAACGCGCTATCGGCGAAGTGACCGATGTCGTGGAAAAAGAAATGTATACCTTTGAAGACCGCAACGGTGAAAGCCTGACGCTGCGTCCGGAAGGTACGGCGGGCTGCGTGCGCGCCGGTATTGAACATGGTCTGCTGTACAATCAGGAACAGCGTCTGTGGTACATCGGTCCGATGTTCCGCTACGAGCGCCCGCAAAAAGGCCGCTATCGTCAGTTTAATCAGCTGGGTGTGGAAGTTTTTGGTCTGCAAGGCCCGGACGTTGATGCAGAATTAATTCTGCTGACAGCCCGCTGGTGGCGTGCGCTGGGGATTTCTGAACATGTCGCACTGGAACTGAACTCTATCGGTTCACTGGAAGCACGCGCCAACTATCGTGACGCGCTGGTGGCTTTCCTTGAACAGCATAAAGACAAGCTGGACGAAGATTGCAAACGTCGCATGTACAGCAACCCGCTGCGCGTTCTGGACTCTAAAAATCCGGATATTCAGGCGTTATTAAACGATGCACCGGAACTCGGTGATTATCTTGATGAAGAATCAAGAGAACACTTTACAGGTCTGTGTGAACTTTTAGAGCAGTCTGGTATCCCATATACGGTTAATCAGCGACTTGTGCGCGGTCTGGATTATTACAACCGCACCGTGTTCGAATGGGTAACTCACAGCTTAGGCTCGCAAGGTACCGTTTGTGCCGGTGGTCGTTACGACGGTCTGGTCGAACAACTGGGCGGTCGTGCAACGCCTGCCGTCGGTTTTGCGATGGGACTGGAGCGTCTGGTATTACTGGTTCAGGCCGTAAACCCGGACTTCAAAGCACCGGCAACTGTTGACGCTTACGTGATTTCTTCCGGTGCCGGAACGCAAAGCGCGGCCATGCAACTGGCTGAAAAATTGCGGGATGCGCTGCCTGAGCTGAAAGTAATGACTAACTACGGTGGTGGTAACTTCAAAAAGCAATTCGCCCGTGCAGATAAATGGGGTGCGCGCGTTGCCCTGGTATTAGGCGAAGATGAAGTTGCTAATCAGCAGGTTGTAGTAAAAGACCTGCAAAGTGGAACACAAGAAACGCTGGCGCAGAGCGAAATCGCCTCGCGTCTGGCTTCGATGTTGGGTTAAGGAGAAGGACACTGTGGAAGTCTATACCACTGAGAATGAACAGGTTGATGCTGTACGTCGCTTCTTTGCCGAAAATGGTAAAGCGCTGGCCATCGGCGTTGTTCTGGGTATTGCAGCCCTGGGCGGCTGGCGTTTCTGGCAGAGTCACCAGGACTCAGCCCTGACGGAAGCTTCTGCGTCTTTCCAGAAAGCGAATCAGTCGATGACGGGTAATAATGCACAGGGCGTGGCCAGTCTCGAGAAGTTTGCTCAGAGCAATGACAATAATTACGGGGTGTTTGCTGCCCTGCAACTGGCTGATCATTTCGTTGAGACCAAAGATTTCGCGAATGCTGAAAAGCAGTTAGTCCAGGCACAAGGTCAGGCTAAAGAAGATAATTTACGTTCGCTGGTGAATTTACGTCTGGCTCGTATCCAGATGCAGCAAGGCAAATTTGATGATGCACTCAAAACGTTAGATGGCGTGAAGGGTGAAGGCTGGGCGGCTATGCAGCAAGGCATCCGTGGTGATGTTTTGCTTGCGAAAGGCGATGCAAAAGGCGCACGTGAAGCCTACAGCAAAGGACTCGATTCTAAACCCTCTCAAACGCTGCAAACTATGCTGCGTATGAAATTGAACAACTTAGCCAGCTAAGGGGAACCCCGATGCAATTGCGTAAAACACTCTTGGTAGGATGGGTTTCAGTTGCCCTGCTGAGTGGCTGTTCATTGTTTAACAGCGAAGAAGACGTGGTAAAAATGTCTCCGCTGCCAAAAGTTGAGAATCAATTTACTCCGACTAAAGTCTGGAGCAAATCCGTAGGCGACGGTGTAGGCGATTTCTACTCCAACCTGCGTCCGGCCTGGCAGGACAGCACTATTTATGCTGCTGATCGTTTTGGCGTGGTTAAAGCACTCGACGCTGACAGCGGTAAAGAAAAATGGAGCGTGAATCTGTCTCAAAAGACCGGCTTCCTCTCCCGTAATATTTCAGCACAACTTTCTGGCGGCCTGACGGTTTCCGGTAGCCATGTGTATGTCGGCAGCGAGAAAGCCGTGGTGTATGCATTGAACACCACTGACGGCACAGTGGCATGGCAGACTAAAGTTGCGGGTGAAGCGCTTTCCCGTCCTGTCGTCAGCGATGGTCTGGTGCTGGTGCATACCGGCAACGGTATGTTGCAGGGGCTGAGTGAGTCCGATGGTACTATCCAGTGGACAGCTAACCTCGATATGCCAACACTTTCCCTGCGTGGCGAATCGGCTCCGGCCGTGGCGTTTGGTGCGGCTATCGTCGGTGGTGACAACGGTCGTGTCAGCGCAGTGCTGATGAAGGAAGGTCAGCTGATCTGGCAACAACGTATCTCTCAGACTACCGGTACAACTGAAATTGACCGTCTGAGCGATGTGGATACCACACCGGTTATCGTTGATGGCACTGTGTATGCACTGGCCTATAACGGCAGCCTGGTGGCGATGGATCTTCGTTCTGGTCAGATCATGTGGAAACGTGATGTGGGTTCAGTCAACGACATCATCGTTGATGGCGGCCGTATCTATATGGTTGACCAGGATGACCGCGTGATGGCGCTTGATACCCAGGGCGGTGTCAGCGTGTGGCGTCAGAGTGAATTATTGCACCGTAACCTAACAGCCCCGGTGTTGTATAATGGTTACATTGTGGTCGGTGATTCCGAAGGTTATCTGCACTGGATTAACACCACAGACGGTCGTTTTGTGGCTCAGCAGAAAGTTGACAGTGATGGCTTCCTGAGCGGACCGATTGTGGCCAGTGACAAGCTGGTCGTGCAGGCGAAAGGTGGCGAAGTTTACTCCTTCACCCGCTAATATCGCGACCTGCGTCAGGCTCTGAGATCGGTTGATCCCGGGCTTTAAAACGGCTCCTGAATTGCTCAGGGGCCGTTTCGTATTCTGAAATCTGCGTAACGGATATAAACCGATTACGCTGTAACAATTTGAATTATAGTGGTTTGTATTGAAATTCTGCAGGCCCGCTATTTGCGTTTTGCACCATATTAAAAAAACTGAGGCTTCAAAATGATACCTGTCGTTGCGCTTGTAGGGCGCCCGAATGTGGGTAAATCCACTTTATTTAACCGCTTAACTAAAACGCGTGACGCGTTGGTTGCGGATTTCCCGGGGCTTACGCGTGACCGCAAGTATGGTCGTGCCGAAATTGAGGGTAATGAATTCATCATCGTGGATACCGGCGGTATCGACGGTACCGAAGACGGCGTTGAAACCCGCATGGCCGGGCAGTCTCTGCTCGCTATCGAAGAAGCGGATATCGTGCTGTTCATGGTCGATGCACGTGCGGGCCTGATGCCTGCCGATCAGGGCATTGCCCAGCATTTGCGCAGCCGTGAAAAAGCCACTTTCCTGGTCGCCAACAAAACTGATGGTCTGGATCCGGACAGCGCCACCGGCGATTTCTACTCGCTGGGCCTTGGCGAAGTGTATGCTATCGCCGCTTCCCACGGTCGTGGTGTTACGCAACTTATCGAACACGTTCTGATCCCGTTCGTGGGCGAAAAGCCGGAAGAAGTCGAACTCACCGAAGAAGAGGCGAATGCCGCTTACTGGGCTGAGCAGGAAGGCACCGGCGATGAAATCCCTGAAGACGTGGAAGACGATTTCGACCCGCAGTCTCTGCCAATCAAACTGGCTATCGTGGGGCGCCCGAACGTAGGTAAGTCCACATTGACTAACCGTATTCTGGGCGAAGAACGCGTCGTGGTTTACGACATGCCGGGCACGACCCGTGACAGTATTTATATCCCGATGGTGCGTGACGAGCGTGAATACGTTCTGATTGATACCGCCGGTGTGCGTAAGCGCGGCAAAGTGACTGAAACCGTTGAGAAATTCTCGGTAATCAAAACCTTGCAGGCGATTGAAGACGCCAACGTGGTGATGCTGGTCATCGATGCCCGCGAAGGTATTTCCGATCAGGATCTCTCGCTGTTAGGCTTCATCCTCAATAGCGGGCGCTCACTGGTGATTGTCGTCAACAAGTGGGACGGCATGAACGAAGAAGCGCGTGCGCAGGTGAAAGACCAGCTGGAACTGCGCCTTGGTTTCGTCGATTTCGCGCGTATCCACTTCATTTCTGCCCTGCACGGCAGCGGTGTAGGCAACCTGTTTGAATCCGTGAACGAAGCGTATACCTGCGCGACCACGCGTGTAAGCACTTCCTTACTGACCCGCATCATGCAGATGGCCGCTGAAGATCACCAGCCACCACTGGTTAACGGTCGTCGCGTTAAGCTGAAATATGCTCACGCCGGGGGTTATAACCCACCAATCGTGGTTATCCACGGTAACCAGGTGAAAGATCTGGCTGATTCCTACAAACGCTATCTGATGAACTATTTCCGCCGTTCACTGAAAGTGATGGGTACGCCAATCCGCATTCAGTTCAAGGAAGGTGAGAACCCGTATGAAGGCAAGAAAAACTCGCTTTCTCCTCACCAGCAGCGCAAGCGCCGACGTCTGATGCAGCACCTGAAAAACAAATCCTAAACGAATGGGGTGCATGAAAATGTACCCCATTTTTTTGTCTTCATTTTCCCGCAAGGAGCTGGCTGGATGTTCTGGCAGACCTGGAGTTTTGCGTTTGGCGTTACGGTTCCCAATTTATTGATCTTGCTGCTGGGCGTGTTTTTACGCCGCACTGGCCTGATGGATGACAGTTTTAACGAGAAAGCCAGCCGTCTGGTATTCAATATCGCCTTACCTTGCCTGCTTTTTTTCAGCGTGGCACAAGGGCATGATTCCTCGGGTTCTAACTTGCCGCTCGCCATTTATGGCGGACTTGGTACCGTCGTGACTTTTTTGCTGCTGGAACTGGTGGCGATTAAGTTGGTAAAAGACCCGCGTGAGCGCGGCATTTTTGTGCAGGGCGGGTTTCGAGCGAATACCGGTATTGCCGGGCTGGCTTATGCGTCGCTGGCGTTTGGCAGCGAGGGTATTGCGCTGGGGTCGATGTATCTGGCGGTCACAGTGATCCTCTTCAACGTGCTGTCCGTGATTACGCTGACCCGCAGCCTGAAAGGCGGGCAGGGCAAACGTATCGGCCTTAAACCCATTCTGCATGGCATCGTCACTAATCCGCTTATTATTGGTCTGGTACTCGGGCTGGCGTTTCAGTACAGCCATTTACCGATGCCGGCGACGATTGCCAGCACCGGTGATTTTATTTCAGGTATGGCTTTGCCGCTGGCGATGTTGTGTGCCGGAGCAAGCCTCGACTGGAAAGCGATGTTTCGCAGCTCAAACGTGGCGGCCTGGTCTTCAGCCTCACGCGTCATATTTGTTCCCGCGCTGATGACTTTCGGTGCATGGCTGTTTGGCTTTCGCGGCGCGGCGCTCGGCGTTATATTTCTCTTTTCCTGTACACCCACTGCGGCGGGCAGCTATGTCATGACCCGTGCGATGGGCGGTAATGCTACGCTGGCGGCCAATATTATTGCCGTCACGACGCTGGGATCATTTTTCACGACGGCTCTGGGTCTGTATTTACTGCGGACGCTGGGCGTCATTTAGAGAGGAAGTACGATGGATGCGCTCTGTCCGGTTTGTGGCCAGCCGATGAGCTGGGTAAGCGGTCACTTTCATTGTGATGCGTGCCATACCGATTATCAGCAAACGGCATTATGCCCGGATTGTCAGCAACCGTTGCAGGAACTGAAAGCCTGCGGCGCGGTGGATTATTTCTGCCAAAACGGGCACGGAATGATTTCTAAAAAACGGGTAACGTTTACCTATTCACCCTGTTGACCCTATTCGCAAGAGTGATCGTCGGGCGGAGCCTGTTTCCATAAATCCACCAGTTCTTCGGGAGTCTCGGTTTCGGGAATAATCACCACCAGACTGGCGGAATGCTCTGCCGACGCGTAATAAATCTCGAGACGGAAATAACGCTGGTCACCCCGACCGGCGTTTTCTTTTTCCTGAGCATAAGGCAGAGCTTTGTTGATGAGCTGGCAAATTTCCCGCCGTTTGTCATCACTCATGCCTGAAAGCTCAACCCGTCGCGGTCCGCTGAGTTTGGGGATAAAAGCGACCCCTCCCTCACGGTAGATTTCAATTACCGTATTACTTTCCAGCGAATCTAAAGGTTTCATTTACATCACTCCAACCTGCTCCCAGGCTTCACGAACGGCTTGCGCGACAGAATCGTCAAAGCGTTTGCCTGCGTTTTTGACAGTGAGCTGAGCGAAGGCGACAAAGTCAGCATCTTTCGACAGGGATTTATCGCAGACCGTGTCATACCAGACGTAACCCGCACGTTCCCAGGCGTTACCTCCCAGTTTAGTGGCCGCCAGATAAAATGCGCGGTTAGGGATCCCCGAATTGATATGTACACCGCCGTTATCGTCGCGGGTGTTTACATAGCCTTTCATGTCGGCAGGCTGCGGATCTTTGCCGAGTAACGGATCGTCATAGGCCGTACCGGGGTGTGACATCGAACGCAGGCCGGTTCCATGAATGCCTTTTGCCAGCAAGCCCTCACCAATGATCCAGTCCGCTTTATCGGCGGTTTGCCTGAGATGGAACTGCTTCACCAGCGAGCCAAACACGTCTGACAGGGATTCATTGAGCGCCCCCGATTGTCCGTTATAGTTCAGACCGCCTTCAGATTCCGTCACACCGTGTGAAAGTTCGTGTCCCACAACATCAATGGCGATAGTGAAGCGGTTGAAGATTTCACCGTCGCCGTCACCAAACACCATCTGCTGACCGTTCCAGAAAGCATTCTGATAGCCTTTGTCGTAGTGAACCGTACCGAGCAACGCCAGCCCTTTGCCATCTAGCGAATTGCGTTGGTACGCCTGCCAGAAGAAATCATAGGTCACACCAAGATAGTCATAGGCTTCATCAACAGATACATCGCCGTTACTGGCCTGACCTTCTTTACGAACCGATTCACCGGGCAGTTGCGTGGTGTTTTTGGCATCGTAAATATCACGCTCAACCTGACCCGCTTTGGCAGTCACAATCTTCTGCGGTTTTGCATAAGGCTGAGCCATTAACGTATTGACGTGGACCAGAGTCTGTTTCGCGCAACGGCGCTGAGGTTCTGAACCGTGCTCAATAATGCGGTTGAGCATGTATGGTGGGATAACGCTGTTGTAACGCTTCGCTGAACTGTGATTCATCGTGAATCTCCTTATCAAGAGTCACCCGAAGGTGAAGGCAAGGTGTTCTGACCGACTGATACTGAAAGACGGCTAATGATTAGTCGTCAATGGTCAGTATAGGACTGTCGGGCGATTCGTCTGTTAAAGATGAGATTTATCTGTCCGGCTGCGGGTCATACAACGTGTGCGGATGACAGGTCACGGCGCGTCCGCTGGCTTTTCTGACTGACTCGCGCACCACCAGTTTTCCCTGTAAAAGCTGGGTGGTATGGGGCGCATCGGGGCGCAACATACGTCGTTGCAACAGGGAAATAGCTTCAGCGCCCAGTTCATCGCGTGGCACATGCACCGCCGTCAGCGGTACGTCATGAATTTCAGCAAGATTGAATCCGTCGGTGCTGATCACACTGATATCGTCGGGTACAGAGAAACCTCGCTTTGCCAGCGCGGCGACTACGCCGGAAGCCATAAAATCCCCCCCGGCCAGGATCGCCGTTGGCATCGGCTGGCCGGGCGGTAAACCATCGAGGTATTCCAGTAACGTCTGTTCGCTTTCCTGCGCCCCGAAACCTGAGGTATTCAGCAAATGCTGGCTGTCACTGAAGGTCAGATGATGGCGGGCAAACGCCTGTCTGATGCCGGTCAGGCGCAGTTCCATCGTATGACGACGCAGGCATTGTACGGTCACGATGTGGTTATGCCCCTGAGAAAACAGGTAGTCGCAGGCGAAATCGCCCATCGTCTGATGGTCCGGGCTGACGCTGTCATGACGCATGTGCCGGTCATGGCAATTGACCAGCACGCACGGCTTGCCCATTTCGGCCGCCAGCTGATGAATATGCGGGTCGTCTATACCGACCAGCAATATGGCTTCGGTCTGAGGATCGGTCATTTTGGCGATGAACAGCGCGGCGTCGGCGTTTTCCTCCTCCAGCGCGCAGTAGCGGACACGCACTTCATGATGGGCGGTGGCAGCCAGAATGCCCTGGATCACCTTGTAGTAAAAAATATCGCTGCGCACATCAAAAGCGCGGGCGGGGGCGAAAATCAAAATGTTGTTGAGCATCAGCCTGCCGGTGGAAAGACCATTGAGCACGCCCTGAGATTTGGCACACTCAAGCACGCTGTCGCGCGCCTTGCTGCTGGTGTTATTTTTTCCGGCTAAAACACGTGAAACGGTACTGATTGACAGCCCTGTCTGGTCGGCAATTTGCTGGATATTTAACTTTCCTTTCAAACTGTGATCTCCTTCAAAATCGTCCATGCAAAATTTTTCATATCAGAAGATGTGCTGCCTGTGAGCTTTTATCCTCCCTGGCTTCTTCCTGCAGTTATAGCGTGAAAGCTTTTGCAAAAAATCACGTTTCACTCACAAATCCAGCTGCCTACTCTGCAGAAGTACCTCACATAACACATCATCTGCGGCCAGGCCGACGGGTGGGAGAGCGGACATGACAATTCAAATAAATACCGGGACGGCTGCGGTTGCACAACGCAGGAAAATAAAAGCCTTACGCTGGTGGATGCTGGCGCTGTTTCTCCTTGGCGTGACGGTGAACTATGTCACGCGAAATTCTCTGGGTCTGCTGGCGGCTGAACTGAAAACCAGCCTGAACATGACCACTGAACAATACTCTTACATCGTTGCGGCATTTCAGGCGGCATACACCATCTTCCAGCCTTTATGCGGCTGGCTGATTGACGTGATCGGCCTGAAGCTGGGCTTTCTGATTTGTGCCTCAATCTGGGCGGTAGTTTGCATGATGCACGCGGGTGCCGGCAGCTGGATCCAGCTTGCCGTTCTGCGCTTCTTTATGGGCAGCGCCGAGGCGGCGGCCACACCGGCCAACGCCAAAGCGATTTCTGACTGGTTTCCGCGTAAGGAACGTCCGGTTGCTGCAGGCTGGGCGGGGGTAGGCTTCTCGATTGGTGCCATGCTGGCACCGCCAATTATTCTGGTTGCACATGTGTCATTTGGCTGGCGCGGAGCGTTTCTGTTCTGCGGTGTGCTGTCAATGCTATGGGTTCTGTTGTGGTGGAAGTTCTACCATTCACCGGAAACGCATCCGAACTTAAGCAAAGATGAACTGGCGCTGATCCGTTCCGATAACGAACCGCAACAAACGCGACTGCCGTTTATCAAATCACTGAAAATCGTCTGTAAAAACAAGAAATTCTACGGTATCGCCATTCCGGCATTTCTGGCGGAACCCGCATGGGCTGTATTCAGTTTCTGGGTGCCAGTGTATCTCGCCAACGAACGCGGGATGGACTTAAAACACATCGTGATGTTTGCCTGGCTGCCGTTCCTGGCCGCCGATCTGGGCAGTATTGCCAGCGGCTATCTCACCACGCTGTACCGCAAAGTTTTTGGCTGCACACGCATCAACTCCATTGTCGCCAGTTCTGTTACCGGCGCATTCATGATGCTGTCGCTGGCGCTGGTCGCCGTCACGCAAAGCCCTTACGCCGCCATTGCCCTGATCTCCATCGGCGGATTTGGTCATCAGGTGATTTCCTGCATGTTAAGCGCGGTGGTGGTGGAGACATTCGATAAAAGTCAGGTAGCGACGGTCAACGGTATGCGCGGTTCTTCCGCATGGATCGCCAGCTTCCTGTTTTCACTGTTGATCGGCGCAGTTGCCGACAAAATGGGTTTCAATCCGCTGTTTATCGCGATGGGTTTCTTTGATTTGATCGGCGCAGTCTTCCTGATTGCCCTGATCGCTGAACGCCGCAATCCGGCAAAAAGGGAGAGTGTATGAAGACGTTAAAACACTGGGAGCTTGCCGGGCAGGATGACGCAGGCGTGGATTTGCGCATTGATGGCAAACATCTGTTTTCTCTGCGTGTGCTGGAACAAGGTTTAGTCCGCGTATTCATTCAGCGCAACGGCGAACTGGCGCTGGATCGTACCTGGAGCATCGCACCCCAAAATAGTACCGCACACGAAGATAGTACCGCGCCCCTGAACGATGTGCCCTGGGAAGGGCGTGACCGTCTGAGCAACGAAGGCTTTTCATTGCCGGGCTATCATCTGGAACAAAGTGATGACCGCCTGACAGTGACCACTGACGCGCTACGTGTCACTGTTCATCAGCCTTTGTGGCTGGAATGGGAATACAAGAACGAGGCGGGTGTCTGGCAACCTCTGGTGAAAGATCGTAAAACCGGCGCGTATATGCTCGGCGTGAAAAACGACGCGTCGGCGCACTATCAGCTGCGTGAGGCGCAGGATGGCGTGTACGGACTGGGAGAGAAAGCCGGCGATCTCAACCGCAGCGGTCGTCGTTTCGAAATGCGTAATCTGGATGCCATGGGCTATAACGCTGCCAGCACTGATCCGCTGTACAAACATATTCCGTTTACAATGACGCGCCGCAATGAAGTAAGTTTTGGTGTGTTCTACGACAATCTCAGCAATGTCTGGCTTGATCTCGGCAATGAACTGGATAATTACCATCTGCCCTATCGTCGTTTCAGTGCTGAAGCGGGTGATCTGGATTACTACCTGTTCATCGGGCCGACGTCACTGGACGTCACCAAAAAACTGGTCCGCCTGACCGGTAAAACCACTTTCGGGCCGAAATGGAGTCTCGGTTACAGCGGTTCGACCATGTATTACACCGATGCGCCGGACGCCCAGCAGCAACTGATGAAATTCATTACGTTGTGTCAGCAACATGAAATTCCCTGCGATTCATTCCAGCTTTCATCGGGTTACACCTCGATCGGCAACAAGCGTTACGTGTTCAACTGGAACTACGACAAAGTGCCGGAACCGGAAGTGATGTCGAAGGCATTTCTTGACGCCGGTATTCGTCTCGCAGCTAACATCAAACCGTGTCTGTTGCAGGATCACCCGCAGTACGGGCAGGTGGCGGAACAGGGGTTGTTTATCCGCGACAGCGAAAACAATGTGCCGGAACGTTCTGTTTTCTGGGACGACGAAGGGTCGCACCTCGATTTCACCCATCCTTCCGCTGTGCGCTGGTGGCAGAAAGGCGTGACGCAACAGTTGCTGGAAAAAGGCATCGGTTCGACGTGGAATGATAATAACGAATACGAAGTCTGGGACAGCGATGCGCGTTGCCACGGTTTCGGCAAGTCTATCGCCATCAAACATATCCGTCCGGTGATGCCGCTGCTGATGATGCGCGCGTCGTTTGAAGCGCAGCAACGTTTTGCGCCGGAAACCCGCCCTTATCTGATTTCACGTTCCGGTTGTGCCGGGATGCAGCGTTATGTGCAAACGTGGAGCGGTGATAACCGCACTAACTGGCAGACGCTGCGCTACAACACGCGCATGGGTATCGGCATGAGTTTATCCGGTTTGTATAACGTCGGGCACGATGTTGGCGGATTCTCAGGGGATAAGCCGGATGCTGAACTGTTTGTCCGTTGGGTGCAAAACGGCGTGATGCATCCGCGTTTCACCATTCATTCCTGGAATGACGATCACACCGTTAATGAGCCGTGGATGTATCCGCAGGTGACGCCGCTTATTCGCGACGCTATTCGTCTGCGATACCGTCTGCTGCCGTATTTCTACACCTTGTTATGGCAGGCGCATGCGGACGATGAGCCGATGCTGCGCCCGACATTCCTCGATCACGAGCACGACAAAAACACCTTCGCGGAAACCGACGATTTCCTGATGGGACGTGATTTACTTGTCGCCAGCGTGGTGGATGAAGGGCTGCGTGAACGGAATGTTTACCTGCCGGATAACGGCATTGGCTGGTGCGATTTCTATACCGGCGAATGGTTTGCGGGTGGCCAGACCATCACCCTCGACGCACCGCTGGACAGGTTGCCGCTGCTGGTTCGCGCAGGCGCTGCACTGCCGCAATCATGCCGTCTCGCACATGTTGATGCCAGCAAAGATGCACTGCGTGAATTGCATGTGTATCCGGCTCCGGGTCAGGCGACCTCATCCGGCATGTTGTTTGAGGACGACGGCGAAAGCCATCGCTGGGAGCAGAATCATGCGCTGTGGCTCAACTGGGATATTTGCAGTGACGAGCAGCGAATCAATATCACGCTGACGCAGCGCGGCGATTTCAAACCTGCCTGGAAAACGCTGGATATCGTGTTGCCGGAAGGTGAAACGCGCGAAGTGTTGGTCAATGGTGTGAAGACAAAGAGCTATAATCTGTAAGCTTTTCAATCTCCTCTCCCCGTAAAGGGGCCGATGGTTTTTTAGCTCCTCCCCCTGCGAAGGGGGAGGCGGGGAGGGGGTTTCAAACCCAACGCTTATTTAACCGCACGTTTCCGCGCTTTCTTCTCTACAACGATCGATTTCACTTCACTTTCAATCCAGCCATCGGCCAGACGTGTTTTCAGTGTCTCGCCCGGAGCGGTCTGCGTGGTTTTCTTCAGCAATGCGCCTTGTGGCGTCGTCGTCACGCTATAGCCACGGGCAAGGGTCGCCAGCGGACTGACGCCTTCCAGTTGTGTACAGGCGGTACCAAAACGCTGACGGCTTTCGGTCAGCTGCGATGACATCGCCTGTTGCAGCCGGTACTGAAGCTGCTGAACCCGTTGCTGAGCACGGTGAATGCGCGGCTGTGGCTGCTGTTGCGTCAGGCGTTGCTGCAAACGATCGGTGCGGCGCAGCATCTGGCGTAGCTGGTTTTGCATGGCTTCATCAAGACGACGCCGCAGTTTAAACAAGGCGGTTTGCTGACGCGCCAGACGTAAATGTGGATGCTGTTGTTGCAGACGGTGATTCAGACGCGTGAAGCGCTGCGTCAGTTGAGCGAGATAATAATCCATCGCCATTTCGAGGCGCTGCTGCTGTGACTGGATCTGGCGCAGCAGTTCCAGCTGATTACGGCTGATCAACTCGGCGGCAGCAGACGGCGTCGGTGCGCGTAAATCCGCGACAAAATCGGCAATCGTCACATCGGTTTCGTGACCGACGGCGCTGACAATCGGAATGCGGCTGGCAAAAATTGCCCGTGCCACACGCTCATCGTTAAAACTCCACAAATCTTCCAGCGAACCACCGCCGCGTCCGACAATCAGCACATCCACTTCTTCGCGGGCGTTAGCTAACTGAATGGCACGTACAATCTGGCCCGGCGCATCCACGCCCTGAACGGACGTCGGATAGATAATGACGGGCAACGACGGGTCACGACGCTTTAAGACATTCAGGACGTCATGCAGCGCAGCGCCGCTGGCGGAAGTAATCACACCCACGCATTTAGCGGGCGAGGGCAGCGGTTGTTTAAACTGCGCATCAAACAGACCTTCGGCGGCCAGTTGCTGTTTCAGTAAATCGAATTTCTGCTGTAACAGACCGTCGCCCGCTTCCTGCATGCTTTCTGCAATCAGCTGATAATCGCCACGTGGTTCGTACAACGTAATCGTAGCGCGAACTAAAACCTGCTGGCCGTTTTGCGGACGGAACGTCGTGCGGCGGTTGGAATTGCGGAACATCGCGCATTTCACCTGCGCACGGTCATCTTTGAGCGTGAAATACCAGTGGCCGGAGGAAGGCTGAGAGAAGTTTGAAATCTCACCGGAGAGCCAGACCTGACCCATTTCGTTTTCCAGCAACTGTCGGACCGTCTGATTGAGGCGGCTTACGGTAAAAATAGGAGGCGAAGAAGGTAGCGACATGTGATCCAGATCAAATTCAAAAACAGAGACTTAATCGAACGATACTACATGCCCGCAAAAGGTAATCAAGAAGTTTTTGAAATAGTTCTGGTCGAAATGCCTACTCACCTGTATACTCCCGCTGCAATATTTTATCTTTTCCGCATCCACCTTGGTGAGATATTGCCCATGCTACGTATCGCAAAAGAAGCACTAACGTTCGACGACGTTCTCCTTGTTCCAGCCCACTCCACAGTTCTGCCCAATACTGCCGACCTCGGTACTCAACTGACCGCTAAAATCCGTCTGAATATCCCTATGCTGTCCGCAGCCATGGATACCGTGACTGAAGCGAATCTGGCGATTGCTCTGGCGCAGGAAGGCGGCCTCGGATTTATCCACAAGAACATGTCTATTGAGCGTCAGGCGGAAGAAGTCCGTCGCGTGAAGAAGCATGAAAGCGGCGTTGTTGCTGACCCTAAAACAGTCACACCATCGACCACTTTGCGTCAGGTTAAAGAACTCACCGAAATTAACGGTTTTGCCGGTTATCCGGTCGTGACTGAAGAAAACGAACTGGTCGGTATTATTACCGGTCGTGACGTGCGCTTCGTGACCGATCTGGAACAGCCTGTGACTGCGGTCATGACGCCGAAAGAGCGTCTGGTCACCGTCAAAGAAGGCGAAGCCCGCGAAGTCGTGCTGCAAAAAATGCACGAAAAACGTGTAGAGAAAGCGCTGGTTGTTGACGCGCAATTCCATCTGCTCGGTATGATCACCGTAAAAGACTTCCAGAAAGCTGAGCGTAAACCAAATGCCTGTAAAGATGAGCAGGGCAGCCTGCGCGTCGGTGCAGCGGTTGGTGCAGGCGCGGGCAATGAAGAACGTATCGATGCGCTGGTTGCTGCCGGTGTTGACGTCCTGCTGATTGACTCCTCTCACGGCCATTCCGAAGGTGTTCTGGAACGTATCCGCGCCACCCGCGCTAAATACCCGGATCTGCAAATCATTGGCGGTAACGTTGCCACTGGCGCAGGTGCTCTGGCACTGGCGAAAGCCGGTGTGAGCGCAGTGAAAGTCGGTATCGGTCCTGGCTCCATCTGTACCACCCGTATCGTGACCGGCGTTGGTGTTCCACAAATCACCGCTGTTTCTGACGCGGTTGAAGCGCTGGAAGGCACCGGTATTCCGGTTATCGCTGACGGCGGTATCCGCTTCTCCGGTGACATCGCAAAAGCCATCGCTGCTGGCGCAAGCTGCGTGATGGTTGGCGGGATGCTGGCTGGTACAGAAGAATCTCCAGGCGAAATCGAGCTGTATCAGGGGCGTTCGTACAAATCTTACCGCGGCATGGGTTCTCTGGGCGCGATGTCCAAAGGCTCTTCTGACCGTTACTTCCAGACTGATAACGCCGCTGACAAACTGGTACCGGAAGGTATTGAAGGTCGCGTCGCATATAAAGGCCGTCTGAAAGAAATCATCCACCAGCAAATGGGCGGTCTGCGCTCCTGTATGGGGCTGACCGGTTGTGCTACCATCGACGACCTGCGCACCAAGGCTGAGTTTGTCCGCATCAGCGGTGCAGGGATCCAGGAAAGCCACGTACATGACGTGACGATTACCAAAGAGTCACCGAACTACCGCATGGGTTCTTAATCCCATAGTCGCTGCTGCGCGTCGGCGTTGGAAGCTGGCTCAAAATGCTCATTTACGTCATGTAAACTGCGCTTTTTCGCCAGCTTCCGCCTTGCCTCACCTTAGCTCGCGAGCGCCTGGATCGAGTCACTACAAATTAATACCCAGCCCGTTATTTCCGGGCTGATTAATATTCCGTTTTAACGCTTTTATTGCTTTCTGGAAAACGCCCCCTCATGAGCGAAAATATTCACAAGCACCGTATCCTGATCCTCGATTTCGGCTCCCAGTACACCCAACTTGTTGCGCGCCGCGTGCGTGAACTGGGTGTCTATTGCGAACTCTGGGCCTGGGACGTAACCGAAGCCCAAATCCGCGAATTCAATCCGAACGGGATCATCCTGTCCGGCGGCCCGGAAAGTACCACCGAGCATGACAGCCCGCGCGCCCCTGATTACGTTTTCGAAG
Organism: Rahnella sp. ATs2; assembly: GCF_051851855.1. Classification (NCBI taxonomy): domain Bacteria; kingdom Pseudomonadati; phylum Pseudomonadota; class Gammaproteobacteria; order Enterobacterales; family Yersiniaceae; genus Rahnella; species Rahnella sp. ATs2. The sequence goes on along the minus strand of NZ_JBLYPL010000002.1, from coordinate 127,452 downwards.
CCGGTGTACCGGTTCTGGGCGTCTGCTACGGCATGCAAACCATGGCGATGCAGTTAGGCGGCCATGTTGAAGGCTCAAACGAGCGCGAATTTGGTTATGCGCAGGTTGAAGTTCAGACTGAAAGCGCGCTGATCCGCGACATTCAGGACGCCCTGAGCGAGAACAACAAACCGCTGCTCGACGTCTGGATGAGCCACGGCGATAAAGTGACGGCTATCCCATCTGATTTCGTGACTGTTGCCAGCACTGAAACTTGCCCGTTTGCCATTATGGCCAACGAAGAAAAACGCTTCTACGGTGTGCAGTTCCACCCGGAAGTGACGCATACTCGTCAGGGGTTGCGTATGCTCGAGCGTTTCGTGATGGATATCTGCGAGTGCGAAGCCCTGTGGACGCCAGCGAAAATCATCGAAGATGCCGTAGAACGTCTGCGTGTGCAGATTGGCGACGACCACGTGATCCTCGGCCTCTCTGGTGGCGTTGACTCCTCCGTCACCGCCATGCTGCTGCACCGTGCAATCGGAGAGCGTCTGACCTGCGTATTCGTGGACAACGGCTTGCTGCGTCTGAATGAAGCAGATCAGGTTCTGGAAATGTTTGGCGACCGTTTCGGTCTGAATATCGTTCACGTTGCCGCCGAAGAGCGTTTCCTGTCAGCACTGGCTGGCGTTGATGAGCCAGAGGCCAAACGTAAAATCATCGGCCGCGTCTTCGTAGAAGTGTTTGACGAAGAAGCCTGCAAGCAGGATGAAGTGAAATGGCTGGCGCAGGGCACAATCTATCCTGACGTGATCGAATCTGCGGCGTCTGCCACCGGTAAAGCGCACGTGATCAAATCGCACCATAATGTGGGCGGTCTGCCGAAAGAAATGAAACTGGGTCTGGTTGAGCCGCTGAAAGAGCTGTTCAAAGACGAAGTGCGTAAAATCGGCCTGGAACTCGGTCTGCCGTATGACATGCTTTACCGTCACCCGTTCCCGGGGCCAGGTTTAGGCGTTCGCGTGCTGGGCGAAGTGAAGAAAGAGTACTGCGATCTGTTGCGTCGCGCCGATGCGATCTTCATCGAAGAACTGCATAAAGCCGATCTGTACAACAAAGTCAGCCAGGCCTTTACCGTCTTCCTGCCAGTCCGCTCCGTTGGCGTGATGGGCGATGGCCGTAAATACGACTGGGTAGTTTCCCTGCGCGCAGTAGAAACTATCGACTTCATGACCGCGCACTGGGCGCACCTGCCGTATGATTTCCTCGGCCGCTGCTCCAACCGCATCATCAACGAAGTCAACGGCATTTCCCGCGTGGTGTATGACATCTCTGGTAAACCACCGGCAACAATTGAGTGGGAATGATTCGGCAATATATCCTTAGCCGATAACTAGCTCTTAAAGCCCGCTGCTGTTGCAGGGGGCTTTTTTTTATATCTGTTTTAATTGTTGTCATAGCCAATGACTTTGTTAGCTTTTCGCTTTAGGCACTATTGCCGATAGTGAAATAAAGATCCCTGAAATTGCTGAAAAAATGAGTGGAAAAATAAATGCATCAGAATTTCTCAGAGGATTATTTATATCCAGTAAAATAACAATAAAGAAAAGACTATTGGCAAAAGTGGCTGATGAAAATATTTCCCCTACTTTATATTGGAGGTTCTCCAGTGAAAATGCCGGTGTTTTTATCGAAAATGCATCCCATGTCAGATGAACAAAAATATAACTCACGCAGAGATAACAATAGAAGTGCGCAAGCTGATCTGAATTGACGGGAAGGTACCAGTGTAATTCTCGCAACTCACTTTCTCCATATGCTCTTTAGATACAGGAGTGGCAACAACACCGCACCGATGGCCGCCATTGAAAGCAACAGTCTGTCCGTGACGATAAGTTCCGGTAGTGCAAGAGAAATACCGCCAGTGAATGCATATCCTGCACCTGCGCCGCCGAGTATGGCTTTGAAAAATGTCGTGATGTCGAATTCCATTTTTAATCTCCCTGATAACGAAAGGCAGATTACTCAAGTTTTAAAACACCTGCAAATTAAAACGGAATTTGTGATAGTTATATTTTCATAGTTACGAGGCCTGTTCCAAAAAACATAACGCCAGAATGCTGGGGAGATACCCTTGCATTAATAAATGTTCAGGTAACATAAAACGTTATTTCAGATGCGCCGTGAACCCATTTATCCCCGGTGTAATGTCCGGCTGCAGTGTCAGTACCGGAATATCACATCACCGCCATTTTGCTGACGGCATCCAGCGCGGATTTCCATTCATCAGTGGCTGCGTGAGTTTATTGCTGATTCAGTATGAAAAAAGGCAGCCAACTGGCTGCCCTGATTGTGATGCGGTGACGAAAATTACTCGTTAAACAACTTGGTGTCGTTCGCCAGACTATCGACCACTGTTTTCAAATCGTTCGCGGTGACTTTTTGTGTATCGTTAGAAACTTGTTTTCCGAAGCCCTTACGGACGACTTTAATTACCGGTTTGCCGGTTGCTGAGTCGATCAACTCGCCTTCGAAATACACTTCGGTATCACGTGTGCGGTGGCCGGTCGCGGTTTCAGTACCGGCAATGACCAGGGCAACCGGGATCACTTCATAGAATTGCAGACCTTCAGCCGAAGTATTCACACCAGTGATTGCACCTTTGAAGATCAAGGTACGCGGCCCCGCGTGATCTGTCAGAGGCAAACGCTCAGCGAGCGCAGGTTTCATGCGGCTGTTAGCATAATCCAGAACACCCTGCAGGGTTTCCTTGCTGATTTGTTCAGTTGGCTGAGGCTCTGGATAGAACTTAATCGGTTCGTATTTGATGTAGGAGTAGTTGGCTTTTTTGAACGAAGGGTCAATCCAGCGAAGAACCGGACTGCCACCTGCGGTTTTAACTTCCTTAAGGCCGGAATAGTCCCCCAGGAAGCCTGAGAATTTATCCGCTTGTGTGACGTGGTTGGTACAACCGGCTAAAAACAGCACGCCGGCGACTGCAGCAACCTGCATCAGTTTTATTCTTTTCATTCGTACCCTCGAAATATTTTAAGGAAGACCAAGTATGTATAGCACTGCTGCGGAATTTAACCTCTTAACTAAAAAGAAAAATTGATATCCGTCAGGATCGCGAAAAAACGGTTATGTGAGGTAATCATTTCTTCTTTAATTATTTTTTTGATGAATGAAATAGATAGTATTCGCCCTTTGGACTTTCCCCTGTAGCCATGATGTTCCAGCCTTTTGACAGGTAAAAATCGACTGATTTTTTACTCTTTACTAAACATTTCAGAGAGCCCTGACGGGTAAACGTCTCTTGCGCCGCGCGAAGCAACGCCGAACCTGCGCCGGTTCCCTGATATTTGGGATCGACAAACAGGTTATGCAGGAAATCCTCCTGAGTGAAAATCGAGGCGAAGCCCAGCAAATGTCCGTCACGTTCGGCGACCAGTATCTTTTCGCCGATAACAGCACGATCAAAATCTTCCAGCTGAAAATCATCCTCCAGCCATGTCCAGGTGTGCTTTCGTGAGGCCAGATACAACGTGCGTAAAAACGGGCGGTCTGCTTCTTCATAAGGCCGGATTTTGAGGGGTGATGGCAAAGAAAGCTCCTGAGAATTTTTTATCATCAAAGTCTGTGGTTTAGGTTTGTTTTCCGATACTGCCAGTGAAGTGCGGCGAGTTCAATTACGTTGACTTAACGATTTTATATCGCATTTCCTGATTGATATTCTGACCCTCGCCACCAATAATGCTTCCTTGACTCGGGGTGCCCGCTGTAAAGCAGGGCTGAGATTTTACCCGTATTACCTGATCTGGATTATGCCAGCGTAGGGAAGTCAGGTATCTCTCCTGATACCGCCTTCTTTAGCGCCGGTAGGGAGACTTATGAATACCCGACCTACCTTGTTGCCCGGCTCTTTAGCCGCCACTTCTCTGAAACAACTCCGCCTTTCTGCGCCGCTGGTCCACTGCCTGACCAACGATGTCGTACAATCTTTTACTGCCAATGTTCTGCTAGCGCTGGGGGCGTCCCCTGCGATGGTGGTTGATCCCGCCGAAGCCGCGCAGTTCAGTGCCATTGCTGATGCTTTGCTGGTGAATGTCGGCACGCTGACCCGTCTTCATGCCGATGCGATGCTGGCAGCTGTTCACGCGGCTCATCAGGCCGGAAAGCCCTGGGTACTGGATCCGGTCGCTGTCGGTGGCCTGAGCTGGCGCACCGAATTTTGCCTTGAACTCATCACGCTTAAACCTGCTGCCATTCGTGGTAATGCGTCCGAAATTCTTGCGCTCAGCGGACTCAGCGCGTCCGGCCGTGGCGTTGACAGTGGTGATGACTCCCTGTCAGCTTTACCTGCCGCACAACAGCTGGCGCGTAACACCGGCGCGATTGTCGCTGTCACCGGTGAAACGGATTATGTCACTGACGGCGAACGCAGCCGGTCCGTAGCAGGCGGGCATCCGATGATGACCCGCATTGTTGGCACCGGATGCGCCCTGTCAGCCGTGGTGGCGGCCTTTGTGGCTTTACCGGGCGACCGGCTGGATAACGTTGCCGCTGCCTGTCGCGTGATGTCATGTGCCGGTGAACGTGCTTGTGCAGCCGTAAACGGACCGGGCAGTTTCACGCCTCAGTTCCTCGATAATCTTTATTTGATAGATGAGCAGTGGCTGAACGGGGAGGGGATGCAATGAAACGGATTAATGCACTGACGATTGCCGGCACAGATCCGAGCGGTGGAGCGGGGATCCAGGCAGATTTGAAAGCCTTCTCGGCGCTGGGTGCGTACGGTACCAGCGTGATCACCGCGCTGGTGGCGCAGAATACCCGCGGCGTGCAGTCAGTTTATAACATCGAGCCGGAGTTTGTTTCGGCGCAGCTGGATTCCGTACTGAGCGACGTGCGTATCGACAGTGCGAAAATCGGCATGCTGGCAAACAGTCAGATAGTGGACGTGGTTGCGGAGCGGCTCAGACATTATCAGCCGCCCTTTGTGGTACTGGATACCGTTATGCTGGCGAAAAGTGGCGATCCGCTGCTACTGCCGGAAGCCGTGGATGCCGTGCGCCGTTTGCTGATCCCGCAGGTATCCATTATTACGCCAAATCTGCCGGAAGCCGCCGCGTTGCTGGAGTGTGCGACAGCGACTAATGAAACCGAAATGCGGGAGCAGGGAGAAGCACTACTGGCGATGGGATGTGGCGCGGTGCTGATGAAAGGCGGTCATCTGAGTGATGAGGAAAGTCCTGACTGGCTGTTTATGGCCGGTTCACGCGAGCGGTTTACCGCGCCGCGTGTGGACACCCGTCACACGCATGGCACGGGATGTACGTTATCTGCGGCGCTTGCAGCATTGCGAACGCGTCATAACAACTGGGCCGATACCGTACGCGAAGCCAAAGAATATTTGCAGCAGGCCCTGATGCAGGCCGATTCCCTGGAGGTTGGTCACGGCATCGGCCCGGTCCATCATTTCTACCGCTGGTGGTGACAGCCGATTAAGCGCGGCGCTGGGTTTCACTCAGCGCCTGTTCAGCCTGATGAAATTTAATCAGAGCCTGTTGCAGATGCACGGCGTCAAATGGGTTCAGCGGATAGAATTTCTCCTCTTTACGCGGACGCAGCATGATGCGGATTTTGTTCGCTGAAACCCTTTCAAACAGATAGCTGGCGATATCCTCGTTTTCTTCGTCCTTCCATGACAGCAGCAATGCGGCGTGCTCACCGGTGCGGCGGCCAATAAATTGTTCGTGCGACCACAAGCCTTCAAATTCGCCATCTTTTTGTAGTTTTTTACCGCTGAACCACGATGATTCTGCCAGAGTCCACAAAGCCTGTGGCGAGATTTCCTGATGTAACTGACGCCACAGCGGGCGGTTGTTGTCCATCTGCCAGCAGGCCATGCCGAGATAATCATTCAGCTCGCGCCAGTCGCTTTCCAGCCTTTCCCGTAATTCAGGATCCTGCACATGGATAAATTGTTGCAGGCCAGTCGCCTGTTCGCCCAGTTTGTTATAGGCAATGACGGTCATTGTGCGGGGCTTGCGGCGGAAGGTCACCCACAACAATAATTTAGGGATGCGGAAGGTAATCGCCTGGACGGTGAGTTTGTAACGGTTGCCACGGGATAGCACCAGGCCATTCGACGTACCGCGCTTGTCCTGATAATTTCTGACGACCACAACGCTGTTCTGGCCCATCCAGCCCATCACATAATGTTCTTTTTCACTTTCAGCCACATCCAGATCTTGCACGATTTGCGTGATTTTTTCGTTATCGAGTTGAGAGAGGGAAAGTGACTGATCGGCGCTGTAATAGCTTTTATTCAGGGAGACGGCAGCTGGCATAAGAGTATCCACGGTGTTGGTGTGGTTTACAGCTTACACTAAGTTGTCATACAGATTTTAGGGCTAACCCGCAAAATTGGCACTCCGTCGTAAACTGTCTGTGTCACAGAGGCGGTTATTAATGAGGGCAAGGACGAAATTTTACGAGGCGTCTCGACAAAAATAACATGGACTATTGTTAATTGCAGAGTGCGGATTATTATTTCGGCATTATTTTGATGCGCGGGAATAAGCAGGATATATGACGTTACATGAAAAGGTAATTTGCGAAACATTATCGACGATGAATGCGGCTTTCGTTCAGTTAAATGTCCCGCTTATTATAAGGCGTATTCGCCGGAGTGATATTATCTGGCAGCAGCGTCGTGCGAGACGAAATTTACTGCAACCTGAGAAAAACCTGCTTAACTGGCAATGGTTATTTAAGCAGTATAGAAAAAATAAACCACGTGAATCTGGTTTAGAACAGACGGCATATGTGTTCTGTCTCAACAATTCTCAGCAGGAGCGGGCTGCGTTCTTGCTAAAGTCATGCCGGCCTGTGACCGGACCTCTGGAGTTAAACTCGCTGGAGAATTTCTATCGCAAGACAAAAGGGCATCCTCTCTTAGGAAAAATGCTACGTTACAGTTTAAGCATGATGGTTATCTATGCCGACAGTCTTAATGAAAATGAAATATTGAAAAAAGAGAGTGCTAAATTCATTATTAAGGATATTGTTAACAAAGCTGTTATGAGCTTTTATATCTATGAAGCGCCAATGACTCAGGTGGCTGGAAAGATGGAATGCGAGTCTACGTACTATTTGTTGAATGAATATGTGAAAGCTAATTTTGTTAATCGACATTGTTAGTAATTGATTTAATCATTTTTAATAATACTGGATATATAAACGATATAATTTACTTATCAGGAGTTGCACATGGAATTGGACATGGAAAAAATGCGTCATTTGACCCCACGACAGGTGAAGATGGTGGAGAAAATTGTCGGATTTCTGAGATATTGCGATGAGATACGTCCAGAGGGAGACGCAGACGATCTCGACGTCTTTGGTCCGCCGGAAGCTTACTATCATCCATCTAACAACTTCAGTAAATTACCCTGAAGTGACTTCATGTCTCCCCGCGTTGGTGTCGATTTCATAATGCGGGGATAAATCGGTTACTCGGCATCAAACCAGTCGCTGTTTTGCTCGGCAATCGGTGTGATGGTTGAAATCATTTCCTGCAGATGGATACGGATGGCTTTTTCAGCGGCATCCGGGTCACGGGCTTTGAGCCCTTCAAAGATGGCGTAGTGCTGCGCAATGAGACTTTCCGGAGGCGACACCCTACTCAGCGTTAAAAAGCGCACGCGATCCATCGTCGCTTTAATGTGTTCGACCGTTTCCCACGCCAGTTTGCAATCTATGATCTGCGCAATTGTGCGGTGGAATTCATCATCGAGAAGTAAAAATTCCTGCGTCTGCTGACTTTTTGCTGCCAGAGTTTGGCGTTCCAGATTGTGTTCGAGCAGCGCCAGATCTTTATCTGTCGCGACCATTGCCGCACGGCGCACTACGGCAGTTTCGACGGCTTCACGAATGAAACGGCCGTCCGCTACACGTTTAGATGAAATTTTCATCACATAGGTACCGCGCTGCGGCAAAACCTGAACCAGTCCGGCTTCGGCCAGTTTGATAAAGGCTTCGCGAACCGGCTGGCGGGACACATTGAAACGGGTCGATATTTCTTTTTCCGACAGAAATGCTCCCGGTGCGATGGCACAGGTGACAATGTCCTGACGCAAGGTGCGGTAAATCTGCTGATTAACCGGCACATTACTGAGAAATTCAAAGGAGTCTGTCATGGGCAAATGTTGTCTTTATAGTCGGGAAGCTATAATACTAACATGAGTTTTATCAGGATTTTGAGATTGTTAGCGCAAGAATTACTGTGAATTGATATGTTCACGACAATACAGTTTTTTGTAGGCGGCGGGTGTGATGCCCAGCAGTTTGCGAAATACCCGGCGGAAATAGGCCACATCATTAAAGCCGGTCAGACGAGCAACGTCCGCCACATTACCGGTATTGGCCAGTAAAAGCTTTTCAGCTGCCGTCACCCGTTGCTTATGCAGCGCATCGGTCAGCGTCATCTGGAACGTCAGACGGAAAACCCGCCCGAGATAATCTGCGTTGCAGTGCAGGCGTTCAGCCAGCTCCGTCGCACCCAGCGGCAAATGAAATTGTGTTGTGATCAGCTGTCGGGCTTTATACGCCAGCGCAACGCCGGGACCATCAGGCTCGACGTTTTCCGGCCAGGCGCGGCAAACTTCCTGTAAAAGTAATAGCAAGAACAACTCAAGGGAATTTCCGCCGCGTTCCTGTTCATATAAAAATAATCTGAATAGCGTCAGAATAGTCTCCCGGTCTTTGACTTTACAGTGTTGTGGAATATCCAGCTGTATAGAGGGATTATTTTGCTGTGATTGGATAATTGCCACGTCTTTCACGAAATCAAAATGCAACCAGTAAAATTTTAGGTCAGGATCGAATGTGGTTAGCCCTTTATGTTCACGTCCGGGGAATAATAATAAACTTTCGCCTTCATGCACGTCAAAACGTGTATTTTCCTCCTGCAATGACAAGGTGCCACGGACCACATAAATTAACTCATGCGAACTGAGTCTCCGGGTCGGATGTGTGCCAATTCCTCTTGAAATGAACAGGCCGCCATTTTGAACTTTCACGGGGTAATTTACTGGAAAAGCAAGGCATTCAGTCATTTAACAGGCTTCCGGCGGGATGTTTAAGCCTGACACTAGCACAGGGATGGGCGACTGCCAGTGACGTGGCGGGAGGTTTTGATCTGCTTCACAGATTGAAACTGCAAGTCGGAATTGTCCCGTTTAACTACTTTATCCTCCTCTTGTTGACGTGATGCCTCTGTGCCAGATTGACCGCGTACCTTATTTATTCTTCGGAATGATGTGAATAATCAGCCTTATTTATCCTGTTCCTGTTGCTTATTAATAACGATATAAAAGCGAGGAAAAAACATGTCAACGGATTACATTAATACCGGCGAATCTCCGGTAACGGGTGAGGGCGGAATAATTTCAGCCAACGCTAAGCTTTCTGTGAGTGAGAAAATAGGTTATGGGCTGGGAGATGCTGGCGGCACGATAATAACCTGTCTGATCACAAGTTTTCTGACATTTTTTTATACCGATGTTTTCGGCCTGACGCCTGCGATTGTCGGCACGCTGTTTATTTCCCTGCGTGTGATTGACGCGATTTCTGATCCACTGATGGGCATTCTGGCTGACCGCACGGAAAGCCGCTGGGGACGTTTCCGGCCGTGGCAATTGTGGATTGCGTTGCCGATTGGCGTCGTGGGTTTTCTGACGTTTACCGTGCCCGGTCTGAGTGGCGACGCCAAAATTGCCTACGCTTTTTTCACGTATTTTCTGCTGTCCGTGTCTTACACGGCGATCAATGTGCCGTACTGTGCCCTGATTAACACCATGACCACCGATCATCGTGAGGTCATTTCCTGCCAGTCATGGCGTTTTGTGCTCTGCGGTGTGGCGGGATTCATGGTGTCTGTCGGGTTGCCCTGGCTGGTACAGGTGCTGGGCAAGGGGAATGCTGCAGCCGGATATCAGCAGGGTGTCGGTCTGTTGTGCGCCGTTGCGGTGGTGATGTTTCTGTGGTGCTTTTTCACTGTGCGTGAGCGCCTGCCGCTGGCGCTGCTCGGGCAGTTCAGCGTTAAAGAACATATCCGTGGCATGTTGAAAAACGACCAGTTGCTGCTGGTATTGCTGATGTCTTTCCTGCTAATCAACGTGTTTAACCTGCGCGGTGGCGGCTACATGTATTTCATCACTTACGTGCTGAAAGGCGGCGCGGGCTATGCCTCGATGTTCTTCGGCATGGTGACGCTGGCGTCAATTCTCGGCGCGGTGATCGTCAATCAGCTGACCAAATTTATCGACAGCGTCCGGTTGTACATGATCACCAATCTGGTGCTGGCAGTATTTTCTCTGTTGCTGTGGTTTGTGCCCGTTGGTGAGCAGTATCAGACGCTGTGGCTGGGCATCATCTTTATTCATTGCGTGATCCTCGGTTTCACGCTGCCGCTGCACTTTTCCCTGATGGCCTTCGCCGATGATTACGGACACTGGAAAAACGGTATCCGCTCTTCCGGGATGAATTTTGCGTTCAACCTTTTCTTCATCAAATTAGCCTGGGCATCAAGCGCCGGGATCATCAGCCTGGTGTTCATTTATGTCTCTTATCAGGCAGGTGCGGAACACCAGACTGCGGCGTCGCTGAGCGGGATCACTCTGCTGGAAACCCTGTTGCCTGCGGCGATGCATCTTCTGCTGGCGATCACTCTGATGTTCTGCAAGCTCGATAACACATTGCTGACGCGGATGTCGCATGAACTGGCCGCGAAAATTTAATCGTTATTTTTCTATTCAGGAGGTTGTATGTCGTTTTCTCCGGTTGAGTCTTTAGAAGTGCCGCTCGATAAGGTCAATATTTCTGACGCGTTCTGGCTGGAATATCAGCGGCTGGTCAAAGACGTCGTCGTGCCATATCAGTGGAAGGCCCTTAATGATGAGGTCGCCGATGCAGAACCGAGTCATGCCATTGAGAACTTCCGCATCGCTGCCGGGCAAAGTGAGGGCGAGTTTTACGGGATGGTTTTCCAGGACAGCGATGTGGCGAAGTGGCTGGAAGCTGTCGGCTATTTACTGGCAAAAACGCCGGATCCTGCGCTGGAAGAAACGGCAGACCAGGTGATCGAACTGGTGGGCGCGGTGCAGCAACCGGACGGCTATCTGAACACGTATTTCACCGTGAAAGAGCCGCAACAGCGGTGGAGGAATCTCGCCGAATATCACGAGCTTTACTGTGCCGGACATCTGATCGAAGCCGGCGTGGCTTACACTCAGGCAACCGGAAAAACGCGCTTGCTGGAGATCGTCTGTAAACTTGCCGATCACATTGCGGATGTTTTCGGGCCGGGAGATAAAAAGCTGCACGGCTATCCCGGTCATCCGGAAATCGAACTGGCGCTGATGCGTTTATATGAAGCTACCGGTGAAACTCGTTATCTCGAACTGACCCGCTATTTTGTTGAGCAGCGCGGTACAGAGCCGCATTTTTACGATATTGAATATGAAAAACGCGGCAAAACATCGCACTGGAATACTTACGGTCCGGCGTGGATGGTCAAAGATAAAGCTTACAGTCAGGCCCATCAGCCGGTTGCGTTACAGAAGACGGCTATCGGACACGCAGTGCGCTTTGTGTATTTGTACGCCGGCGTCGCTCATCTGGCGCGGTTGAGTCAGGATCAGGAAAAGCGCGAGGTCTGCCAGCGGTTGTGGGAAAACATGACTCAGCGGCAAATGTATATCACCGGTTCAATCGGCTCACAAAGCAGCGGCGAAGCGTTTTCTTCCGATTACGATTTGCCGAATGACACGGCGTACACCGAAACCTGTGCGTCGATCGGGCTGATGATGTTTGCCAACCGTATGTTGCAGATGGATCCTGACAGCCGCTATGCCGATGTGATGGAACGCGCTCTCTACAATACCGTACTGGCCGGAATGGCGCTCGACGGCAAACATTTCTTCTACGTGAATCCGCTGGAAGTGCATCCGAAAAGTATTCCGTTCAATCATATCTATGATCACGTAAAACCAGTGCGTCAGCGCTGGTTCGGTTGTGCCTGCTGCCCGCCAAACATCGCACGACTGCTGGCTTCACTCGGCCATTACATTTATACCCAGCGCCCGGACGGCGTGGACATCAACCTGTATATCGGCAGTGACGTGCAGGCGATGGTCGGCGGTAAACCGTTACGGCTGAAGCAGTCCGGTGGTTATCCGTGGACAGAGCATGTTCAGATTGAAATAGACACCGATCAGCCGCTTGAAGCCACGCTGGCGCTGCGTTTACCCGACTGGTGCGCCAGTCCGCAGGTGACGCTTAATGGTAAACCGCTGACGCTTTTTGCGCTTACGCGCAGCGGATATTTACGTCTGACGCAGGACTGGCAGAAAGGCGATCGCATTGAAATGACATTACCGATGCCGGTAACGCGTGTGAAGGGGAACGCCCTGTTGCGGCACGTCGCAGGAAAAGTGGCGATCCAGCGCGGCCCGCTGGTGTATTGCCTTGAACAGGCCGACAACGGCAGTGAACTGCATAATTTACGCCTGCCGCAGGATGCACAATTTCGCCTGATCTCCGGCAGCGGACTGCTCGCCGGTAAAACGTTATTGCAGACGCAAGGTGAGCGCCGGTTATCAGTTCAGGCCGGTCAGCAGCCGTTATATAGCTTCAATCCTCCGGAAGAAGAAACGACGATGCAAAGCATGACATTTGTGCCTTATTTTAGCTGGGCGAACAGGGGAGAAGGGGAGATGCGTGTGTGGGTTGATGAGGCCTGATTTGAGTTGATTTGAGTAGAGTTAAATTGAAGAAAACCCGGCATGATAACCGGGTTTTTTCATGATGCTCAGAACATGATGTTTAGAAAATCAGTTGTGAGACAGGGTCGTGGCCGGAGTCTGTTTGGGGGGTTTTATCACGAAGAACACCAGAATTGCGCCCAGTGCGGCGACGCCCCCGGCCAGAATAAAGGCGCTGTCGAAGCGACCGGTGTTTTGTACGATGAAGCCGGTCACGACCGGACCGATGATGCCCGATACGCTGCCGACCAGATGGATAAATCCGCTGGTGCCGCCGACGCGGGATTTATGTACCACATCCTGAATAATCGCCCAGTAAATAGCGCCGGTGGTGTACAGGAAGAAAATAGATACCGACATCAGAATAACTGCCGGAACCACGCTGGTGACTACGCCAGCCAGTGCGACACAAATCGCTGCGGCTAACAGACTGACGACTAATATAATTTTACGTGACAGTAATAAACGGCCAGTGATATTAAAAATCTTATCTGAAATATATCCGCCCAGTGCCAGACCGACGAATCCGACAATCCATGGAATAACCGTTGTCAGGCTCATTTCTTTAATGTTAAGACCATGCGCCTGTACCAGATATGCCGGGAACCAGCTGAGAAAGAAGAATAAAATATAGTTGTAGCAGAAGAAGGCAAAAGCCGTCACCAGGATAATCGGCTGGCGTAAATAATAGCCCAGACCATGCGCGGCCTGTGCCAGATCTTCTTCTTCACTGATATTTTCATTCTTTATCTGATCAACTAAACGTAATTCTTCCGGTGAAATGCGTTTGCTTTTCAACGGATTGTCCGCAACGGTGAAGAACCAGACCGCCATCCAGACAATCCCGATGGCTGCGATCACCATAAAGGCAGGTCGCCAGCCGAAGGAAATCGCCAGATACCCGACAATAGGCCCGGCAACAGCGCCGCCGAGAGGTGAACCGGCGCTGAGCAGTCCCATCGCGGTGGCCGCCTGTTTCTTCGGGAACCAGCCGTTGATCATCTTATTTGCCGAGGCACAAATCGGCCCTTCGGCCATACCGAATAATACCCGCAGAATCAACATGGAATAAAAGCCGGTTGCGATAGCGGTCATGCCACAAAATACCGACCATAATCCGACGGCTAATCCCATCACCAGCGTCGGGCCAAATTTATCCACGGCCAGGCCGCCGATAAAGTTAAATATCGCGTAACCGAAGAAGAAACTGCCAAATATCATGCCGAATTGTTCGGGATTAATGGTCAGCTCTTTTTCTATCATCGGGACAGTAATCGACAGCGCTACGCGGTCGAGGTAATTGATCATGTAAACCAGGAACAGCAGGAATACGATGACCCAGCGTAAGTTCTTGAACATAGGTGCTCCACTTGTCGGTGTTGTTTTAATAGTGTTGCGTTTTTTTGTAGGTAGAATATGAGGTACTGCGGGCGGGAGGATATTTAAATATCCTCCCGTCATTTTTCAAAAAATGCCAAATATCAGAATGTCAGTAAAACCTTGCAGCAGGAACGCTGATCTTTCTCAAACAGCGTTAATGCAGCTTCAACTTCGCTGGCAGGCATCCAGTGCGTCACCAGCTTTTCGGGCGCGATTTTCCCTTGCTCCATCCATTCAATCACCTGCGGGAACCGGTGGCTGTTCAGGCGCGATGAAAACAGTGAAATCTCCTTGCTGGTAATACTTTGTTGGGTGACCGAACTTGGCTCACCGGAAAAACCCATCATGCCGATACGTGCGGCGGGCGAGGCCAGCAAAATCGCTTCCTGCAAAATGGCCGGGTGGCAGGCGGCATCGACAATAAGCGTCGGGCGTACACCTTCGGCAGCCAGTTCATCTGCCACGCTGCGCTCGCTGTTGTTGATGATCCAGTCCGCGCCACTGGCCTGCGCCATCTGCAACCGCTCGTCGATACGGTCGGCGACAATCACTTTCTGCACGCCGTACACGCCTTTCAGTACCTGGATCACCGTCAGTCCCATCGGGCCAGCGCCGTAGATCAGCGCAGTGTCCTGAGGTGTCGGTTTGAGAAATGCGGTGATATTGGCCGCGATAGTAAAGGGTTCAACCATGCTGGCGAGTTTGTCCGGGATAGCGGCCGGTACCACGTAGGCATTTTTCGCCGGCGCGCAGGCATAATCACTAAAACCGCCATCGCGGTGGACGCCGATCACCTGCAATTGGGCGCACACATTCGGGCGGCCAATCGAGCACGGATAGCAATGTCCGCAGCTGACGACCGGATCGACCACCACGCGTTCCCCGATGCGTGAAGCCTCTACGCCTTCGCCGACGCTGTCGATGTGGCCGAAAAATTCATGACCAATCACCCGCGGGTATTTCGCGAACGGATTATGACCGTGGTAGATATGCACATCGGATCCGCAGATACCGGCGTAACTGACCCGAACTCGTACTTCACCGGCGGCAGGTACCGGCAAAGCACGTTGCTCGATGACTAATTTTCCGGGTTCTTGTATAACGACACTGTTCATTTTTGTTCCCTCACCAGTTCCACAAAGTACCGTCTTCCAGACGGGCTACCGGCAGATAGGCCGGTTCATACGGATATTTCGCGGCCAGTTTTTCGTCGAACTCAATACCCAGCCCTGGTTTTTCGCCCGGATGCATATAGCCGTTGTCGAACGTCCAGTTATGAGGGAAGACTTCCAGCATCTGCTCGGAATATCCCATGTATTCCTGCACGCCAAAGTTCGGCACCCACAGGTCGAAGTGCAAGGCAGCGGCCATGCAAATGGGTGAGAGGTCAGAAGGCCCGTGTGAGCCGGTACGTACCTGATACAGCGAGGCAAAATCAGCAATACGACGCATACCGGTAATCCCCCCCGCATGAGTAATCGTGGTGCGGATATAGTCGATAAGTTGCTCTTCAATCAGCTGTTTGCAATCCCAGATGCTGTTGAACACTTCGCCGACCGCAATTGGCGTCACCGTGTGCTGGCGGATCAAACGGAAGCTTTCCTGATTCTCAGCCGGTGTCGGATCTTCCATCCAGAACAGGCGATATTCTTCGATGCTTTTGCCAAAGCGCGCGGCTTCAATTGGCGTCAGGCGGTGGTGCATGTCATGCAGAAGATGTTCATCAAAACCGAATTTATTGCGTACGGCCTCAAACAGTTTTGGTGTGAAATCGAGGTATTTTTCGGTTGACCACAATTGTTCCTCCGGCCAGTTACCTTTCGTTGCCGGTTCGTAAGCCAGGCCTTTGCCTTTCGCCATACCGTACGTTGTTTTCATGCCCGGCACGCCGCATTGCGCGCGAATGGCCTTGAACCCAAGCTCTTTATGTTTGGCGTAATCATCGAGTACTTCATCAATGGAATGGCCGGTGGTATGGCAGTAAACCATCACGCCGGTGCGCGATGCGCCACCCAGCAACTGATACAGCGGCATATTGGCGGCTTTAGCTTTGATGTCCCACAGCGCCATATCGACGGCAGAAATGGCCGACATGGTAACCGGCCCGCGCCGCCAGTAAGCGCCTTTGTAGAAGAATTGCCAGATGTCCTCGATCTGATGCGCATCGCGGCCGATCAGTTGCGGACAAACGTGATCTTTCAGATAGGAAGCGACCGGCAATTCGCGGCCATTCAGCGTGGCATCCCCGATACCGGTCAGCCCACTTTCAGTAGTAATTTTCAACGTAACAAAGTTGCGCCCCGGGCAAGTGACAAAGACTTCAGCATTCACGATTTTCATCGGTTAAGACCTTCTGCAGTAAAAGTAGGATGCATTTTCTATGGTTATAAATACGCCATATGCAAACTACCATACAAGTATGCAAAACGTTTTTTGCCGGAGAAGATCACACTTTACGAGGTGAAAAGTGAACGTATGCAGAGGGGCTGGGGGGCAGGGGAGCAGGAAACTTTAGCGGGTAATAAAAAGCCTCCATGTCAGGAGGCTGTGTGATTTATGCCGTTTTTTGGTATTTCTCGATGAGTTTGAAACAAATCTCAAGAGTCTTTAATTTATCGGCTCGGTTACGTTCAAAGTCCTTTTGTGTTTGGCGTTTTGTAATACTTTGTTTTAATAACATAATAGCCTCCTCCATCTGAATGCGTTGATAACACCAGTTCGCTTTTTGAGCGAAAAACAAGCCGATCATACGCTTTTTGGTGCGACGACGTATAGGCGTTAAAAAAAATAATCTCCGGCTTTACGTCGCAGATATAATTTCCGATAACGGCGCTTAAACCATCAAAAAACCTCAGATAGTTTGCCCGGCTAAGCAGTTTTTGCGGAAACAACTTATCGAACACTGATTTGCCATTGCGCTTATCTGCGGGTATGTCATCCCATGCCGTGTCGTAAAACGTCACGATATGTCCGTGTCTATCTTTTCCGGACTCACCGGTGATTTCCGCCATCCGCTGAAAAGTATCCGTTGAAGCGCAGGAAAAATGAAGAAACAAAACTCTGAAAACTTTGATCTCTTCGCAGGGAAGGGTGAACTGAATATCGTAAAAGCTTAAATCTGCCTGATGTGAAAAATTGATAACCTGATAATAATCCATGGAATATCAGCGCGTTTTGTAAGGTGGCGCTTTTATATCATGCGTTTTTACTCTCAATACTTATCGTTTTTGAATTCAGGAATATGCCTTCCAAAATAGTTTTGGTTTACATTGCAGGCAGTAGTTTTTATGAATCAACCTCGCATTTTTACGCCCGCATTTTGGCGGGCGTTTTTGATGCTCTTTGTCTTCTGAAGCAACTTATTCCGCCAGCCGCATCACTTCATCCCATACCGTTTCATCTGCCGGGATCCCCAGACGGCGGTTTTCCTCGCGGTTGGCGGCGGCTGTCTGGCCGGGATAACGGACATCGCGGCTGTTTTCAGCCGGTTCTGACTGATTCACGTAGTCCGCGACGCTGTCCGCCATGCGTTCAGTGAATTCAGCGCCACCTAACTGCGTCGGGTCGAATACCATGAAAATCTGGCTGGCGCCGGTGCAGCTCCCTTTGCCGATTTTGTCTATTTCATTGGTGGGCGAGCCCGCTGAAAGCAACGCGGCCATGGCGTCCAGCACAATTGCCAGCCCCGAGCCTTTCCAGTAACCGGTGGGTAAAATGCGCATGGAGGCTTCGATCGGGCCCGGATCATCCGTCAGATTTCCTTCTTTATCGTAGCCGCCGGGGAAGGGCAGTTTTTCGTTTTTCAGCCGCGTAACCTGCAATTTGCCGTAGGAATACTGTGACATTGCCATGTCCAGCACAATCGGACCTTTGGTTCTTGGTACCGCCATGACAAACGGGTTATTGCCGACGCGGGTGTTTTTTCCGCCCCAGGCGGGCATGCAGGATTCCGTATTGGTCCAGCACATCGCCGCCATGCCTTGTTGTGCCGCATGCCAGCCATAACTGCCGCCGCGCATCCAGTGACTGCTGTTTTTCAGCGCCACGATCCCCACGCCATACTCTTTCGCCATTTCGGTGGCTTTCTCCACGGCGAACAGGGCGTTGGTAATGCCGATACCGCGGTTGCCGTTGTAGATGGCGATGGCGCCGAGGGATTTTTCCAGTTCCGGTTTGGCGTGGATATCAATCCAGCCCTTATGAACATAATCGACAAAACGCGCTACCCGGTTGAGGCCATGTGATGCAATACCGTCACAACTGGATTCTGTATGGATCCGCGCACAGGTCCGTGCATCTCTCTCAGCAAGTCCCGCTTTTTGCAGGGCACGCTGGATGGTTTGTTGCATCAGGCTGAATTCAATTCTTTGCATGGTCGGCTCCGGTTGAAAGCTCTGTGGACGTCAGGGGAAGATTCTCTTCGGTCTGACTAAGAATATTGTTATCGCCCCATAATTTTTCATAGGGCCAGCCGGTGAGTTGCTCGGCGATTAAGCGCGTTTCCGGTGTGACGTCATATTTACTGCCACCGGCTTTAAGGCGTTCAATTTCATTTACAAGCAGGGCATGGTTATGGCGGGTGAGGCGGAATTTCATTGAGCTATATAATCCCACCAGCAGGAAGATGACCGATCCCGCGCCAAATACCAGTGTGATACCGTAAACGGCTTCGGCAGGTTGCGTGGCACTTTTCGGTGTGAATCCGTAATGCTGTAATAACAGGCCTACACCAAATAACGCCACCGCCTGAACAGCTTTACGCACGAAAGTCATAACGCCGGCAAAAATACCTTCGCGTCGTTTTCCTGTCAGCATTTCATCCACATCTGGGATAAAACTGTAAATATTCCAGCAAACATAACTGGTACCGGAACGACCCACGCCCATTAAAATAACGGAGAGATAAAGCAGCGCCATATTAAAGGGTAGTTGTAATAAATGGATGGCTAAAAATAAACCGACACTGGCCAGCATAAATAATTGTGCAATACGATATGACGCGCCATTGCCTAATTTCATACACAGGAAAATAAACAGGGCAACGCAGATGAACTGCACCAGGGTCATTAATGTCATCGCATTAGAAGCAGTAACGGTATTCTGGCCGAGAACAAAAATAATATAATACGCCAGCACAGCGCCAAGGACGTCGAGCGCCACATAGCCTCCCAGGTACATCCCGACATGCTGGCGGAAGGTGCGCACTCTCATGGTCGACACCAGCGATCTGAGCAGATGCTTCATATCGCGGCGGAAAGAGAGTTTTGGCGTGGCGACATCAACCGGGATAGGCCGTTCCCAGGTGTAGAAATAAAGCATCAGGATTACCACGGCAAACAACACGCCGAAAATTACCCCCATAATCAGGAAAGATGAGGAGGAGTCTTCACCGAGATAAGCAATAATGCGCCCCGGCAACCAGGCTGCTAATATTGCGGCGCCGGTTGAGAAAAACATCCTGACACCGGTCAGTTTAGTACGCATTTTAAAGCTGGAGGTCATTTCGGCTGCCAGCGTTTCATAAGGTACAATCGCCAGCGTGTAAGCGGCGTAGAATAAAATATAGGTAAACAGGTAGTACCAGAACCCCATTCCGCTGACCCACATAATAATGTAAGTCACCATAATTAATGGTGCGCCGAATAAGAAGAAGAAGCCACGCCGTCCGTATTTTTTGCCCAGAGGATTGCGGTAAAAATTATCCGTGACATAACCCATCAGTGGATCGAAAAAAGCATCCAGCAGGCGGGCGGTCGCAATAACAGCACCGGCCTCTGCCGGACTTAATCCGGCATAAGTGGTGTAGAAATACATTATCCACAGACCCAGTACTGCAAAACAGCCACCGCCGAAGAAATCCCCCCCGCCGTAGGCCAGCATATTTTTTACCGATATCGGTCTTTCTTTATGATGATTAATCATACTACCCCTGGTTTCCGTCACCGGATTAATAAGAGTCGTCAAAAGAAATGCGTCATTTGTGCCCGCAGAAATTCAGAAATGAATTATTCAGCGACATCGGCAGAGTAAAATTAGGCAATGCACATCTACCATACAAGTATGCGGATAAGCTTTTAGCGGAGAAGATCACAAAAATAACGGCAGATTTGCTCTGTACTGCAAGACGGATCACAGTACAGAGAATGAACAGAAGAAGAGAAAGTTAGCCTAAAAGTTCGCAGTGAGGGGGCAAACGACACTGGATTGCAGAGGAAAGAACTTCAATTTTGAACTGTTTACCGGTGAGCGGTTCGCCGTCGAGATTGAACGTCATATCGTGCGGTGCGGTGATTTCGAGCCAGGGCAGACTGGCGGACACAATATTTTTGTTCTCTTCATTATTGAGCAAGCTGCGCAGGAATGACGGCAGCAGCTCCTCTGAGGTCAGCAGACGTAATTGCAGCAGACCATCGTTAATCAGCGCATCCGGGCATATTTGTTGCCCGCCACCTGCCTGGCGGCCATTACCAATACCGATTACCAGCGCATCGCCTTCCCAGCGAAAATCCGGGCCTCTGATTTCACAGCGGTCAGCTTTCAGCGTATCCAGACGTAAGAGACCGTGGATGAAATAGGACACGCCGCCAAGCGCTGCTTTGAGTTTTTCTGGCGTTTCGGTTGTGATACGCGTGCCGAATCCCCCGGTCGCCATGTTGATAAAGAAATGCTGGTCATTCACTTTGGCCAGATCGATATCGACCGCACGGCCTTTGACCGCCAGCTGTAACGCCTGCTCTGGCTCGAGGGGAATATTGCAGGCCGTTGCGAAATCATTTGCGGTGCCCAGCGGCACGATGCCGAGCACGGGGCGTCGTTGTCCCTCGTATTGTGCCAGTGCACCCGCCACTTCATTAATGGTGCCGTCGCCGCCACCGGCAATCACGGTTTCGCAGCCCAGTTCAATGGCTTCGTCCACATATCGCGCGGCGTCTCCGTACTCCCAGGTGACACGCACATTGAGATCTTCGCCCTCTTTGCGTAGCGCGCCGATGGCTATCCGCAGCTCTTCGTTGCCTGCGCCTTTTCCATTTAAAATCAGCATTGCTGTGGTCATGTACGCTCCTTTTTTCTACTTACACCAACAATAGATGAAAGTAGTGGTATTTGGCTATCGGATAAATCAGCGAAAAGTTGACAATGAGGTTAAATAATTGTGCTGATATTAATTAGAAAGGACGTTTATATTTCAGAAACGTATTTATTTAAAAACATGACATCACGTTATTAAGGTGAATAACTGAAGAGGATTAGTTAAATATGACGGATTTTCGTTTAATGAATACAAAAAGAAAAGCCAGCTCAAGGGAGATTGAGCTGGCCAAGGAGGTGGTTCCTGGTATAGTCCGGTGCTTTATTTTGCATTCGAAGTAAATTGCGAATGCATATTATCCAGCCCGGTCAGAAATAGATGTGATCGAATTCTTGTTTTCGACCAAAACATTATTTCGAATGCGGATTACGGGTGTCCGTGTCTTCCAGATTACGCAGTAAAATGGCGAACTCCAGATTGACGTCTTCCGGCAGTGCGACATACACCATATGCCCGTTACCCGGCGCCACGTCGGTTGGCTGGCCTTTCTTATTGCGCAGGGCTTCCAGTTTGAACTGGACGTTGCCCTGCGGCGTCATCATTTCCACACTGTCACCGACGCAGAATTTATTCTTCACATCGATTTCTGCCCAGCCATCCATACGATTACCGGTGAATTCGCCGACAAACTGCTGGCGGTCGCTGACAGAGAAACCATATTCGTAGTTCTGCTGCGCATCGTGAGTATGGCGACGCAGGAAACCTTCGGTGTATCCGCGATGCGCCAGACCTTCCAGCGTGGAAAGCAGCGTCGGATCAAAAGGCTTACCGGCGACGGCATCGTCAATGGCCCGGCGATAAACCTGTGCCGTGCGCGCGCAATAATAGAAGGATTTTGTACGTCCCTCGATTTTAAGCGAATGCACGCCCATTTTTGTCAGAGTTTCCACATGCTGAATGGCGCGCAGATCCTTAGAATTCATAATATACGTGCCGTGTTCGTCTTCAAACGCGCTCATGTATTCGCCAGGGCGCAGGGCTTCTTCGAGCATAAAGACTTTATCTGTCGGCTGACCGATGCCTAATGTGGGCTCGGCGGCTTCCACCTGCTGAACCGGGATCGGCTCGTACTGATGCACGATATTACCGATGGCGTCTTCTTTGCCTTCCTGAACTTTATATTCCCAGCGACAGGCGTTGGTACAGGTTCCCTGATTCGGGTCACGCTTGTTGATGTAGCCGGAAAGCAGGCAACGGCCGGAATACGCCATGCACAGCGCACCGTGAACGAAGATTTCGATTTCCATATCCGGCACCTGTGCGCGGATCTCGGCGATTTCTTCCAGCGAAAGCTCGCGCGATAAAATCACACGCGTCAGCCCCATTTGTTTCCAGAATTTCACCGTCGCCCAGTTCACGGCGTTAGCCTGCACCGAAAGATGAATG
Source organism: Rahnella sp. ATs2 (assembly GCF_051851855.1). Taxonomy (NCBI): domain Bacteria; kingdom Pseudomonadati; phylum Pseudomonadota; class Gammaproteobacteria; order Enterobacterales; family Yersiniaceae; genus Rahnella; species Rahnella sp. ATs2. The sequence continues at coordinate 104,787 of NZ_JBLYPL010000002.1, read as the reverse complement.
TCCATCTGCGGGAAGGCTTCACGCACCATCATGATAAGACCCGGATCCGACATGATCAGGGCATCGGGCCCCATGTCGATCACCGGTTGCAGATCACGGATGAAGGTTTTCAGCTTGGCGTTATGCGGGGCAATATTCACCACCACATAGAATTTTTTCCCCAGAGCATGGGCTTCATTGATGCCGATTTCCAGATTCTGGTGGTTAAATTCGTTATTACGAACGCGCAGGCTGTAACGTGGCTGACCGGCATAAACCGCATCTGCACCGTAAGCGAAGGCGTAACGCATATTTTTCAGGGAGCCGGCAGGGGAAAGCAGTTCCGGAACAAAAGAATCGCGGGTAAACATAGTCAATCTCAGTCTGATCACAGGTCAGGGCCGTCCCGGATGCGGGGCGACGAAAGGTCAGAATTGTAACGTCTGAGTTGATCAAAAGCAGCCATTTCGTGTGGGTATAACAACGCTATTTAGACTATTCAGGAGCCAGATCAATTTCCTCCTCTGCTCCTGAATAGCTAAAAACAGAAATCATTGAGAACTACTGCGTCAAATCGCGGATATCAGTGCTTGCGCCGTTTTTCACCACTGACTGAACACCTTTTTTCGATGCACTTTCCGTGGTGTACATTTCGCTGATACCAATCACCTGATGGTTTTTCGCTTTCAGCACAAAGTAAAACTGGCCGTCTTTCGAAGGCTTGATTTCGTACTGCGCTTCCTCAGGGGAGTTGGTCTGAACCGATGAAATCCCGTTTTCTGCTGACGCTTTACTGGCATACATTTCACTGGTGAGAATAATCTCTCCGTTCCCGGCCTTCAGGTTAAAGTGAAACTGTCCATTCTTCGCTTTTTTCAGATCATAGTGACCAGTAGCCATAAAGGTAATCTCCATCAGAGGGGTTATTTTCCAGAGATAAGTGTAGTTAATGGAAACAGTTTCGCGGCGGGAGGAAAGATTTAAGACATGAAATGTGAACTGGCCGACAGACTTTCAGAAACTTTACAAAACTGAATTGCCGGCCAGTTATGCGTTATTCGTTATTCGTTATTCGTTATTCGTTATTCGTTATTCGTTATTCGCTGTGAGTCATGCGTTATGCCAAATGACAGGGTTCCGCTTCCCAGCGATAGCCCACGCCATAGACGGCGCGGATAAACGCCTTTTCTCCGTCCAGAGATTCGAGTTTACGGCGCAGGTTCTTGATATGACTGTCGATGGTACGGTCAGTGACGACGCGGTAGTCATCATAGAGATTATTGAGCAGCACTTCGCGGGTAAACACGTAACCCGGTTTGACGGACAGCGTTTTCAGCAGGCGGAATTCTGCCGGTGTCAGTTCAAGTTCATGCCCCTGGAATGTGGCCTGAAAGCGCGCTTCATCAATGTGCAGACCGTTATCTCTCGGCACATTGTCTTCCTGACGCACGCAGCGGCGCAAAATAACCTTCACGCGGGCCACAACTTCACGCGGGCTGTAAGGTTTGCAGATGTAATCATCAGCACCGATTTCCAGCCCGAGCAGGCGATCAATCTCTTCCGTTTTTGCCGTCACCATCATAATCGGTACATCGGAAAACTGGCGAATGTCTCGGCAAATGGATAATCCGCTGCTGCCTGGCAGCATCAGATCTAACAAAATCAGTGCCGGCGGCTGGTGCTTCACCTGCGAGATGACGTCATGTCCGTCCGCCAGCCATTGGGTGGCATAGCCTGCGGCTTCAAGATAGTCGATTAACAGCTGAGCAAGTTTAGGCTCGTCTTCTACAATCAGAATTTTTAACGGCGCCGGGCCGGACAATACAGAGTCGTTCATTCAGTTTCTCGGGCCTGATGTTACAGAGAGCGGCAGGACGATCGTAATACGAACGCCACCCGCCGGAGAGTGGCTGGCGCTGATCTGCCCGCCGTGCGCTTCGACAATATTCTGGCAAATGGCCAGACCTAACCCCGAACCGCCACTGGCGCGGTTGCGCGAGCCTTCGGTACGATAAAACCGTTCAAAAATACGGCCAAGCTGTTCATCGCTGATGCCCGGCGCGCTGTCCTGGAACATCAGGTAAAGTGATTTATCCCGTATTTCGCCCCGGATCTCCAGACCGCCATTCGGGTCAGTATAGCGCAGACTGTTTTCCAGCAGATTGTTGAACAGCTGCGAAAGACGCTGGGGATCGCCAAACACTTCAGCGCTTTCCGGAAGGTGGCTGGTCAGGGTGAGTTGCTTGGCATGGAAACGGTCACGCGAACCGGCTTCCGCCAGCTGCACCAGATGTACGACGTCGGTGTCCACCTTGCGGTATGCCAGTGCACCGGCATCGGAAAGCGAAAGCTGATGCAAATCGTCCACCAGTTTGGTCAGAATCGACACTTCAGATTGCAGTGATTCCAGCGATCCAACCGTCATTTTACGCACGCCATCCTGCATGGCTTCCAGCTCACCACGCAGAACGGCCAGCGGCGTGCGCAACTCATGGGAAATATCCGCCATAAACGCCCGGCGCATCTGCTCATTTTTTTCCAGCGTCATCGCCAGCTGATTAAAATCCTGCGCCAGTTTGCCGAGTTCATCTTCACTGTCGACTTCAACCCGTGTGCTGAAATTCCCCGCAGCCAGCTGATGCGTACCGTTCACCAGCCGTTTTACCGGCGCGAGCATTCCGCGGGACAACATCCAGGTGACGGCAGCGGCCAGCAGCGCGGTAAAGGCGACAATCATCCAGCTGGTGCGGCTTTGCTGGCGTTCGAAATTAATATCAGCATCGCGGGTCAGGCGTTCGGCAGGCGTCGAAATCACCGATCCGATGACCACACCATTAACGGTCATCACGCGGCGCGGACCTTGTAAATCCGGTGGGACCGGCTGATCGTAACCGCCGATCCGATGATCGTGGCTGTCGAGGATCCAGAACTTCGTGCGCCATCCCTGCGGCGGCATTCTCGGGCTGCTGTTTTGTTCAAATGAACGCATGATCTGATAGATCAACCGGTCATTGGTTTCCAGAAATTCCCAGCTGCCGTGTTGTTTGTACTGCTCCTGCAAGGTGTCAGCCAGCAGTTCGACGCGCTGTTCGTTGCTCTGACGGATGTAGTCGATAAAGCCCCGTTCAAAGCTCATCCTCACGCCCCAGTTCATGGTGATCAGCACCAGTGCGCAGGTACAAAAAATGGCCATAAACAACTTGGCGGTAATACCAGGTTTCATGATTTTCTCATCGGATCAGGGGAGCCGGCCGCAGCGCGACGACGGTCGATAATGGCATTTTTCTGCGTATCAGGTGGCACTTTGGAAAATACCCAGGCTGGCAGGGCGATCACCAGCGCCATCGACATATAACAATACAGGAACGCGGTGTGCATGGTGGCGCTGTCCGGTGTAATGGCCTGCTGATGGGCGAACACTCCAATCAGCAAACCGGCGACACTGACGCCCAGACTCATCGACAACTGCATGATCATCGACAGCAAACTGTTGCCGCTGCTGGCAAGGCGCGACGGCAGATCTTTCAGCGTCAGCGTATTCATCGACGAGAAGCGCAGGGAGTTCACCATGCCCTGGAAGAACAATACAATCGGGATCATCCAGACCGCACCGTAAATCGCCACCAGCGGGAAAATCAGCGTGATCAGCGCCAGCAGCAAGGTCGCGCTGACCAGTGCCTTCCGGTAGCCGAGCTGATTGACCAGCCGGACCACCACGCGTTTCATCCCCATACTGCCGAGCACCATCGGGATCATCATCAGTCCGGCATGGAAAGGCGTAAAGCCCATACCGAGTTGCAGAAATACTGGCGTCATGAACGGCAACATGCCGCTGCCGATACGCCCGAGCAGACTGCCGAGCAGGCCAATTTTAAAGGTCGGGGTATGGAACAGACGCAGTGAAAACAGCGCAGAAAGATTGCCGCGCGCATGCATCCAGTAAACACCCAGCGCGCCGCCACCGACGACGACCAGCAGGAAAATTTCCAGCACGCTCAGCCCCATACTGCGGCTGCCTTCCAGCGCCAGGGTTAGCGTCGCCATGCACACGGCCAGCATCACAAACCCGCTGATATCAAAGCGGCGGGTCTGCATTTTGTAATTGGGCATAATCATTAAAGTGGCGATACAACCGGCCAGACCGACCGGCAGATTAATCAGGAAGATCCAGTGCCAGCTGGCGTATTGCACCAGAAAACCGCCCAGCGCCGGGCCCAGAAGCGGACCGACCTGGCCGGGTAACGTGACCATGGTCATCGCCGCCATGTACTCGCTTCGCGGGACAATTTTCAGCACCGTCAGCCGCCCGACCGGCACCATCATCGCACCGCCAATCCCCTGAACGATGCGCGACATCACCAGTTCACGCAGACTTTCCGATTGCGCGCATAACAGCGAGCCAAGCGTAAACAGCACAATGGCCGAAAAGAATACCCATTTCACACCGACCTTATCCGCCAGCCAGCCACTGGCAGGCAGCATCACGGCGACCGTCAGCACATAAGCCACAACCACCGAATGCATGTGCAGCGGGTTTTCACCCAGACTGCGTGCCATCGAAGGCAGTGCAGTATTCACAATCGTGGTGTCGAGGGCCTGCATAAAAAAGCCGAAGGCGACAATCCACAGCTGCCAGCGCACCGAAGGCGGCAGGGGTGCAGAAGGCGGTAAGGTGTCAGTGTTTTCAGATTTCATGGGTTATCGCATCAGCACAATCATTGTCGCGGCATTTCAGGAGGGAGATCCACCTTAAAACCAGGCTCACAGTGTAGCCAGAATGTTTCAGCAGAAAATGGAGGAAATAAGGAGAGTCTTTCCCATTTTTTGACAATTCTTCTGACAATAAAGAATAGCTTTCAGCCTGACATTTTATATCAAAATGCTATGGTTGACCTTTGATCGCAAATCGTTCGCATGCAAAGTAAGTTAAATCTGACCTTATGAAAGGGAGAGAATAATGAGCAAAAGAGAACTGGGTCGTTCAGGTATTCAGGTGCCGTTGCTGACGTTTGGCGGCAACGTATTCGGCTGGACGGTCGATCAGGCGGCTTCCTTTAACCTGCTCGATGCCTTACTGGATCATAAACTGAATTTTATCGACACCGCCGATGTGTATTCAAGCTGGGTTGAAGGCAACAAAGGGGGCGAATCGGAAACCATTATCGGCAACTGGCTGAAAAAAACCGGTAAGCGTGACCAGATTATTCTGGCGACCAAAGTCGGCAAACCGATGGGCGAAGGCAAAGTGGGTTTATCGCCACGCTATATTAAAGAAGCGGTCGAAGCCTCGCTGAAACGCCTGCAAACGGATTATATCGATTTATATCAGTCGCATGATGATGATGCCGATACGCCGCTGGCCGAAACCATGGCGGCATTCGATGCGCTGATTAAAGAAGGTAAAGTGCGTGCCGTTGGCGCTTCAAACTACAGCGCACCACGCCTGGCCGAAGCGCTGAAAGTCAGTCAGGAAAACGGGCTGGCGCGTTATGAAACGCTGCAACCGCAGTACAATTTGTACGACCGCAAAGTGTATGAAGAAGCACTTGAAAAAGTCGTCAGGGATAACGGTTTAGGCGTGATCAACTTCTATGGTCTGGCCGCCGGGTTCCTGACCGGGAAATACCGTACCAAAGCGGATGCCGGTAAAAGTAAGCGCGGTGAAAGCGTGATCGCACGTTGCCTGAATGAACGTGGCCTGAAAGTGCTGGCGGGGCTGGATCAGGTGGCTGAGAAGCACGGCGCACAGCCAGGACAAGTTGCACTGGCCTGGCAGATTGCCCGCCCGAGTATTACCTCGCCGATTGTCAGCGCGACGTCACTGCAACAACTGAATGAGCTGGCGCAGGCAGCCACCCTCAAACTGGATGATGCGGATATTAAGACCTTAAACGACGCCAGCGCCTGGTAAACACTAAATCTGAGCCATAAAAAAACCGCCTTCAATTCAAATCAGGCGGTTTTTGTTTATCTGCATCTTTAAAACTTAACGGAACAACGTTTGTGCCCAGCGGGCCAGGCCAGCGGTGACCGAGCCGAAATCATTGCCACCGACCAGCGGAATACCCGGTAACTGCGTCTGTAATGCAGCACGCAGCAGCGGCGAACGCGCACTGCCGCCGGTCAGGTAAATTACGTCAGGTTTAATTTCGCTGCTGGCCAGTGCCAGACTGACCTGTTCCTGAATGCGTTCCAGCGGCTGAGAAATCGCGTCACTCAGTTGCTGCTGGCTGATGGTTTCCGCCAGACCGGATTCAATAAAGTCCATCGCAGCCGTAACGCTTTCACGTTCAGAAAGTGCAATTTTACTTTCTTCTGCGGCACGCACCAGACGATAACTCAGACGCTGTTGCTGGACTTTCAGCAGGCGTTTGATCAGATCCGGTTGCGCGGCATCGCGGATCAGATCCCGCAACATACGGCCATTCGCCACGCTGTAGAAATCTAACTGTGCAGGAACATCGTTGGTCGCCACTGCATTCCAGTAAGGCAGAGCCGGGATAGCGATCCCTTTTTGCGTTTCGCTGCCCATACCAAACTGCGGTGTGAGCTGTTTGAACGCAGTCATGATGTCCAGATCATTACCGCCAACGCGACAACCACTGTGACCGAGCAGGCTGTTCTGACGCTCTGCTTTATCGCGCCACTGCGGGCCCATCAGCAAGACAGAACAGTCCGTGGTACCGCCGCCGATATCGACGACCAGCACGGTTTTCTCTTCCGTCAGTGTCGCTTCGAAATCCAGACCTGCGGCGACCGGTTCAAACTGGAACGCAATATCGCGGAAACCGGCGCGCTCAGCGGCACGTTGTAAAATACCCTGCGCCTGAGCATTGGCCTCTTCACCACCCATACCCTGAAAGTTGATCGGGCGGCCGATCACGGTCTGTTCAATACTTTCCTGCAAGACGGATTCGGCCTGACGCTTAATGTGGTACATCATTGCGCAGACCAGATCTTCAAACAGGGCAATCTGTTGAGGTTTCAGGCCGTTCGCACCCAGGAAGGATTTCGGAGAGCGGACAAAGTACACCTCTTCCGGATCTTCCATATAGGTCGAAAGCGCCTGCAAACCGAAATGCACGCTGTTGGCATTAACCGGAATATCTTCCTCGCGGTTAAAGCTGATGCTGCGGCGCAACAGTGCCAGATTCTCATCACTGCCTGCCGGAACCTGTCCGTGACGGTTCAGCCATTCGCTGACCGCTTCACGTGTCGGTGCACAAAGCATGGAGGGTAAATAAGGATCGTTATTTTCTAACGCCAGCAGGTGGGCGTTATTATCGCGCATTACTGCAACTGAGCAATTCGCTGTACCGTAGTCAAATCCAATAAACATCATTGTTCCCCATGCCAAAGAAGGGACGGGACTTTACCGGAGAGAGGCAGATTCATCAAGTCAGCGGGGCGGAAATAGAAGGAATTCCCTCTCCTGAGATGAAGAGGGAATAAACTGCACAGAATTACTTCATGTCTTTTACTTCAGCAGCGCCTGCGCTTTTGCGACAACGTTATCAACCGTAAAACCAAACTCTTTAAACAGTTGCTCTGCTGGTGCAGATTCCCCGAAAGAGGTCATGCCGACAATTGCACCGTTGAGGCCGACGTATTTGTACCAGTAATCGGCGATACCGGCTTCCACCGCCACGCGCGCAGTCACGGCTTTCGGCAGCACAGATTCGCGGTAAGCCTCGTCCTGTTTGTCGAACACATCAGTAGAAGGCAGAGAGACTACCCGCACTTTAGTACCCGCTGCAGCCAGTTTGTCCGCGGCTTCTACCGTAATACCTACTTCGGACCCGGTGGCAATCAGAATCACATCCGGCGTGCCGTCTGAGTCTTTCAGCACATAACCACCGCGTGCGACGTTTGCCAGTTGCTCAGCGGTACGCGGTTGCTGGGTCAGGTTCTGACGCGAGAAGATAAGTGCAACCGGACCGTCGTTGCGCTCGATGGCATATTTCCATGCCACGGCAGATTCGACCTGATCAGCCGGACGCCACAGGCTCATGTTTGGCGTCACACGCAGGCTGGCCATTTGCTCAACCGGCTGGTGCGTCGGACCGTCTTCCCCCAGACCAATCGAATCGTGGGTATACACGAAGACGTTGCGTATTTTCATCAGCGCCGCCAGACGTACCGCGTTACGGGCATATTCAACGAACATCAGGAAGGTCGCAGAATAAGGCAGGAAACCGCCGTGCAGCGCGAGACCGTTGGAGATGGCCGTCATGCCGAACTCACGCACGCCGTAGTGGATGTAGTTACCGGCGTGGTCTTCAATCAGTGATTTTGAGCCCGACCACATGGTCAGGTTACTTGGCGCAAGGTCTGCGGAACCGCCGAGGAATTCAGGCAAAATTTTGCCAAACTCTTCCAGAGTATTTTGTGAGGCTTTACGGCTGGCGATATTCGCAGGTTTGGCCTGCAAACCTTCGATGAATGCCTGTGCTTTGGATTCCCAGTCCGCAGGTAATTTGCCATTAACGCGGCGGTCAAATTCAGCGGCCAGCTCAGGATAGGCTTTGGCATAAGCGGCGAATTTATCGTTCCAGGCTTTTTCTTTGGCTTTGCCCGCTTCTTTGGCATCCCAGGCGTCATAAATATCTTGCGGGATTTCAAAGGCCGGATAGTTCCAGCCCAGCGCCTTGCGGGTGGCGGCGACTTCGTCGGCACCCAGTGCGGCACCATGTGCTTCATGAGTCCCGGCTTTGTGCGGCGAACCGAAACCAATCACTGTTTTGCACATCAGCAGGGAAGGGCGGTCAGTGACTTTATGAGATTCTTCGATTGCCGCTTTTATGGCGTCGGAGTTTTGGCCGTCAATTCCACGGATGACATGCCAGCCGTAAGCTTCGAAACGTTTGGCCGTATCATCGGTAAACCAGCCTTCGACGTGTCCGTCAATGGAGATACCGTTGTCATCATAAAACGCGGTCAGTTTGCCGAGTTTCAGGGTACCGGCCAGCGAGCAGGCTTCGTGGGAAATCCCTTCCATCATGCAGCCATCCCCTAAGAAAACGTAGGTGTGATGGTTGACGATTTCGTGATTTTCACGGTTAAACTGCGCGCCTAACGTACGTTCAGCAATCGCAAAACCCACAGCGTTGGCAACGCCCTGACCCAGCGGACCGGTGGTGGTTTCCACACCCGGCGTATAACCGTATTCAGGATGTCCTGGTGTTTTAGAATGCAACTGGCGGAAGTTTTCCAGTTCGCTCATTGGCAGGTCGTAACCGGTCAGGTGCAGCAGACTGTATTGCAGCATCGAGCCGTGGCCGTTGGACATCAGGAAGCGGTCGCGATCGGCCCATTTCGGGTTGGTCGGGTTGTGATTCATGTAATCGCGCCACAAGACTTCGGCGATATCGGCCATCCCCATCGGGGCGCCGGGGTGTCCGGAATTCGCTTTCTGGACGGCATCCATGCTAAGCGCACGGATAGCATTCGCTAGTTCTCTACGAGAAGGCATATTTTTCTCCGGATGGGTCACTTTGCTGAGCCAGATGACAAAAGTGCGGAGTTGCCACCGGTCTGCCAGGTGACTCAGCTGAGGTTAGATTTTTAAACTACGGTTGAAACTAAAGCTGTGCTGAAAGCATATCTTCGAGTTTCTTCTGATCGACGGCGAATGCGCGGATACCTTCCGCCAGTTTTTCAACGGCCATGGCGTCCTGATGGTGTTCCCAGAGGAATTCAGCCTGCGTCAGAGGAGCGGGTTTTTTTCCACCTTTGCCGGAAGGCTGTAATTTACGTTCAACCGGTTCATTGCTGGCTTTCAGTTCTTCCAGGAGGTTAGGAGAAATGGTCAGGCGATCACAGCCTGCCAGCGCCAGGATTTGTTCCACTTTACGGAAGCTGGCACCCATGATGACGGTCGGGTAATCGTGAGATTTGTAGTAGTCGTAGATGTCGCGAACCGATTTAACGCCCGGATCTTTTTCCACGTCATACGTTGCGTTCGGCTCTTTGGCTTTGTACCAGTCGTAAATACGGCCAACGAACGGAGAAATCAGGTAGACACCGGCTTCTGCACAGGCGCGTGCCTGTGCGAATGAGAACAGCAGGGTCAGGTTACAGTTGATGCCTTCTTTTTCCAGTTTCTCTGCGGCTTTGATCCCTTCCCAGGTGGAAGCGAGTTTGATCAGAATACGGGATTTATCAATGCCCTGATCCTGATACAGGCCAATCAGTTTACGGGCCTTTTCGATACACAATTCACTGTTGAAAGACAGGCGTGCATCGACTTCAGTCGAGATACGGCCCGGCACGCTCTTCAGGATTTCCACCCCGATATTAACGGCCAGTTTATCTGTGGCATTGATCACCTGAGTCTCTTTGCTGCCGCCTTGTTTACGGGCATAGTCCAGCGCGTCTTTAATCAGGTTTTGGTATTGCGGCAGGTCGGCTGCTTTGAGGATCAGCGAAGGATTGGTGGTCGCATCCTGAGGCTCGAAATGACGGATAGATTCAATGTCACCGCTGTCGGCAACGACGGTGGTGATTTTTTTTAGTGCGTCTAACTGGTTCATCTCTTAGCTCCTTAGCGAGAAAAAACGATACAGCAATAAGGTCGTCTGACTCTGGTTTGCAGGGCTCCTACCCTGCATCATTCTGTTAACAAACTGAATGCGCTTTTTCTGATTACTGCAATGGGTCTCAACAATGGCGGCCTTTGTTGCTGCTTAAACTGGGCGTCTGACGAGAAAAGCGCAAGGACAAACTTTAAGCTTAGTTGATTTTTACGAGACGTATTCCATGAATGAAAAGCAAACAATGTAACGGTCAATTTTTAGTCGTTATTCACCCTTCGTCGTGGCAGGGTTATCTATACTGGTCAGCGGGAAAACCTGATGGTGATGTTTACCCGTACCCTGTTGTCTCTGCAAAAAATAAGAAACAAGAAAAGGACCCTACGATGGACGAACAACTCAAGCAAAGTGCGCTCGATTTTCATGAATTCCCGGTGCCCGGAAAAATTCAGGTCTCGCCCACCAAACCCCTCGCCACACAACGTGATCTGGCGCTGGCTTATTCACCCGGTGTTGCCGCTCCCTGTCTGGAGATCGCCAGAGATCCGCAGGCCGCTTACAAATACACGGCTCGTGGCAATCTGGTGGCTGTTATCTCGAACGGAACGGCGGTTCTCGGACTGGGTAATATCGGCGCGCTGGCCGGTAAACCGGTGATGGAAGGGAAGGGCGTATTGTTCAAAAAATTCGCGGGTATCGACGTGTTTGATATCGAAGTCGATGAAAACGATCCGGATAAACTGATCGACGTGATTGCCGCGCTGGAGCCGACATTCGGCGGCATCAACCTTGAAGACATCAAAGCGCCGGAATGTTTTTACATCGAGAAAAAGCTGCGTGAACGCATGAAGATCCCGGTATTTCATGACGATCAGCACGGCACCGCGATTATCTGTACGGCGGCGGTACTCAACGGTTTACGCGTGGTGGGCAAAAATATTTCGGATGTCCGGCTGGTGGTGTCCGGCGCGGGGGCTTCTGCTATTGCCTGTCTGAATCTGCTGGTCGCGCTCGGACTTAAGCGCCACAACATTACGGCCTGTGATTCCCGTGGCGTTATCTATAAAGGCCGCGAAGAAAATATGGCCGAAACCAAAGCAGCGTATGCCATTGACGACAACGGGCAGCGCACGCTGGGCGATGCCATTCCGCAAGCTGATATCTTCCTCGGCTGTTCCGGCCCCGGCGTTTTGACGCAGGAGATGGTGGTAACCATGGCGAAGGATCCGCTGATCCTGGCGCTTGCCAATCCTGAACCGGAGATTCTGCCACCGCTGGCGAAAGCGGTTCGCCCTGATGCCATCATCTGTACAGGTCGCTCGGATTATCCCAATCAGGTCAATAACGTGCTGTGTTTCCCGTTCATTTTCCGTGGCGCGCTGGACGTAGGTGCAACCACCATCAATGAAGAAATGAAACTGGCTTGTGTTCATGCGATTGCCGATCTGGCGATGGCAGAACAAAGTGATGTGGTGGCTTCTGCCTATGGAGAAGAAGAGTTGTCTTTCGGCCCGGACTACATCATTCCGAAACCCTTTGACCCGCGGCTGATTGTAAAAATTGCACCGGCGGTTGCCAAAGCGGCAATGGATTCTGGTGTGGCGATGCGCCCTATTGAAGACCTGGATGCGTACGCCGAAAAGCTGACGGAATTCGTCTATAAAACCAATTTGTTTATGAAGCCCATTTTCTCGCAGGCGAAGAAAGATGCCCGGCGCGTGGTGATGGCGGAAGGTGAAGAAGAACGCGTATTACAGGCTACGCAGGAGTTAATTTCCCTTGGGCTGGCCAAACCTATTCTGGTCGGGCGGCCAAGCGTTATCGCCATGCGAATTAAAAAGCTGGGGCTGCAACTGGAAGCTGGCCGCGATTTTGAAGTGGTGAATAACGAATCTGATCCGCGCTTCAATGAGTACTGGCGCGAATATTATGAGCTGATGAAACGACGCGGTGTGTCGCAGGAGCAGGCGCGGCGGGCGGTGATTGGTAATCCGACACTGATTTCCGCCATCATGCTGTTGCGTGGTGAAGCTGATGCGATGATTTGCGGCACGGTCGGCACCTATCATGAGCATTACGACATCGTGGAGAAAGTGTTTGGTTTTCGCGAAGGTGCGCACGTTGCCGGCGCGATGAATGCGTTGCTGCTGCCAAGCGGCAATACGTTTATTGCAGACACTTACGTTAACGACGATCCGACGCCGGAACAGCTGGCAGAAATCACCCTTATGGCGGCAGAAACGGTGCGGCGTTTTGGTATTGAGCCAAAGGTTGCATTGCTTTCGCATTCGAGTTTTGGCACGTCAGACAGTCCGGCGGCGCTGAAAATGCGACGTACGCTGGAGCTGGTAAACGAGCTTGATCCAGAGCTGGAAATCGACGGCGAGATGCATGGCGATGCGGCGCTGGTGGAAAGCATACGTCAGGACATCATGCCGGACAGCCCGCTGAAAGGTTCGGCCAATATCCTGATTATGCCGAATATGGAATCGGCGCGTATCAGCTACAACCTGCTGCGGGTATCGTGCTCTGAAGGCGTGACTGTCGGACCAGTGCTGATGGGGGTGTCGAAACCGGTACATATTCTGACACCGATTGCTTCGGTACGCAGGATTGTGAATATGGTGGCTTTAGCCGTGGTGGAGGCACAAACCGAGCCTCTTTAACTCTAACTCTTTAACCCTGACTCTTTGAACCTGCCTGCTTAAACCTGAAAGGGCGCAGCAACGCGCGCCCTTTTAATCAAATGACGGGCTCAGTATTTCACTTCGCCGATCCGCTCCAGCGCATCGACGATAAGATCCCAGAAACGCTGATGATCGAGTTTTACCGCGACCTGCGTGTGGCAATCTGGCGGCGGTGGGGCGCGGAAATCGGCAACCGTCATGCCCAGCGTCAGCGTGCCGGTCAGCTCAATATCAACCGGTACTTTTTGCACCGTCATCACGTTCGGATCAATCACGTAAGCCACGGCGCACGGGTCGTGAACCGGCGGGGAATTAAAGCCCTGACGATCTTTGTAGCTCAGACCGAAGAAATCGAGCAGCTCACCGACAAATTTGGCAGGCTGTGTGCCGACCGCAGCAATGCGCGCAGCGACTTCCGGCGTGGCAAGTGCCTGATGGGTGAGATCCAACCCGACCATGGTCAGCGGCCATTTTTCGTTGAACACGATATGGGCGGCTTCCGGGTCAATCTTGATATTAAACTCGGCAACTGCGCTCCAGTTACCCACATGATAACCGCCGCCCATCAGCACCACTTCTTTCACACGGTCAGCAATGCGCGGCTCTTTACGTACCGCCATCGCAATATTGGTCAGCCCGCCGGTGGGCACCAGCGTGATCGTTTTCGGTGGATGGGACATGATCAAATCAATGATCAGGTCGATGGCGTGAACCGGCTCCAGCGTAATGGCGGCTTCCGGCAGCACCGGTCCGTCAAGACCTGATTCGCCGTGGATTTCATCAGCCACTTCAATCTGACGCACCAGCGGACGTGTTGCGCCCGCCGCAAATGGCACTCCGGTCAGGTTAATCACACGAGCAACGGCAAGTGCGTTGCGGGTGACTTTTTCCAGTGTCTGATTACCGACTACCGTGGTAACAGCCAGCAGTTCGATGTCGGGGTTACCGTGAGCCAGTAACATCGCGATAGCGTCGTCGTGCCCCGGATCGCAATCAAGGATGATCTTTTTGACCATTTCTTATTCCTTTAATTAATGTAGTGGTACTTCGGTTTCGACAGCCAGACCGGATTATTTTTTGGCTTGTTGCAGCCACTTATCCAGTTCATTGGCAAATTGCTGGCGGTCGCGCTGATTAAGCGCAGGCGGTCCGCCGGTCTGCACGCCGCTGGCGCGCATGGTGTCCATAAAATCACGCATATTCAGGCGCTCTTTGATGGTTTCAGTGGTGTACCGCTCGCCGCGAGGGTTGAGCGCTACACCGCCTTTTTCAATCACTTCCGCCGCGAGAGGAATATCTGCGGTGATCACCAGATCGCCGGGCTCGGTGCGTTTAACGATTTCGTTATCCGCGACGTCAAAACCGGCTTCCACGCGCAAAGTACGCAGGAATTTCGACGGCGGTGTGCGGATGATTTGGTTAGCCACAAGTGTCACCATCATGCCGGTGCGCTCAGCGGCGCGGAACAGCACTTCCTTGATGACATTCGGACAGGCGTCGGCATCAACCCAGATTTGCATTAACTTGCCTCTCCATTTACAGAAGATCCTTTTTCAGCCAGCCAGTCGCGAACCGGCAGGAAATCGCTGTACAGCGCGGCTTCCGGGCTGCCAGCTTCTGGCTGATAGCCATATTCCCAGCGCACCAGCGGCGGCATCGACATCAAAATAGATTCTGTACGCCCGCCGGTTTGCAGGCCAAACAGTGTTCCGCGATCCCACACCAGATTGAATTCGACGTAGCGGCCACGGCGGTAAAGCTGGAACTGACGCTCACGTTCGCCCCACGGCAGGGCTTTGCGTTGTTCCACGATGGGCAGATAGGCGTCAGTGAAGCCGTTGCCGACGGCCTGCATAAAGCTGAAACAGGTATCGAAATCTGGCGAGTTCAGATCGTCAAAGAACAAACCGCCGATGCCGCGCGCTTCATTGCGGTGTTTGATAAAGAAGTAATCGTCACACCATTTTTTATATTTCGGATACACGTCATCGCCGAATGGCTGGCAAAGCTGCTGCGCGGTGAGGTGCCAGTGGCGGGCATCTTCTTCAAAACCATAATACGGTGTGAGATCGAAACCCCCACCGAACCACCAGACCGGCGCTTCACCCGGCTTTTCGGCAATGAAGAAACGCACATTGGCATGGCTGGTCGGAATGTAAGGGCTCAGCGGATGAATGACCAGTGAGACGCCCATGGCCTGAAAACTACGCCCGGCAAGTTCAGGGCGATGTGCCGTGGCAGAAGCCGGAAGGGTAGCGCCGGAAACATGTGAGAAGTTCACACCAGCCTGTTCGAACACTGCGCCATGGGTCATAACCCGGCTCTGACCGCCACCGCCTTCTTCGCGAACCCACTGGTCTTCAGCAAAATGACCTTTGCCATCGGCAGCGGCCAGTTGCAGGCAAATGTGGTCCTGAAGCTTGAGCAGGAAGGTTTTGACTTGCTGGATGTCGGGAATGGATTGGCTCACAGGCTAACTCGCAGACGTTGACTGAAAAGACATTCAGCGCCTTGCGGGCGCTGAATGATAGAAAAGTGGACGTTATTATATACCCAAAACCCTGCGGGTCACCAAAGGCGGCTGCTTTGGGTGTGGGGAAAACGTTATCGGGGCTTGCGCTCGTTGGCGTCGAAGTAACTGAAAAAGTTCACGATACCCTGGGAAATCGCCTGAGCAATTTCACGGCGGAACGCTGTTGTGCTGAGCAACTGTTCTTCCTGATGGTTGGTGATAAACGATGTTTCCACCAGAATTGACGGGATCGACGGGGATTTCAGAACGGCAAATGCGGCCTGTTCAGTTTGCTGGCTGTGCAGGTGATGGATAGGCCGGATCCTGTCGAGCACGTGATGCCCCAGCGTCAGGCTGTTTTTAATGGTGTCAGTCTGCACCAGATCGAATAACACCTGCTGCAGATAATTGTTGTCTTCTTTGGCGTATTTCGCTCCGGCAACCAGGTCGGCGTCATTTTCTTTTTTCGACATATATCGCGCCATGGCGCTGCTGGCACCGCGGTTGGAAAGTGCAAAAACCGACGCACCGGAGGCCGTCGGGCTGGTGTAACCATCGGCGTGAATGGAAACGAACAGATCTGCCTGATGCTGATGTGCCAGTTCAACACGCTGATAAAGTGGAATAAAGTGGTCGGAATCGCGGGTCAGTTTGACTTCAATATGGCTTTGCTCGCCTAGGAATTCCCGCACATAGTTGGCGATTTCCAGCACCACGTGCTTTTCTTCCGAACCCTCATGACCGACAGCGCCGGAATCAATACCGCCGTGGCCGGGATCGATCATCACCAGTTTCTTCGCGCCAGGCGGCTTAGGTGCCGGGGCGGATTTGGTGATGTGTTCCTGCTGCGCTGCGCTGGCAGAGCGGGAACCAAAGGCGGCAATCGCTAAACCGAGTCCGGAAAGCAGTAACTGGCGGCGTGTGGCGGCAGCAGGAAGCGGCTGGAAATGCAGAAATTTGTTCAGGGGGTTTAACATCAGTCCGTAACCGTCAGAAAAAAGGCAGAATGCTCTATGTTATAGAGTATCTTTTTTATAGTTTCGATCTGAGAACTATTACTTTTTATGAATATTGTGTCGCGGATGAAATCAGGGCCGAATAAATGTCCGGTGATAGGCAGGAATATCTTCTTCAGATGTTGAATTTGCGGTTTAAATTCATTCATAAAGCAGACAATCTGTGATTTTGATGTTGCGTATCAAACAGATCACGCGATAATCAAGTAAACCCCTATTAACAGCGGCGAACAGTGATGGAAATTCGCGTATACCGTCAAGAAGATTTTGAGGAAGTACTGACCTTATGGGAGCGTTGCGATCTGCTGCGCCCGTGGAACGATCCTGAGCTGGATATCGAACGTAAAATTAACCACAGCCCGGAGTTTTTCCTGGTGGCAGAAGTCGGCGGTGAAGTGGTCGGCACCCTGATGGGCGGCTACGACGGCCATCGCGGTTCGGCTAACTATCTCGGCGTACATCCGGATTATCGCGGACGAGGCATCGCTAACGCGCTGGTTAATCGTCTGGAGAAAAAACTGATTGCCCGCGGCTGCCCGAAAATGAATTTAATGGTGCGTGCAGAAAACGATGCCGTGGTCAGCATGTACGAAAAACTGGGTTATGAAATTTCGGATACGCTTTTACTGGGTAAGCGGCTGATCGAAGATCAGGAATATTAATCTACCCGTTGTTCTTCATTGAATAAAAAAGCCCCGGCAAATCACATCTGCCGGGGCTTTTTACATCATGAATTACTTGATGATTTTAACGCTCTTCACGTCAACTTCCACAGAGTTCCAGTCTTTATCGACTTTACCTTCGATGCGGATTTTATCTTTCGGCGATACGTTCTGTCCCTGCCAGCGCTTGCCGTCAATTTCTACATTGAGGGTGCCGGTGTTATCGCGGAAAATGTATTTATCGTGGTCGATACGCTGATCGATAAAACCTTCCAGCATGATCCATTGATCGTCTTTCATGGTTTGCGCGTCTTTCACGGTGCTCAGCGCCGTGGTACCGGTAAAACCGCCCTGTGCTGCAGGCTGTGTTTGCGTTTCCTGTGCTGACGGACCGTTAAAGCCGCCGGTTTGCTGGGCAAACGCCGTCGCTGAACAAAGTGCAATGAGGGTTGCCAGAGTGATCTTCTTCATCATAATAGGTCTTCCTTAATTTAACGTTTCCGGAGTAACGACAACTATGACATCGTTTCGGATGTCTTGCCGTGCTGGAGACCATTAAAGCAGACTGTTCTTAACAGTTTCTTAAGCGCATACCCGGCATACTTCAAATTATTTTGGATGTGTCCTTGAGGATTGTTAACTTTCACCTTATTTGCAGGAACGTTGTTCTTTTTATGAACCCGGATGATTATAACGACCACGGTATGTTGCGATTGCCGCTGTGGTTCTGGACGATTTTAATTTTGCAGGCACGAACCTGGTTGTTGTTTGTGATGGCGGGTGCTTCCCGCCAGCAGGGAAGTGATTTGCTGACGCTGTTTTACCCCGATCAGCAAAGTTTCTGGTCCGGGATGTTGCTGGGGGTGCCGCCCGCGCTGGTGTTTTTGCTCAGTGGTCGTCGCCATGTCTGGCCGCGTATCTGGCAGGCCGGGTACTGGTTACTTCTTGCCGGGATGTTTGTCACTTTTGCGTTGCAGGCTCTTGGATTATGGCAAAGTACTGACATGATTTCTGGTGTGGATATCGTGCTGGCATTACTGGATGCGGCAGCACTGGCGTATTGGTTATTGAGTCGCCGTTTGCGCGCCTGTTTTGATGCCTCACACCGTCTGGCCTGAAGCATATTCCCCTTTGGGCTGAACTTTTTTGCCAGAAATGCACTCGAACTGGCGCTTAACAATAATTGTTAAAATATTAATTCACTGTCGGTTTGTCCGCCAGGCCGCGCCGGCCAACGGGAACGGGCAGAAAAGGAGTATGGAATGACTGTTCGCTTGCGGGTTCGCCCCCTGTTGCTGGTGCTGCCACTGATGCTGACTGGCTGTTCGTCGATGTCTAACATGTCGTGGCCAAGTGTTTCCTGGTCGAGCATGAATCCGCTCAACTGGTTTGGCAGCAGCCTGACGGTCAGCGATAAAGGAGTAGGCGGGATAACAAGCAGCACGGCGCTGACAGAAACGGCCATTAAAGATGCGCTGGACGGCGATTATACCTTGCGCAGTGGCATGTCGATGAGCGGCGGAAAAATGCTGAGCTTCTTCCAGGCGATGGACGGCAAGGACGTGAAAATGTCGATCAGCGGCGAGCCGAAAGGCAACGTTCAGCGTGTTGACGTGGTGGATCCTAAAGTAGAAAGCGAATGGGGCGTTAAAATCGGCACGTCATTCAGCAGCCTTTACAGCAAAGCCTTCGATGTGTGTGTAAAAGGCGAGGGAGATGATGCGCAGAACGTCGAGTGTAAAGCGCCGCAAAGTTCTCACGTCACCTATGTCTTCAGCGGGGTCTGGCATGGCCCGGAATCGCTGATGCCTTCGGATGACGCGCTGAAAGACTGGAAGGTAAGCAAAATTATCTGGCGGGCTAATCCGGCTCAGGCTTCCACAGCTCAGTAAAACCTGTTTCTCAGCTTATTAACTCCTCAATGCCTTGCCTTCGCGCAAGGCATTTTTATTGACATCCGGTATGATGTTGCCGGTCAAATTAACGAGGATGAGAAGATGACTCAGGTTCAGAGCGGCATTTTGCCCGAACATTGCCGTTTCGCGATTTACATCGAAGCGAAAGCTCAGGGTGACCTGGATGCGCTCCGGCAGGGCTGCCGTGCATTTGTGGCTGTACTGGAAGACATGCAGAAAAAATTTCCCACCGAACATCTTGGTGCGGTCGTGGCCTTTGGCAACGATGTGTGGCGTGATTTATCCGGCAATCAGGGTGCGGATGAACTGAAATCTTTCCAACCGCTGGGCAAAGGTCTGGCACCTGCTACGCAGCGCGATATGCTGTTGCATATACAGTCCCTTCGTCATGACGTTAACTTTGCGCTGGCACAGGCGGCACTGAAAGCGTTCGGCAGTTCCATTGTCGTTGAAGAAGAAACCCACGGGTTCCGTGCGATCGAAGAACGTGATCTGAGCGGTTTTGTTGACGGCACTGAAAATCCGAAAGCAGAAGCCCGCGCACAGGTGGCGATTATTCCTGAAGGCAGCGTCGATGCTGGCGGCAGCTACGTGATGGTTCAGCGCTGGAAACATAATCTGGTGCAATGGGAGCGCTTCTCCGTGCAGCAGCAGGAAGATGTCATCGGGCGTACCAAAGACACCGATGAAGAGCTGGATTCAGAAACTCGCCCGGATACTTCCCACGTCAGTCGTGTTGATCTGAAAGAAGACGGCAAAGGCCTGAAAATTCTGCGCCAGAGCCTGCCTTATGGCACAGCAAGCGGCGAACACGGTTTGTATTTCATCAGCTATTGCGCCCGTCTGTGGAACATCGAAAAACAACTGCTGAGCATGTTTGGCGATCTCGATGGTAAACGTGATGCGATGCTGCGTTTCACCCGTCCGGTGACCGGCAGCTATTATTTCGCCCCATCACTG
Organism: Rahnella sp. ATs2; assembly: GCF_051851855.1. Lineage (NCBI taxonomy): Bacteria > Pseudomonadati > Pseudomonadota > Gammaproteobacteria > Enterobacterales > Yersiniaceae > Rahnella > Rahnella sp. ATs2. The sequence goes on along the minus strand of NZ_JBLYPL010000002.1, from coordinate 84,523 downwards.
ACACGTCTTTTAGCGCTTTAAGTTCCTTCAGCGCGTTCCTTCACGGACGCGCTGCCTCTTCCCCTTCTGTTATTCCCCCTGCGTTTGTTAATGCCTTATAGCTTTTCATGCTTGAAAATCACCAAATGGTATATAAAACCGTTACAGCCTGACCCTCAGTTATAAATACACTGTGTGATATTGAGCGGCATTTATCAGCGTCGCATATCGGTTCACTCACCTAAGGCTAAGCATGAAAACACTCGGATTTACAGGCAGCGTGCTGAAAGGTTCCGTTGCGGCACTGCTGCTGGCCAGCGGCGCGGCTTCGGCGACTGAATTGCTCAACAGTTCTTATGATGTGTCCCGTGAACTTTTTGCTGCACTGAACCCGCCATTCCAGAAACAGTGGGCTGATCAAAACGACGGCGACAAACTTGATATTAAACAATCCCATGCCGGTTCTTCCAAGCAGGCACTGGCGATTTTGCAGGGTCTGAAAGCGGATGTCGTCACTTACAATCAGGTGACCGATGTGCAGATTTTGCATGACCGCGGCAATCTGATCCCTGCCGACTGGCAAAGTCGTTTGCCTAACAACAGTTCGCCGTTTTATTCCACCATGGCGTTTCTGGTCCGCAAGGGTAATCCAAAGAACATTCACAGCTGGGACGATTTAGCGCGTCCGGGCGTGAGCCTGGTGTTTCCGAATCCCAAAACCTCCGGCAATGGCCGATATACCTATCTGGGTGCCTGGGGAGCGTTCAATCTGGAAGACAATAAAAACCAGACGAAAACCCGCGAGAAAATGGCGAGTTTCCTGAAAAACGTTCAGGTGTTTGATACCGGCGGCCGTGGCGCGACAACCACATTTGTGGAACGCGGACTGGGTGATGTGCTGATCAGTTTCGAATCTGAAGTGAACAATATCCGTAAGCAGTACGGTGACGATAAATACGAAGTGATTGTGCCGAAAGTGGACATTCTGGCTGAGTTCCCGGTGGCCTGGGTGGACAAAAACGTCGAGAAAAATGGCACAGAAAAAGCCGCAAAAGATTACCTGAATTATTTGTGGAGCCCGCAGGCGCAGAAAATTATCACCAGTTTTAACTACCGTGTGTATGACAAAACGGCGATGGCAGCGGCTAAGGGGCAGTTCCCGGATACCAAATTGTTCAAAGTTGAAGATCAGTTCGGTGGCTGGCCACAAGTGATGGAAACCCATTTCAGTACCGGCGGTGAGCTGGACAAACTGTTAGAGCAAGGTCACAAGTAATGTTGTTGTCGAGCAAACGCGTATTACCCGGATTCACCCTGAGCCTCGGCAGCAGCCTGCTGTTCGTCTGCCTGGTGTTATTGCTGCCGCTGAGTGCGCTGGTGATGCAGTTGTCACAAATGACGCTGGCGCAATACTGGGATGTGATCACCAACGGTCAGGTTGTAGCTGCTTATAAAGTGACGCTGCTGGCGGCGGGTGTGGCGAGTATTTTTAACTGTTTCTTCGGCATGTTGATGGCGTGGATCCTGACCCGTTACGAATTCCCCGGTAAAAGCCTGGTGGACGGGCTGATGGATTTGCCGTTTGCCTTGCCGACCGCCGTGGCCGGTTTAACGCTGGCAGGCCTGTTTTCTACCACCGGGTTTTACGGTCAGTGGCTGGCGCACTTTGATATCAAAGTGGCGTACACCTGGCTTGGTATTGCGGTGGCGATGGCCTTTACCAGCATTCCGTTTGTGGTTCGTACCGTGCAGCCGGTGCTGGAAGAATTAGGTCCGGAATATGAAGAAGCCGCTGAAACGCTGGGCGCTTCGCGCTGGCAGAGTTTCCGTCGCGTGGTATTGCCGGAAGTCATGCCTTCTTTGATGGCGGGCACGGCGCTGTCCTTTACCCGCAGCCTGGGCGAATTCGGTGCGGTGATTTTCATTGCCGGTAACATTGCGTGGAAAACTGAAGTGACCTCGCTGATGATTTTCATCCGCTTGCAGGAATTTGATTATCCGGCAGCCAGCGCGATTGCATCGGTTATTCTCGCCGCCTCGCTGCTGTTGCTGTTTGCGATTAACACTTTACAGAGCCGTTATGGCCGTCGTCTGGGAGGCCAGTAATGTCTGATATTCCGGCTTTTGCAGGCGAAAAACACCAGCGTATCGACTGGGTAAAATGGTCGCTGATCGGCACCGGTTTACTGATTTGTATTTTGCTGCTGGTGATCCCGATGATCAGCATTTTCGTGCTGGCCTTTTCCGACGGGATTGCTGCTGTTTGGAAGAACCTGTCTGATTCTGACATGTTGCATTCCATCTGGCTGACCGTGCTGATGGCGCTGATCACCGTGCCGGTGAACCTGATTTTCGGCACGCTGCTGGCCTGGCTGGTGGCGCGCTTTAATTTCCCGGGGCGTCAGCTGTTACTGACGCTGATCGACATCCCGTTCGCGGTTTCGCCGGTGGTTGCCGGTCTGTTGTATCTGCTGTTTTACGGCACCAACGGCCCGATTGGCGGCTGGCTGGATGCGCATAATATTCAGTTTATGTTCGCCTGGCCGGGCATGGTGATGGTAACGGTATTCGTTACTTGTCCGTTTGTTATCCGTGAGCTGGTGCCGGTGATGTTGAGTCAGGGCAGCCATGAAGATGAAGCGGCGGTCTTACTGGGCGCGTCAGGCTGGCAGATGTTCCGCCGCGTGACCTTGCCGAATATCCGCTGGGCATTACTGTACGGCGTGGTGCTGACCAATGCCCGTGCGATCGGGGAGTTTGGTGCGGTGTCTGTCGTTTCTGGTTCTATCCGCGGCGAAACTTACACGCTGCCATTACAAGTTGAATTACTGCATCAGGACTACAACACCGCAGGCGCGTTTACTGCCGCTGCATTGCTGACCCTGATGGCGATTGTCACACTGTTTCTGAAAAGCGGCCTGCAATGGCGTCTGAAACGCCATAACGACCGTCTTGAGCGGGAGGAAAGTCATGAGCATTGAAATTAACGGTATCAACAAATATTTTGGCCGCACGAAAGTGCTCAATGATATCTCGCTCGATATTGCTTCCGGAGAGATGGTGGCGCTGCTCGGGCCTTCAGGTTCCGGTAAAACCACGCTGCTGCGCATTATCGCCGGGCTGGAAAACCAGAGCGCCGGACATCTGAGTTTTCACGGTAAAGACGTGACGCGTCTCCACGCCCGTGACCGTCAGGTCGGTTTCGTGTTTCAGCATTACGCGCTGTTCCGCCATATGACGGTATTCGACAACATCGCCTTTGGCCTGACGGTGCTGCCGCGCCGCGAGCGTCCGAACGCCGAAGCGATTAAACAGAAAGTCACTAAACTGCTGGAGATGGTGCAGTTAGCCCATCTGGCCAACCGTTATCCGGCACAGCTTTCTGGTGGTCAGAAACAGCGTGTAGCACTGGCCCGTGCGCTGGCGGTCGAACCCCAAATTTTGCTGCTGGATGAGCCTTTCGGTGCGCTGGATGCGCAGGTACGTAAAGAGCTGCGCCGCTGGCTGCGTCAGTTACATGAAGAGCTGAAATTCACCAGCGTGTTCGTGACCCACGATCAGGAAGAAGCGATGGAAGTCGCCGACCGCGTGGTCGTCATGAGCCAGGGTAATATCGAACAGGTGGGCGCGCCGGAAGAAATCTGGCGTGAGCCGGCGACCCGCTTCGTGCTGGAGTTTATGGGTGAAGTGAATAAAATCGGCGGTGAAATTCGCGGTTCTCAGTTGTATGTCGGCGCGCATCACTGGCCGCTGGAGAACCCGCCGCTACATCAGGGCGCGGTCGATTTGTTCCTGCGTCCATGGGAAATGGAAATTACCGCGCACATTACTGCGCGCTGCCCGTTGCCGGTAAAAGTGCTGGAGGTCAGCCCGCGTGGTCATTTCTGGCAGCTTATCGTGCAGGCGGAAGGCTGGCACGATGAACCGCTTTCCGTGGTGCTTTCTGAAGCTCACGGTAATAGCGCACCTCAGCGCGGCGATCGGTTTTATGTCGGCGGGCTGAATGGCCGCTTGTATGCCGGTGATCAACAGCTACAACCCGTTGCGTTAGCGAAGAGCGCCTGATATTTTTTAATCAGCATGTTTCTCAGGGCGGTCTCCGAGCCGCCCTTTTTATCGTCTGATATCTGTTTATGTGTTTTTTATCAGTCAATATACCTTTTTAATATAAGGCAAGCCCGTGAGTACGCTTGAACACTACATCGGTAATACACCTCTGGTGAAATTACAGCGTCTGACCGAGGGACTCGACAGCGAGATCTGGGTCAAACTGGAAGGCAATAATCCCGCGGGCTCAGTAAAAGACCGTGCAGCGCTGTTCATGATTGAGCAGGCGGAAAAGCGCGGTGAAATTCATCCCGGTGACACGCTGATCGAAGCCACCAGTGGTAATACCGGTATTGCGCTGGCGATGATTGCGGCACTGAAAGGTTATAAGCTGAAATTGCTGATGCCGGAAAATATGAGCCTCGAGCGTCAGGCATCAATGCGCGCTTACGGCGCTGAATTATTGCTGGTCAGCCGCGCGCAGGGGATGGAAGGTGCGAGGGACCTGGCGCAGGAAATGGAACAACAGGGGCAGGGGAAAGTGCTGGATCAGTTCAATAATCCGGACAACCCGCTCGCGCACTTTACGACTACCGGCCCGGAAATCTGGCAGCAGACGCAAGGGCGTATTACGCATTTTGTGTCGAGTATGGGGACAACCGGCACCATCACGGGTGTCAGTCGCTTTCTGCGCAGTCAGCACGCGGGGGTGCAAATTGTCGGATTGCAACCTTCTGAAGGCAGCAGCATTCCGGGTATACGCCGCTGGCCGCAGGAATATCTGCCGGGTATTTTCAGCCCTGAACTGGTCGATGAAGTGATGGATATGGGGCAGGGCGAAGCGGAAGACACCATGCGGGCTCTTGCGCGGGAAGAAGGTATCTTCTGTGGAGTGAGTTCCGGCGGCGCTGTTGCGGGCGCATTGCGTGTCGCCAGAAGCCATCCCGGCAGTGTGATTGTGGCAATTGTCTGCGATCGCGGTGACCGTTACCTTTCGACTGGTGTATTTTCTGATTAAGAACTCGCAGCGATAAACGCGGTCACATGATAAAGGCAGGCCTTTGCGCCTGCCTTTTGCTTTCTGAATGACGCTAACAGATTGATTTTAATCTTCTATAATAGGAATAGTGTTAAACACGACAACTTTGTTCCTTACACTGCGCTTTAAGCGATATGAAATTCTGTCAGAGACTGTGTAAAAAAAGAGTAAAAGCGGCTGCGTAATGCAGGGTTAGTGGTAAAAATGACCAAAATTTTAGCCAGGCGGAAATAAAGAATGAAAATTTTATTAGTCGATGACGATCTCGAATTAGGAACCATGCTCAGCGAATATCTGATTGCAGAAGGTTTTGACGCTTCTCTGGTACTGACCGGCAAAGCGGGCGTGGAAGGGGCGATGTCCGGCGAATACACCGCGATGATCCTCGACATTATGCTGCCGGATATGAGTGGTATTGATGTACTGCGCCAGGTGCGTAAAAACAGTCGTCTGCCGATCATCATGCTGACCGCTAAGGGCGACAATATCGATCGCGTTATCGGCCTGGAAATGGGTGCCGATGATTACATGCCAAAACCTTGCTACCCGCGCGAACTGGTTGCGCGTCTGCGTGCAGTATTGCGCCGTGTGGAAGAGCAGCAGGAATCGCACTCTGATTCTTCATCCGTTAACTACGGTGACCTGACGCTGAATCCGGCTACCCGCAGCAGCGAATGGCGTGGGGTTCCTTTTGACCTGACGGCGTCTGAATTCAATCTGCTGGAGCTGTTACTGCGGTCTCCTGAACGTGTGGTATCAAAAGATGAGTTGTCAGAAAAAGGCCTCGGGCGTCCGCGTGAAGCTTATGATCGCAGTATTGATGTTCACATCAGTAATATCCGCCAAAAACTGGGGTCACTGGAAGGTGGCGATATCCTGACTATTGAAACGGTGCGCAGCATTGGCTATCGCATACGCTAAACGAATGCGCGGAAAACTGTTCTGGAAAATCCTGCTGGGATTCTGGTTCACTTTTGTGGCGATCACTCAGGGACTTTGGGTGGTTTTTGCTTTTTATAATCCGCACGAACCGCCGGAAAGCGGCATTGCACGACGCTTTGTAAAACTGCAAATTACGTCAGCGGTGTCAACGCTGCACAACGGCGGTATGCCTGCACTTAATGCGATGATGGCCGACTGGCCGGATGATGACAGGCAGTTTTTCTCCGTAACACCTTCGTTGCTGCCCGCCAAAGGCAATACGATTAAGGATCTGGAACCCGGTAAAATCCCGCATGAAGTCGTGCAGTTTGTGCAGGGGCCTGACGGGCAGGGCTACCGGCTGAAATATGATGTAGACGGGCTGATGCATGAATATCGCCCGAGACGTCACAGGGACTGGCTGAATATGCCTCCGCCATTGTTATGGCTGGGCGGACTGGGCGGATTACTGTTCAGCGCGATGCTGGCGTGGAACCTGACCCGACCTATGCTGCAAATGCGTAAAGCCTTCGGACGGGTGGCGCAGGGCGATTTATCGGTACGCCTGTTTACCAGCATGGGCAAGCGGCATGATGAGCTGTCAGAAGTGGCACGCGATTTCGACTCGATGGCTGAACGTTTGCAGGTTCTGGTGAAGGCGCGTGAAGAACTTCTGCATGATGTTTCTCACGAGCTGCGTTCTCCATTGGCGCGGTTGCAGCTGGCCATCGGCCTGGCGCGACAGAATCCTTCAAATGTTGAAAGCTCGCTGAGTCGCATTGAACATGAAGCGGGACGTCTGGATAAGATGATCGGGGAACTGCTGGCGCTGTCGCGAACTGAAAGCAGTGAAATCCCGGATGAAGAGTACTTCGATCTGTACGGCCTGGTGGAAGCGGTGGTGAACGACGCGCGCTATGAGGCGCAGTTACCGGGCGTGGAGATTGCGCTCTTTCCCGAATCAGCGGATGACCTGGATTACACCGTGAAAGGCAATGCTGAGCTGATGCGACGCGCTGTCGATAACGTGGTACGCAATGCACTGCGTTTTTCTGCGCGCGGGCAAACAATCACAGTTTCACTGGCACAAGTTGAAGAGTATCTGCAAATTGAAGTGGCCGATCAGGGGCCGGGTGTGGAAGAAGATAAGTTGTCGAGTATCTTCGACCCGTTCGTGCGAGTGAAATCGCCGCTGTCAGGCAAAGGCTATGGTCTGGGGCTGGCCATCACCCGCAAAGTGATGTTAGCGCATGAAGGTAAAGTGGATGCCCGTAACGCGCAGCCACATGGCTTAATCATCAGCCTTCAAGTTCCGCACTGGAAATCCGCTTCATAATCCGAGCCGCAGATGCGCTGGCTACTCTCAGCCACCCGAATCACTTACTTTTGTAAGCTCATCGGGATGGCTTCGTTTGCTGCCTTTCTGCGACTCGAATTATTTTGTGGATAGCTGTTTTTACAGGCAATAAAAAACGGCGCTGATTAGGCGCCGTTTTTAACTTCTTGCTTTACAACTCGCTGAGCGAATTACTTCTTGATGCGGATGATTGGGGTTTCGCCCACAGTCACGCTACCTGTCAGTTTAATCAGCTCTTTGATCTCGTCCATGTTAGAGATAACAACCGGAGTCAGGGTAGACTTCGCTTTCTCTTCCAGCAGAGGCAGATCAAACTCGATAACCAAATCGCCTTTCTTAACACGTTGGCCTTCTTCAGCGATGCGTTTGAAGCCTTCGCCTTTCAGTTCAACGGTGTCGATACCGAAGTGTACGAACAGCTCAATGCCACTGTCGGATTCGATTGAGAAAGCATGGTTAGTTTCGAAGATTTTACCGATAGTGCCATCAACCGGAGCAACCATTTTGTTGCCAGATGGTTTGATAGCAATACCGTCACCTACGATTTTCTCAGCGAAAACAACGTCAGGCACGTCTTCAATGTTGACAATCTCACCAGAGATCGGCGCTACGATTTCAATAGTGCCAACGTCTTTTTTATCATCAGAAACCAATGATTTCAGTTTATCGAACAAACCCATGATCTTCTCCTAAGCATTAATTTGGGCAGCTTTACCAGCATCGCGCAATTAGCAGAGTGTTTTTTCTTCAATGAACTTGTTTACCAGGTTCATCAACTCTTGCGCCGTAGGTTGGGCCAGGGCCTGATCTGCCAGCGCTTTCACATCTTCGAAGTTTGTATTGCGAATAATTTTCTTGATGCGTGGGATAGAGATAGCGCTCATGCTGAACTCATCTAACCCCATGCCCAATAGAAGAAGTGTAGCACGTTCGTCACCGGCTAGCTCGCCGCACATCCCTGTCCATTTACCGGCAGCATGAGATGCGTCAATAACTTGCTTAATTAAACCAAGTACTGACGGAGACATTGGGTTGTACAGATGAGAAATCAGTTCGTTACCGCGATCCACAGCCAAAGTATACTGGGTAAGATCGTTTGTACCAATACTGAAGAAATCGACTTCTTTTGCCAGGTGATGAGCAATCACTGCAGCAGCCGGGGTTTCAACCATCACGCCTACTTCGATAGTTTCATCGAATGCCTGGCCTTTTTCACGCAGCTGAGCTTTCAGCATTTCCAGTTCTGCTTTCAGTTCACGCACTTCTTCAACAGAAATGATCATCGGGAACATAATGCGCAGTTTACCGAACGCAGAAGCACGCAGAATACCTTTCAGCTGGTCGTGAAGAATTTCTTTACGGTCCAGACAGATACGGATTGCACGCCAGCCCAGGAACGGGTTTTCTTCTTTTGGCAGGTTCATGTACGGCAGGTCTTTATCACCGCCGATGTCCATGGTACGGACGATAACTGCCTGTGAGCCCATCGCTTCAGCAACGGCTTTATACGCCTGGAATTGCTCTTCTTCGGTAGGCAGGCTGTCACGGTCCATGAACAGGAATTCTGTACGATACAGGCCGACACCTTCAGCGCCATTGCGCTCTGCACCGGCGACGTCGCGCACGGTACCGATGTTGGCACAAACTTCAACCTGATGACCATCCAGCGTGATAGCCGGCAAATCTTTCAGTTTAGTCAGTTCGTCTTTTTCTGAGATGTACTGGTTCTGAACGGCTTTCAGCTCGTCAATAACGTCTGCTGTCGGGTTGACATAGATTTTATTGTTCACAGCGTCGAGGATCAGGTAGTCATCATTTTTGACTTGTTTGGTCACGTCGCTGGTACCCACGATTGCAGGTAATTCCAGGGAACGCGCCATGATTGAGGTGTGAGAAGTACGGCCACCCAAATCAGTAATGAAACCCAGAACCTTGTTCAGGTTCAGCTGAGCCGTTTCTGACGGCGTCAGATCGGTCGCAACCAGGATAACTTCGTCCTGGATGGAGCTCAGATCAACGATGGTCATGTCGAGAATGTTGCGCAGAAGACGTTTACCGATATCACGCACGTCAGCCGCACGTTCTTTCAGGTATTCATCATCAAGCTCTTCCAGGGCTTTCGCCTGACCTTCAATGACAGAGAAAGCAGCAGCGTCAGCAGAAGCATGCTCGTCTTTGATAAGGGCTATGATTTCCTGTTCAAGCTCTTCGTCTTCCAACAACATGATGTGGCCTTCGAAGATGGCTTCTTTCTCTTCACCGAAGGTCTCACCGGCTTTGGTCTTGATCACTTCCAGCTGAGCTGAGGCTTTCGCACGGCCAGCGAGGAAACGTTCAACTTCCTGATCAACCTGATCAGGAGAGATTTTTTTCCGGTTGATGACAATTTCATCTTCTTTCAACAGAAGTGCTTTGCCGAAAGCGATACCGGGAGATACTAAAATGCCTGAAATCATAACCCTACCTTTCTCTTGACTGGTTTAAACGATATAAGAGCGGCTGAGTGTTACTCGAGCTCTGCCATCAGTTTTACCAAGTGTTCAACGGCTTTCTGCTCGTCTTCACCTTCAGCTGAGAGGGTCACAACGGTACCTTGGGTCAGGCCCAGAGTTTGCAGTTTAAACAGGCTTTTCGCACTGGCGCTTTTGCCATTTGAAGTCACGGTGATGTCAGAAGCGAAACCTTTAGCTTCTTTCACGAACTGTGCAGCAGGGCGAGTGTGCAGACCATTAGGAGCGGTAATTGTAACTTCTTGCTGGAACATTGTTGTTTCCCCAACTTATTAAAGTAATGTTGTGGAGCTAAAGTTTAGCTTATGCGCTGCACTTTAGCCTGTAGAGATTAGCGCCTGACTATGGTTCAGGGGCAGGTTCAGATGCAACAGAAAAGAGAAAATAACGCACTCAGCGATAAAACTCTTTGCCCTAGATCTAGGCTTTTCTGTTATTTCTCCATTATGCCGTGATTTTCCCTCTTGTAACAAATCGGTAAATCGATTCAGCGGGCGGGTTCATGGAGGCGATTAATTTCGCGCATCGAAATAATTGACCGGTTAAATACTAAACCTGGCGGGTAAAATCAATGACAGAGTGGTGTAAACTTTGATGTAGCCCACAAAAAAGCACCCCGAAAGGTGCTTTTTTATCCGCTTTTAGGGATGTGGCATTATTGTTGCAATTCTTTTTCAGTAAACAAATCTGCAAACAATGCGGTACTCAGATAGCGTTCGCCGGAAGATGGCAGGATAACCACGATGGTTTTATCCGCAAACTCAGGTTCTTTGGATAATTTTACCGCAGCTTCAACTGCAGCACCGGAAGAAATCCCCGCCAGAATGCCTTCTTCTTCCATCAGACGACGTGCCATCTGAATGGATTCATCGTTAGTGATCAGCGTGACGCGATCCAGCAGTTCCAGATCCAGGTTGCCCGGAATGAAACCAGCACCGATGCCCTGAATTTTGTGCGGGCCCGGTTTCACTTCTTCGCCATTCAGCGTCTGAGTAATCACCGGCGAATCCGTTGGCTCAACGGCCACCAGCTTCACGCTGCTTTTTTTGCTTTTCAGATAACGACCCGTACCGGTGATGGTACCGCCCGTACCCACGCCTGCAATCAGCACATCGACTGCGCCATCGGTGTCTTCCCAGATTTCCGGACCGGTGGTTTGCTCATGGATAGCCGGGTTGGCCGGGTTGCTGAACTGCTGAAGGATAAGATAACGGGAAGGATCGCTGGCCTGAATTTCTTCGGCTTTTGCAATTGCGCCTTTCATACCTTTCGCGCCTTCGGTCAGCACCAGATTGGCGCCGAGGGCTTTCAGCAGTTTACGACGCTCAACGCTCATGGTTTCCGGCATGGTCAGCGTCAGTTTATAACCGCGCGCGGCAGCGACGTAGGCCAGTGCAATACCTGTGTTTCCGCTGGTCGGTTCAACCAGTTCGATATCTTTGGTCAGGATGCCTTTCTTTTCAGCGTCCCAGATCATGTTCGCACCGATACGGCATTTCACGCTGAAGCTCGGGTTACGTGACTCGACCTTAGCCAGAATACGACCATTACCGATACGGTTCAGGCGAACCAGTGGCGTATGGCCGATTGTTAATGAATTGTCTTCATAGATCTTGCTCATAACCCGTCCTTTAACTGTATGAAATATTCACGGTGTGAAGCTTTCAACACTATGAAATTAGTGGGAATCGAGAAAGCATACGCGAACCGCTTTCCCAGTGAAGTAAGGTTTTGGTATTTGGTATATCGATACGTTATTAAGAAATAAGTTTGAGGACGAAAAGTCAAGCATAGCAGGCAGCCGCCCGCAGGCGGCTGTGAAGAAAAAACGTTATGCGCGGGTGGAATTCACGTCAACATTGTTTTTAACGTAAACATGCCGATAGCGGTCGCACCACATAGCGGTAGCACCGCACACCGCGACAGGCAGGATCACCAGATTGAGCACCGGGATCATCGTAAACAGGCTGACCAGCGAACCAAACTGCATATTGTCGATTTTGTTGCTGCCGAGCGAGCGGTGCATATCCGCAAAACTCACTTTGTGATTATCGAACGGATAATCGCAATACTGGATAACCACCATCCAGGCGCTGAAGAAAAACCACAGCACCGGCGCGGCGGTCTGGCCAATCACCGGAATAAAGTAGAGCGCAAATAAGACGATGGCTCGCGGCAGGTAATAGGCCAGTTTCTGCCATTCGCGTTTCATGATGCGCGGCAGGTCTTTCATGATGCCCCAGATACCGGTATCCGGCAGCGGTTTACCGGTCAGTCGCGATTCGAGTTGTTCGGCGAGCAATCCGCTAAACGGTGCGGCGATCCAGTTGGCAATAGTGCTGAAGAAATAGCTGAACACCAGCACCACGGAAAGTACCGCTACCGGCCAGATGAGATAATCCAGCCAGCTCAGCCAGGCCGGCACCTTACTCATCATGGCGGGGATCCATTCTCCCAGTTTGGTGAACAGCCACCAAAACGCGCCGCCCATCAGCAATACGTTGACCGCCAGCGGTAAAATCACAAAACGTCGTATCCCTGGTAAGGAAATGAGCATCCAGCCCTGTTTGAAATAATGCACGCCGTTTTCTTGTCTGGCGCTTTGCGATGAAGTCATAAACGAAATTTTCTCTCTGAGTTGAATGACATGGGCTATCATATCGGTATGATTTTCCACTGGCTACCAGTGGATTGGCTGAAAAAACAGCAAAAAAAGGTGCAACTGCCCTATTTATTAGCAGAAAGTAGAGTCCAGACTTGCACTTATCTACGTGGGCAAATAGAGTTAATATTGTGAATGTTTGCCGTGGTGGCAATGTATTAGAACAACAGAGATAGCAATGATGCAGGATTTGCGTCTGATATTAATCGTTGTTGGCGCGATCGCCATAATAGCGTTGTTGTTACACGGTTTGTGGACCAGCCGTAAAGAACGCTCTTCGCTGTTTCGCGATCGTCCAGCTAAACGTGTGAAAAAAGAACGGGAACAATCTCCGCCTGACGATTTCGTCGATGGAGTGGGGGAAGTGCGCGTGCGTCCTGCTTATCCTCAGGATGAACCGACTTTTGGTCAGTATGATGAACCAGAACAGACTGCACCGCCACGTCAGCCGCAGGGTCAACCTGTGCAGCCAGCGCCAGCACCTGTTGCTCGTCCCCAGCCACCGGCTCAGCCACAGCATCATGCTGTGCAGGATGATCCGTTGCTGAGTGGTTATTCAGCCGCTGAACCCGCAGTTGCACCGCGACGCGAACCTGTTGCTGATTTTGCACCGCAGGAATATGCGCCTGAACCTAAAGCGCAAGCACCGGTTCCGCCGCAGGAAATTCATGCGGACGCGGCACCGGCTGCCAAAGCTGAACCTCAGCCTGCGCCTTTTGCTCCGGCAGAAGAAGCCCCGGCAGAGAAAGCTAAACTGAAAGAAACGGTGCTGGTGCTGCACGTTGCAGCGCATCAGGGCGGCGTTATCGGGGGTGAAGTCCTGTTAAACAGCGTGCTTCAGTCCGGCTTCCAGTTTGGCGCAATGAATATTTTCCATCGTCACGTTAGCCCGGCGGGCAGCGGTCCGGTGTTGTTCAGTCTGGCAAATATGGTCAAACCGGGTTCTTTTGACCCTGACAATATGTCCGACTTCTCTACACCAGGTGTGACGTTGTTCATGATGGTGCCTTGCTATGGCGACGCGCATCAGAACTTCAAACTGCTGTTGCAGTCTGCCCAGCGTATTGCCGATGATGTCGGTGCGATGGTGCTTGACGATGAGCGTCGTATGATTACGCCGCAGAAGCTGGAAACGTACAAAGCGCGGATCCGCGAGGTCCTCGAAGCGACCGCCTGATTCTGGCGTTCGTGAAATACCCTTTCCCCAAACCCCCGCTTGCCGGGGGTTTTTTATCTCCACGGTGAGTCATGGCCACTATCGAAGAACAAATCAATCACTTACGCACTCAGCTGCGCCATCATGAATATCAGTATCATGTTCTGGACGCACCGGAAGTGCCTGATGCCGAATATGACCGTCTTATGCGTGAATTGCGGGAACTGGAAACCGCGCATCCAACGCTGATCACTGCGGATTCTCCCACGCAGCGCGTGGGCGCCGCGCCGCTTTCTGCTTTCGAACAGGTAAAACATCAGGTGCCGATGTTGTCGCTGGACAACGTATTTGATGAAGAAAGCTATCTGGCGTTTTACAAGCGTGTGCAGGACCGGCTGAAAACTACTGAACCGCTGACGTTCTGCTGTGAGCTGAAACTCGATGGTCTGGCGGTAAGCCTGCTGTATGAGAATGGCGAACTGGTGCAGGCGGCCACGCGTGGCGACGGCACGACCGGTGAGAACATCACCGCTAACGTGCGTACCATTCGCGCCATTCCTCTGCGTCTGCATGGCGACAATATTCCTGCACGTCTCGAAGTGCGTGGCGAAGTGTTTATGCCGCAACCGGGCTTTGAGGCGATGAATGACGAAGCGCGCCGCAGCGGGGGCAAAGTGTTTGCCAACCCGCGTAATGCCGCTGCCGGTTCATTGCGACAGCTGGATCCGCGTATTACCGCCAAACGTCCGCTGACCTTCTTCTGTTACGGCGTGGGACTGCTGGAAGGCGGTGAACTGCCTCGCAGCCACTATGAACGTCTGCAACAATTTAAGGCCTGGGGTTTGCCGGTCAGCGATCGCGTACGCGTTTGTACAGGCAGCGACGACGTGCTGGCGTTCTATCGTCAGGTCGAAGCCGACCGTCCGTCACTGGGCTTTGATATCGACGGCGTGGTAGTGAAAATTGACTCGCTGGATATTCAGGAAACGCTGGGCTTTGTGGCGCGTGCGCCGCGCTGGGCAACAGCCTTCAAATTCCCGGCGCAGGAACAAATTACGCTGGTGAAAGACGTCGAGTTTCAGGTAGGGCGCACCGGTGCGATCACGCCGGTGGCACGTCTGGAGCCGGTTCTGGTGGCGGGCGTGATGGTCAGCAATGCCACGCTGCATAACGCCGATGAAATCGAGCGTCTTGGCCTGCGCATCGGCGATACCGTGATAGTGCGCCGTGCCGGTGATGTTATCCCGCAGGTAGTCGGCGTGGTGCTGGATGAACGTCCGGAAAATGCCCGCGAAGTGGTATTCCCGACGCAGTGCCCGGTCTGTCATTCTGATGTTGAACGTGTCGAAGGCGAAGCCGTGGCGCGTTGCACCGCTGGCCTGATATGCGGCGCACAGCGCAAAGAAGCGCTGAAGCATTTTGTCTCCCGCCGCGCGCTGGACGTTGACGGCATGGGCGATAAAATCATCGACCAGCTGGTTGAGAAAGAATATGTCAAAACGCCGGCTGACCTGTTCCGTCTGACGGCAGGCAAGCTCACTGGTCTGGATCGCATGGGGCCGAAATCGGCGCAAAACGTGGTGAATGCGCTGGAGAAAGCCAAAGAAACCACGCTGGCACGATTCCTCTACGCTCTGGGTATTCGTGAAGTGGGCGAGGCCACGGCGGCCAATCTGGCCGCGCATTACGGTTCAGTGGAAGCGCTGAGAGCGGCGGATATCGAATCACTGAAAACCGTCCAGGACGTTGGTGAAGTGGTCGCCAAACACGTGGTGAATTTCCTGTCGGAAGAACATAACCAGCAGGTGATTGACGAGCTGTTAAGCCCAGAAATCAACATTCACTGGCCTGACGTGCAGGTCATTGTACCGGAAGAAATCGACAGTCCGTTTGCCGGTAAAACCGTGGTATTAACCGGATCACTGTCGATCCTTTCCCGCGATGAAGCCAAAGATCGTCTGACTGCGCTGGGCGCGAAAGTATCCGGCAGCGTGTCGAAGAAAACCGATCTGGTGATTGCCGGTGAAGCCGCGGGTTCCAAACTGGCGAAAGCGCAGGAACTGGGGATCGACGTGATCGACGAAGCGGAGATGATCCGCCTGCTGGGTGAATAAAAGATGGAAAAAGAAGATCTGATCCAGATTGCCAATGTGGTGATGCCGTTCGGTAAATATGCCGGACGGGTGCTGATCGACTTGCCGGAAGAATATTTGCTGTGGTTCGCCCGTAAAGACGAATTTCCGCAGGGAAAACTGGGTGAACTGATGCAGCTGACGCTGGCGATTAAAACGGAAGGGCTGCAAAGCCTGATCAATCCGCTGCGCCGTAATGGCCCCGGATTGAGCGGTACCGACGAATAAGCGCTGTTCAGAACGAGTCACTTCTCTAAAACAAAGGCGCTGAACTCAGCGCCTTTTTTCTGCCTGCTATCCAGCCAGCTTATTCAGTCACAGGCTTTTGTTTCAGCGCCGCTTCCCGCTGTTTTTTCTGGTAACGCTTCGCCAGAACCGCACAGGTCATCAGCTGCACCTGATGGAAAATCATCAGCGGCAGCACCATCATGCCAATCGCGCTGACCGGGAACAGAATGTTCGCCATCGGGATACCGTTCGCCAGGCTTTTCTTCGAACCGCAGAACACAATGGTGATTTCGTCCGGTTTGCTAAAGCCCATCCAGCGCGCCATGTAGGTGTTGATCACCAGAATAAAGGCCAGCAGCACCAGACTGAACACCACGATAAACAGTAGCGAACCGAGGCCTACCTGATGCCAGATCCCCTGTGTGACCGCTTCGCTGAAAGCGGAGTAGACTACCAGCAGAATCGATGTCTGGTCAGTCTTACCGATCATTTTACGGTGACGTTCTACAAAGCCGCCAATCACCGGACGCAACAAATGTCCGGCGATAAACGGCACCAGCAGTTGCAACACGATATGCCCGACCTGCGCCAGACCATTGCCGGTTTCGCCCTGCACATGCATCAGCAAACTGACCAGCAGCGGCGACACAAATATTCCCAGCAGACTGGATGCGGAAGCGCTGCACACCGCGGCAGCCACATTACCGCCCGCCAGTGAGGTAAACGCAATCGCCGACTGCACGGTGGCAGGCAGAATACACAGATAGACAAAGCCGCTGTAAATCTGCGGGCTGACATCTACCGGATGCCACCACTGGAATAGCAGGCCAAGGATCGGGAACAGAATGAAGGTGCTGAACATTACCCACAAATGCAGCCGCCAGTTGTTACTGCCCTGAAAAATCGCTTCACGCGAAAGTTTGGCGCCGTGCATGAAAAACAGCAGGCCGATGGCGAAAATCGTCAGGTTATTGAAGAACGCCACAAACATGCCGCTGGCCGGAAAGAAGGTGGCCAGCAGGACGACGGCGATAAGTGTCAGGGTAAAGCGATCGGGTAAGAAGCGCATAACAAGTCTCGAATAGTTGTTTCTGAATGCGGCTATTCTGTGCCTTTGCGATACAATTAAAAAATTGATTTATTTAATCCATTAATGCAGAAAATTCATGAATTATTCTCTCCGACAGCTTCGCGTATTTGTGGCGGTTTCACGCTACGGCAGCTTCAGCCGGGCTGGTGAGTCCATTGGTTTAAGTCAGTCGGCGGTCAGCCATAGCATGAAGGAACTGGAAGCTGAAATGGGCGTGCGGTTGCTGGACAGAACCACGCGTGAAGTCGCGCTGACTGACGCCGGTCTGCGGCTGGCGAACCGTGTCGAACCGCTGCTCGATGAACTCCACGCTATGCTCCTCGATACCCGCAGTTTCGGTACACAGCACAATGGTCGCGTGCGTATCGCTTCCAGCCAGACGATTTCCGCGCAACTGATGCCGCAATGTATCGCCAGCGGTGCGCTGCAATATCCTGATATCCGCGTGTTACTGCGCGACCAGGCTCAGCAACTGGTGCTTAACAGTGTGAGAAACGCGGAAGTAGATTTCGGGATTGTGATTGATCCCGGTGAGAATACTGATCTGGATTGCGAACCGATTTTGCATGAACCGTTTTTGATGATGTGCCGCGAAGATCATGCTCTGGCTGCGCTGCCGGTGGTTAAATGGCAGGCGCTGAATGGTCAGAAACTGGTGCTGCAGGATTACGCCTCAGGCAGCCGGATCCTGATCGACGGCGCACTGAAGACGCAGAAAGTGAAGGCGGAGATTGTCCAGGAAATAGGGCATCCGGCTACGTTATTCCCGATGGTGGAAGCCGGGATTGGCATCAGCGTTATCCCGGCGCTGGCGTTGCCCGGACCGGAAGGGAGCAAGCTGGTGGTTAAAAGTCTGGTGCCGGAAATCAACCGCGTACTGATGCTGGTGAAACGTAAAAACCGGTCTTTATCGCCCGCGGCGCAGGCTATCTGGCAGGTAGTCAAAGAGCAGGCGGTATTGCTGAGTGAAAAACGCAGCCAGCAGGGCGTGTTTGGATCCTGACGTCTTGCCGGCTGTTTCATGCATTAACTGCGATGACACGTATGTTATTAGACGTAAATATCGATGGCGTTGGTGTCCGAAGGTTTATTCACACCCTCTTCTTTTTTCGCTTCGGCCGCGGCTTGCTGTTGTTGCTGCTGCTGAAGTGCCTTCTGAGCCTGCTGCTGTTCGATTTGAGCAATCTGTTGTTGCAGCATCTCGATTTGCTGTTGCAGAAGTTCCTGCTGCTGCTGAACGTCTTCAGAGCTGCCGCCTGAGCTGCTCAGGTTTTTCACCTGCTCAGTCAGTTTGGCAATCTGTTTAGTCAGCTGAGCAATCTGGCTGGCACTGCCGGAGTCACTGGTGGACGCCGTGCTCACCGAACTGCTGGTGGCGCTGATAGTCGTCATAAAAGCCTCACTTTGTGGGAATCAAATTTTTTGCACGTACCGGTGCTTAACTGGTATCGGCATCGCACTGTGAGGCTTTACCTGCTTTTCATATTCCTTACAGATTTAACGATTTTCTTTCGTTCAAACCCTGCACTTTTAGCTTCGGCCAGCGTTCCAGCCAGCCTTTACTGCTGACGCGTCCGGCAAAAACGCTCGCAATCGCATGGCGCGGATTGGGCGTGATGGTGAAGGTAAACAGGGTATCCAGCCCGAGCGGAGCGTTAAGCTCAATTTGTCCGCCGGCATTCATCCTTGCGCCGATGGCGGTTTCCACCTCAACCCAATGACTTATGGCCTCTGCACTGGAAACATAAGGCGCGTGTCCGTGGCGTTCATGCATGCGTGCCTGATTTTTTACCGACCAGGGCAAGTCTGGAGATTTTTCCTGCAGAAGTTGCTCGTAGCGCTCATCTGCTTCTGCCGAACAATCCTCAGGATTGAAATACACCACGTCGATATCGTTAAGCGGCGTGGCATTTTCATAACCGTGCAGCCGGTCCCACACCAGATTGCGGACAAATCCTGCCGCCAGCCAGGCATCGTTCAGCCCCAGTTCGCTGGCCTGCATCAGCGCCCGCAGGTGCAACGGTTCTTCCCTGAGCCAGGTGATAATTTGCAGTTCCCGGTTGATCACGTGCAGTACTCCTTTTTTGGCGATGCCGAATTGTAACGCGATTTTGTGACGTTTTTTAGCGCACCGTTTCGGGTTCGCCGCTCCCGGAGCCCGCGCCAAAATGAAGCAGACAGTCCGTGAATATGGCGCCAGGCCGCGGCGGTTCTGGGTTTCTCAAGTGGTACAGCCTTTGCAACAGTCTGCCTGATGGCTATGATTTACTACATACCTTACTGTTTCTGATCTTCGTCGCCATGATGTTGCTGGCCAATGTCAGGTCCCCGTCACCCATCAGGCGCGGGCGGACGCCGCAGAAGATCTGCAACTACGCGGCCTGCGACCGGTGCGCGAAAAAAGTGGTAAATAATCCGGTGAGCTAAGGAGTGTTATGTTTCAGACGACATTAAGTCACCGCAGTTATCAGTTTAAGGATTTACGCGAACTGATGGCAAAGGCCTCGCCCGCGCGCTCGGGAGACTATCTGGCTGAAGTGGCTGCCTCGAGCGCAGAAGAACGCATGGCGGCGAAAATGGCGCTGGCCGACGTGCCGCTCAAAACGTTCCTGCAGCAGTTGCTGGTGCCCTATGAAGACGATGAGGTCACGCGGCTGATTGTTGATACCCACGATGTCGCGGCGTTTGCCGCGATTTCACATCTGACCGTCGGGGATTTTCGTGACTGGCTGTTGAGTGAGAAAACCGACAGTCATGTGCTGGCGGCTGTCGCCCGTGGGATCACGCCGGAAATGGCCGCTGCGGTCAGCAAACTGATGCGCAATCAGGATCTGATCCTGGTGGCGAAGAAATGCCGGGTGATCACCAAATTTCGCAATACCATCGGGTTGCCGGGACACATGAGTGTGCGCCTGCAACCGAATCATCCGACGGATAATTTGCAGGGCATTGCCGCCAGTATGCTCGACGGTTTGCTGTACGGTTCCGGCGATGCGGTGATCGGCATTAATCCCGCCAGCGACAGTCTGCCGCTGCTGGAAAATCTGAATTACATGCTGGATGACATCATCACGCGTTTTGAAATTCCCACGCAATCCTGCGTGCTGACGCATGTCACCAACACCATCAAACTGGTGGAACGTGGCGCGCCGGTCGATCTGGTGTTTCAGTCGATTGCAGGAACCGAAGCGGCGAACAGCGGTTTTGGTATCAATCTGGCGCTGCTGGCGGAAGCACAACAGGCGGCTCTCAGCCTGAAACGCGGCACGCTGGGCGATAACGTAATGTATTTCGAAACCGGGCAGGGCAGTTGTTTATCCGCCAATGCGCATTTCGGGGTCGATCAGCAAACCTGTGAGGCGCGCGCGTATGCCATCGCACGGCATTTTTCGCCGCTGCTGATCAATACCGTGGTCGGTTTTATCGGCCCGGAATATCTGTATGACGGTAAACAAATCATTCGTGCCGGGCTGGAAGATCATTTCTGCGGCAAATTACTCGGCGTGCCGCTGGGCTGCGATGTGTGTTACACCAACCATGCTGAAGCGGATCAGGATGATATGGACACTTTGCTGACGCTGCTCGGCACCGCCGGACTGACGTTCCTGATTGGCGTACCGGGTGCGGATGACATCATGCTCAATTATCAGAGCACGTCTTTCCACGATGCGTTGTACATCCGTGAATTACTCGGGCTGAAACATGCGCCGGAATTTGCCGTCTGGCTGGAGAAAATGAAAATAATCGATCCGCAGGGCGCATTGCAGGACACCCGGGCGTCCCATCCGTTACTGCGTCAGTTGCCGCAACTGAGCTGAGGTCTGTACTGATGAATAAAGAAAAAGGGCAGGAGCTGTCGCCTCTGGTGCATAACAACCCGTGGGAAACGCTGCGCCAGTTTACCGCCGCACGTATTGCGCTGGGGCGCACCGGTTCGAGTCTGCCGACGGACGAGCTGCTGCGCTTTGGTTTAGCCCATGCGCAGGCGCGTGACGCAGTGCATCAGCCATTCGACAGTCAGTCCCTTGAGCCTGAATTATTCGCGCTCGGGCTGGATACCCTGACTGTGGCCAGCGCAGCGCCTGACAGGGCGACCTATTTGTGCCGTCCTGATCTCGGACGCAAATTATCTGAACAAAGCCGTCAGGCATTACAACGGCTGACGCCGGAGCCTGCTGACGTGGTGCTGGTCATCGCCGACGGTTTGTCATCGAAAGCGGTACACCGGCAGGCTGTGCCGCTGATTGCGGCGTTATTGCCTTATCTGCGCACGCTGGAGCTGAAAATCGGGCCGGTAGTGCTGGCGCATCAGTCGCGGGTTGCGCTGGGCGATGATATTGCGCAGGCGATGAAAGCCAGAGCGGTGGCGATTTTGATCGGCGAGCGTCCGGGATTGTCATCTCCCGACAGTTTAGGGATTTACATGACCTGGGGGCCGCACACCAAAAGGCTGGAATCAGAACGAAATTGTATTTCGAATGTGCGTCCGGAAGGGCTGAACTATCCGCAGGCGGCTTTTAAGCTGGCGTGGCTGCTCGAACAATCTTTCCAGCGGAAATTGTCGGGAGTGAATCTGAAGGATGAAAGCGATAACCCGGCGCTGCACAATAAAGTCGTGCCGATGTTTAAGCTGGAGTAGGGGGAGGGGAAAAATAGAACCAGCAGCTGGTTCGCCTCCATCACGGATTTTCTCCGGAGTACAGATGCGAAAAAAGCGCCTAAAGGCGCTTTTCTCTGAATTGGTGGGCCGTGCTGGATTCGAACCAGCGACCAATTGATTAAAAGTCAACTGCTCTACCAACTGAGCTAACGGCCCGCAGAAGTGGTGGGCGATGACGGGCTCGAACCGCCGACCCCCTCCGTGTAAAGGAGATGCTCTACCAACTGAGCTAATCGCCCACTTCTGGGTACTTCCCCATGTAAGAAGAAACTTGCTGAGAAATGGTGGGCGATGACGGGCTCGAACCGCCGACCCCCTCCGTGTAAAGGAGATGCTCTACCAACTGAGCTAATCGCCCATTTCTCAATTCTTCCTACTTATCACAACGCGGCACTCTTAAAGAGTGGTGGGCGATGACGGGCTCGAACCGCCGACCCCCTCCGTGTAAAGGAGATGCTCTACCAACTGAGCTAATCGCCCCCGTCGTGATGGAGTCGCATTATAGGGATACTTGAAATTACGTCAACGCTTTTTAAAAACAAAAATGATCGTTCGGCTTATTTTTAGACAACATGACGCGTTTCTCGCCCGTGTAGTCGATTCTTTACGCATTCATGGCCTTAAACCATAGGACTGCCCGTGGTTGTGCGTTGAGGAATCAGGGCAGAGTGGTAGAATGTCAGCCACTTTTTGTTAATTGATAGCAACGTTTTTCGGCGTTGCGTTATTAAGGTTGCACCCAGATGAAAATCAAAACCCGTTTTGCCCCAAGCCCGACCGGCTATCTGCACGTCGGTGGCGCCCGTACCGCGCTTTATTCCTGGCTCTTTGCCCGCAACCTGGGCGGCGAGTTTGTGCTGCGTATCGAAGATACCGATCTCGAGCGTTCCACTCAGGAAGCAATCGACGCGATTATGGATGGCATGAACTGGCTGAATCTGGACTGGGATGAAGGCCCGTATTTCCAGACCAAACGTTTTGACCGCTACAATGCAGTTATTGATGAGATGCTGGAAAACGGCACCGCGTATAAATGCTATTGCTCTAAAGAACGTCTGGAAGCGCTGCGTGAAGAACAAATGGCCAATAACGAGAAGCCTCGTTATGACGGTCGTTGCCGCGACAGCCACGAACATCACGCTGCGGATGAGCCGTGCGTGGTGCGTTTTCGTAACCCGCAGGAAGGTTCTGTCATCTTTGATGACCAGATCCGAGGCCCGATCGAATTCAGCAATGACGAGCTCGATGATCTGATCATCCGCCGTACCGACGGTTCCCCGACCTATAACTTCTGTGTTGTGGTTGATGACTGGGATATGGAAATCACTCACGTTATCCGTGGCGAAGACCATATCAACAATACCCCGCGTCAGATTAACATCCTGAAAGCGCTGGGCGCACCGGTACCGGTTTACGCGCACGTTTCCATGATTCTGGGCGACGACGGTAAAAAACTGTCTAAACGCCACGGCGCGGTCGGTGTAATGCAATACCGCGACGACGGCTATCTGCCGGAAGCGCTGCTGAACTATCTGGTGCGTCTGGGCTGGTCTCATGGCGATCAGGAAATATTCAGCCGCGACGAAATGAAAGCGCTGTTCTCACTGGAGAACGTCAGCAAATCTGCCAGTGCGTTTAACACTGAAAAACTGCAATGGCTGAACCATCACTACATCAATACGATGGATCCGCATTACGTGGCGACCCATCTGCTGTGGCATGTGGAGCAGGCCGGTATCGAAACCCGTAACGGCCCGCAGTTGTTCGAAATCGTGACCCTGCTGGGCGAGCGCTGCAAGACGCTGAAAGAGATGGCAGAATCCTGCCGTTACTTCTACGAAGACTTTGCAGAGTTTGATGCCGATGCGGCGAAGAAACACTTACGTCCGGTTGCGCGTCAGCCGCTGGAAGTCGTTCGCGCCAAACTGGCTGCGATCACTGACTGGACTGCTGAGAACATTCACCACGCTATTCAGGGCACGGCGGATGAACTGGAAGTCGGGATGGGTAAAGTCGGCATGCCACTGCGTGTTGCGGTAACAGGCGCAGGTCAGTCTCCGGGTGTTGACGTGACCGTCCACGCTATTGGCCAGAGCCGTGTGCTGGCGCGTATCGATATGGCGTTAGCCTTTATTGCTGAGCGCGAAACACAAGCTCAGTAATCGCTGTTAAAAAGCGATAAAAAAGCCAGCTCGGGAAACCGGCTGGCTTTTTTGCTTTCTGCGAAACGCTCGCGTGAAAACGTCTTAATTAACGTTGTTCAGTTGCAGGAGCCTGAGCGGTAGGGCGGTAGGCGAGGAAGTACATCAGCCCGACGAAACCCGCGCCACCGACAGCGTTACCGAGGAATACGGCCACGAAGTTCGGGAAATACTGAGACCAGCTCAGCGCACCAGCAAAAATAGCGGCTGGAACGATGAACATATTCGCCACCACGTGCTGGAAGCCGATGGCCACGAACGCCATGACCGGGAACCACATACCGATCACTTTGCCGCCGACTTCTTTACTGGCGAAGGCCAGCCAGATTGCCAGACACACCAGCCAGTTACAGCCGATACCGGAAATGAATGCGTGCATGAAATCAGCATTCACTTTCGCGGTGGCAGTGGCCACGGTTTTGCTCAGGAAGGCGCCTTCCGTCAGACCCAGAACGTGGCCGAAGAAATAGGCCACTGCCAGGCTGCCCAGCAGGTTAGCGAGGGTCACCCAGAACCAGTTACGCAGAACGGCGTAAAGACTGATCTGACGCGCGAACCAGGCGATAGGCAAGGTCATCATGTTACCGGTCAGCAGTTCTCCCCCTGCTAATACCGTCAGTATGATGCCCACCGGGAAGACTGCCGCGCCCAGCAAGTTACTGAATGAACCCCAGGATGCAGGTAACGTCCCTATTACGTGCAGATCCAGCAGGAATCCGGTGGCGATAAATGCGCCAGCCAGGAAGCCCAAAATTAACAAATTCAACACGGAAGCATGGCTTTTATTAACGCCCGCCGTGACAGCGATGGATGCGATTTCTTTAGGTGAATACAAGGACATGGGAGTGCTCGAATGTAGTGAGTTATGATTATTGCGCGAGCAGTCTATTCTGAGATTTATCTCAAAACAAGACGATTTTCATAGTCTGCTAACATTCCATTAATCATTCAGACATAGATGTTAAGAAAATGCGTAGCGAGATCAGAAAGCTAGGAAAAACGCCGGCTGGCGGCCAAATTGTAAAACAATGCATCCGGCTAAAAATTTGCGTCAGGTCAGCGTATTTTTCCCTGCGAAATGGGGTATTTGGCGGCTTTTTCAGCGCTTGAATTCAGAAACGGATTTAGCCGTTGACAGGGGTAGCGACGTTTCATATTATGCGCCCCGTTCACCCGTTTTTACGGGCATGAATTGGGGGTATAGCTCAGCTGGGAGAGCGCTTGCATGGCATGCAAGAGGTCAGCGGTTCGATCCCGCTTATCTCCACCAACTTCCTTTCCAGAGCAAGTTGGCTGTTTCCTTACAAGGGGAAACAAAAGAAGTAAAATGTGGACTACCTCGTGTGGGGGTATAGCTCAGCTGGGAGAGCGCTTGCATGGCATGCAAGAGGTCAGCGGTTCGATCCCGCTTATCTCCACCAAATATTAAAGAAACCCGCTTCGGCGGGTTTTTTGCTTTCTGCGATCCGGTGATTTCCTCACGTTCCGTTTATCCCTGAATTACCGCCATAAAAAAACCCGCCGAAGCGGGTTTCTTTGTCTTTCAGTCGTTTGCTTGCTTACGCCAGTACCAGACCCGCGATAGAAGCAGACAACACGCTAACCAGCGTTGAGCCGTACAGCAGTTTCAGGCCGAAGCGTGAAACCACGTTGCCCTGGTGCTCGTTCAGGCCTTTGATTGCGCCGGCAACGATACCGATAGAAGAGAAGTTTGCGAAAGACACCAGGAACACGGACAAGATGCCCACGCCGCGTGGTGACAGTTCGGTCGCAACTTTCTGCAGATCCAACATCGCAACGAATTCATTGGAAACCAGTTTGGTTGCCATGATGCTGCCTACCTGCAAGGCTTCGTGGCTCGGTACGCCCATCATCCATGCGAATGGATAGAAGACATAACCCAGCACGCCCTGGAAGCTGATGCCGAATACGACGTCGAACAACGCATTCAGGCAGGAAATCAATGCGATGAAACCAATCAACATGGCTGCAACGATGATAGCCACTTTGAAACCGGCCAGGATGTATTCACCCAGCATTTCAAAGAAACTCTGACCCTGGTGCGTGTTACCGATTTGCAGGTCTTCTTCTGAATCAACTTTATAAGGGTTGATCAACGACAGTACGATGAAAGTACTGAACATGTTGAGCACCAGCGCAGCAACAACAAAGCGCGGTTCCAGCATGGTCATGTACGCACCCACAATCGACATAGAAACCGTCGACATGGCTGTGGCTGCCATGGTGTACATACGTTTTTCAGACATTTTGCTCAGAATATCTTTATACGCGATAAAGTTTTCTGACTGACCCAAAATCAGGGAGCTGATGGCGTTGAAAGATTCCAGTTTT
Source organism: Rahnella sp. ATs2 (assembly GCF_051851855.1). Taxonomy (NCBI): domain Bacteria; kingdom Pseudomonadati; phylum Pseudomonadota; class Gammaproteobacteria; order Enterobacterales; family Yersiniaceae; genus Rahnella; species Rahnella sp. ATs2. The sequence goes on along the minus strand of NZ_JBLYPL010000002.1, from coordinate 58,189 downwards.
CCCATGCCATTAATTTTCGACAGAACCGTACCGATAATACGGATGACGAAAGGCAGTACGCGAATGTGCTGTAAAATACCGATCAGTGCAGAGATAAACACGATCGGACACAAGACTTTCAAGAAGAAGAACGCTAATCCTTTATCGCTCATGCCTCCAAATACGAAGCCGGTCCCTTCCGCAGCGAATCCTAATAATTTCTCAAACAAGTCTGAGAAGCCTTTCACAAAACCTAAACCTATTGAAGAGTTCAGGAAGAAATAGGCTAATAAGACTTCGATGACCAAAAGCTGAACAATGAAACGTAAACGGATATTCTTCCGGTCACGGCTCACCAGTAAAGCGAGTGCAGCGACAACGGCCAACGCTAATACAAAGTGCAATATTCGGGACATGGGTGCTCCAAATTAGAGGCAGGCTATATTTCGACGGACATTTTATGTAACGCGTACATTTAAAACGTGAAGTCGATTGCAAATATAGAAATTACAAACACGAATTGCAACAAATCGCGGCCTATCACACAAAAAATCAAGATGTTAATAAAACTAAGCACAATTAGCTTTCCTGTGCTAGTTTTATCATGTGCCGTAATGCGTTCTGAATCTGGCCTGTAAATGTCTGTTTTAGGAAAGTGCGCTGCGTCTGGCTTTCTGAAGTCGGGTGAGCGATTCACCTTTCAGTTATCACCCTCTCGCTTACTGCTACTGCCTATCAGAGTAATTACTCAGATCATTCTAAATGCACTTGATAATCATTATCAATTAGATATGATTGATGTAAGCGTAATAATTGTAAGGGTTAACTAACTATGCTGAACAGCCGGGCCGAATCCTCAGGCCGCGCGTCCAGAAAGATGAAGCTTTCACTGATGGGGCCAGCCTTTATTGCCGCCATCGGCTATATCGATCCGGGCAACTTTGCGACTAACATTCAGGCCGGTGCCTCTTATGGCTATCAGTTGCTATGGGTGGTGGTCTGGGCCAACGTCATGGCGATGTTGATCCAGCTGTTGTCTGCCAAACTCGGTATTGCGACCAGTAAAAACCTCGCTGAACATATCCGCGACCGCTTCCCGCGCCCGGCTGTCTGGGCTTACTGGGTACAGGCGGAAATCATCGCCATGGCCACCGATCTCGCTGAATTCATTGGCGCGGCGATCGGCTTCAAATTGCTTCTCGGCGTCTCGCTGTTACAAGGCGCAGTGCTGACCGGGATTGCCACCTTTATTATCCTCGGGCTGCAAAAGCGTGGGCAAAAGCCGCTGGAACTGGTGATCGCCGGTTTACTGCTGTTTGTCGCAGCGGCTTATATTGTCGAATTGTTCTTCTCGCAGCCAAGCATGATGGCGCTCGGTAAAGGGATGCTGATCCCCTCTCTGCCGACGGCGGATTCCGTCTATCTGGCTGCCGGTGTGCTCGGTGCGACCATCATGCCGCACGTCATTTATCTGCACTCTTCGCTGACCCAGCGGGGCGGTGAGGCATCTAAAGCGCAGCGTTATTCCGCCACCAAGCTGGACGTCGGTATTGCGATGACCATTGCCGGTTTCGTGAATCTGGCGATGATGGCAACCGCTGCTGCCGCGTTCCATTTCAGCGGACACAGCGGGATCAGTGAACTCGATGAAGCCTATCTGACCCTGCAACCCTTGCTCGGTCACGCCGCTGCGACCACTTTTGGTCTGAGCCTGGTGGCTGCCGGTTTATCGTCGACCGTAGTGGGCACACTGGCCGGACAGGTGGTGATGCAGGGCTTTGTGAAATTCTACATTCCGCTGTGGGTGCGCCGTACGGTCACCATGATGCCGTCATTTATTGTAATTTTGATGGGATTAGACGCCACACGTATTCTGGTGATGAGTCAGGTATTGCTGAGCTTCGGGATTGCGCTGGCGCTGTTGCCGCTGCTGGCCTTTACCGGTAACCGCAGCCTGATGGGCGACATGGTCAACACCAAAACCGTGCAGTGGGCGGGGCGGCTGATTGTGCTGATAGTCGTCAGCCTCAACCTTTATCTGCTGATTGGCATGCTGAAATAGAGTCCTGAAAACGTCAGGCAATAAAAAACGGGACAGTTTGCGCTGTCCCGTTTTCTTTTCTGTCATTCATTTGATTAATGACGGTGATCGCCATGCCCGCCACGGTGATCGTCGTGGCCGCGTCCTTTGTCATGTCCGTGACCGTGACCGTGACCGCGCCCGTGGTCATTATGCGGACGCCCATGGTCGCCATGATAATAATGCGGCGGTGGCATCGGGCGACGCGGCGGATGGCGCTGATCCCACCAGCCCTGATCGCGCCAGCGGTAACCATCCCAGTAATGACCACGCGGCCCACGGTAACCATAATGATGACCGCGATAGCTATTCCACCAGCCAGGATTACGCCAGTCATAGCCGTCCCAGTAATAACCCCGGTTATCACGGTCACCGATATTGATAGAAAGGCCTGGCGTATTCAGGCTGAAGCTGCTGGCCTGCACGGTGTGTACCGCCGCAGGGAGCAGGGCAAAGAACAATGTGGCGAATAATACTGGCTTTAACATGAGCGGCCCCAGATTCCTTATAATTTATGCTGACAGTTATAAGGTGAAGCGGGCACGGGTTCTATTGCTTACAATCCTGTTTTGAATGATTTACGCGCCTTAACGCAAAGCTTACACACTCTCCATAAAGGCGCTTTTTTTTCTCATTCGGGTAAGCGTTTACACCAGAATGCCTTCGATTGATGCCAGCTCTTCTGCGCTGAACTGACGGTTGGCGATCATGCCCACCGCATCATCAATCTGGCTGGTTTTACTGGCACCAATCAGCACGGAGGTCACGCGGTCGCCGCGCAGAACCCACGCCAGTGCCATCTGCGAAAGTTTCTGACCGCGCGCCTGCGCAATCTCATTAAGCTTACGCACTTTCTCCAGCTTTTCTTCGGTCAGCTGATCGGTGGTCAGGAATTTACTGTCGCTGGCGGCTCGTGAATCTTGCGGAATGCCTGCCAGATATCGGTCTGTCAGTACGCCGCCCGCCAGTGGCGAGAAGGCGATTGAACCCACACCATTATCCGCCAGCGTATCCAGCAGATCCGCTTCTACCCAGCGCTCAAACATGGAATATTTCGGCTGATGAATCAGGCACGGCGTGCCGAGATCTTTCAGGATGTCGAAGGCTTTTTTGGCGCGCTCAGCCGGATAATTCGATAAACCGACATACAGCGCTTTGCCCTGACGCACGATCAAATCCAGCGCTGCCATGGTTTCTTCCAGCGGCGTATCCGGATCCGGGCGGTGATGATAGAAGATATCCACGTACTCCAGACCCATGCGTTTCAGGCTCTGGTTCAGACTGGCGACCAGATATTTTTTCGAACCCCAGTCACCGTAAGGGCCGTCCCACATGGTGTAACCGGCTTTGGAAGAGATGATCAGCTCATCGCGATAAGGCAGTAAATCTTCCTGCAGGATGCGGCCAAAATGCTGTTCCGCAGATCCCGGAGGCGGGCCGTAGTTATTGGCGAGGTCAAAATGAGTGATCCCGTGGTCGAAAGCATGGCGGATCAGTTTCCGGCCATTCTCAAAATGGGCGTTATCGCCGAAGTTATGCCACAGGCCGAGTGAAACGACAGGCAGTTTTAAACCGCTCTGGCCGCAGCGACGGTATTCCATATTTTCGTAACGGGTTGGACTGGCTTGATACACCATGTGAGTCCTTATAATAAATTCAGGAGTGAACAGAAGGGTAACAATGTCATAAAAAAACGATTTTAGTGTATGCGCTTTCACAAGCATTTCCAGCTATTCAGATCACATCCGGAACAATCCTTAAGCTCATGGCGGTTGATCACCGTGACTATTCTTCCTGCGTATTACCGTAACTGCTGAATAAAACGCCCTGCGTTAATCCGGTGCAGGGCTGTAACTCTGCGTTTCCAGCACCTGTTTCGGATAATAAATATCCTATTTCCCCAAGTAGAGTAATACTTCAGTTAGTGGGATTAACTGTTTACACAATTTTTAACAGAGGATCGTCATGGAAAATGAATACACCGTAGGTGACTATCTTTTAGACCGCTTGTCATTTAGCGGGATCTCCGAACTGTTTGGCGTGCCGGGTGATTACAATCTGAAATTCCTCGACAGCGTCATTAACCATCAGCAAATCACCTGGATCGGCTGCACTAATGAATTAAATGCTGCTTATGGCGCAGATGGCTATGCGCGTACCAAAGGGATTGCGGCATTGCTGACCACCTTCGGTGTCGGCGAGCTGAGTGCGCTGAACGGCATTGCTGGCAGTTACGCCGAATATGTGCCGGTGGTGCATATCGTCGGCGCACCGGCGCTGACGTCACAGCGTAAAGGCGAGTTGCTGCATCACACGCTGGGCGATGGCGAATTTAGCCACTTTATGGGGATGTCAGAACCGGTCAGCGTGGCGCAGGCTTCCCTGACGCCGGAAAATGCGCTGACCGAAATCGACCGCGTTATCGAAGAAGTGATGTACACCTCACGTCCGGGTTATCTGTTGCTGCCAAGCGACGTCGCCGCGCTGCCGGTCAGCACCAGAGCACATCCGCAGCCTGCAAGACAGCCACCTTTCTCGCCTTCCTCTCTTGAAGCATTTGTTGCCGCAGCGGAAAAGCATCTGCGGGGCGCAAACCGTGTTTCACTACTGGCGGATTTTCTGGCAGACCGTTTCAAAGTGAAAAAGGCGCTGGAACAATGGATGGAAGACGTGCCGCTCGCGCATTCCACATTGCTGATGGGCAAAGGTTTATTCAACGAACAGCAGGCGCACTTTGCCGGGACTTATTCGGGAGCCGCCAGCGCGCCATCAACCAAAGAAGCGATTGAAGGAGCGGACCTGGTGATTACCGTCGGCGTGAAATTCACCGACACCATTACTGCCGGTTTTACCCAGCAGCTTCCGCCCGGTAAATGCATCGACCTCCAGCCCTTTTTTGCCCGTGTAGGTGACCAGATCTTCCACCAGTTGCCGCTCGCAAAAACGGTAAGCGTGATGCACCGGCTTACCGCCGAACTGGGTTGCGGATCAGTGCCATACACCGTTAAACGCAACACCCTGCCTTTGTCGCACGATAACAGCCTCGGGCAGTATGCCTTCTGGCAACAAATTCAGGATTTACTGCAACCGGGCGACGTGCTGGTTGCTGAGCAGGGCACCGCCTGTTTCGGTGCAGCGGCGCTGAGTCTGCCACAAGATTGCCAGTTCGTTGTCCAGCCGTTGTGGGGTTCCATTGGCTTTACGCTGCCTGCCGCGTTTGGTGTACAGATTGCTGTACCGGATCGCCGCGTGGTGCTGCTGATCGGCGACGGTTCTGCGCAACTGACCCTTCAGGGATTAGGTGCCGCCATCCGTTACGGTCTGCCCCCGATTGTTTTTGTGATTAATAACGACGGCTACACCGTCGAGCGGGCGATCCACGGCGAAACCCAGCGTTATAACGACATCGCGCAGTGGAACTGGACCCAGTTCCCGGCGGCATTTGGCGGCAAAGAGGTGTTCAGCGCGCGGGCAGATTCGCCGCAGGCTCTGAAGGACGCGATAGAAAAGGCTACCGCGCAGCGTCAGATGGCCTGGATAGAAGTGGTTCTGCCGAAAATGGATATTCCTGAGCTGCTGAATTCCGTCACCAAATCGCTGGCGAAGCGTAACTCAGGACAGTAAATCGGTTTCCGGTAACGGCGGATCAATGAGCTGGTCGATGAACCATGACCCCGCCGGTCCGGGCTGATTGTTCTTACTCCACACCGCATCCACCGAAATCTGTTTCGGCCAGCCGCGCATCGGCAGGCTGACCAGTTTGTCATGTCCGAACTGCTTCACCAGCCAGTGCGGCAACGTCGCCCAGCCAAATCCCTGTTCCGCCATTTCCAGCAGCATCAGATAACTGGGTGCTGACCAGATTTGCCCCTGTGCGCGGGGCATTTCCCGGCGGCTGTAAGGTTGCAGACAGAGCTGGCGAAAGGTGTTTAATTGCTCCGGTTGCAGGTCAGTCATTTTTGCCAGCGGATGCTCGCGGCTGCAAAAAATCGACATATCCGTTTGCTCCGGCAGGCGCGCCACACCGATATCCGGCGGATAACTCGCCTGCACTTCCACCATGCCAATATGCGCACGGCCGGACTGCAACAGGTCGATCACGTCCTGATCTTCAGCAATCTGACACTCAAATTCAATATCCGGATACCGGCGCTCAAAGCGGCGCAGCAGCGCTTCGTGATGGGTCGGCTGATAAGTGTCGGACAGCACAAACGTCAGGCGGGTTTCCACCTGCGTTGATAAGCGTACCGCCAGTTCATCGAGCCGTTCGCTGGCGGCCAGAATGGCCTGAACGTGGCTCAGCACGCGCTGTCCGGCAGGAGTCAGCACCGGATGCCGGCTCTGGCGGTCAAATAATGTGACGCCTAAATCTACTTCCAGATTGGCAATTGCCGTGCTGACGGTGGACTGACTTTTGCGCAGCTTACGCCCTGCCGCTGAAAACGATCCGGCATCGGCGGCTTCGACAAAGGCTATCAGGGCTTCCGGGGAATAACGCATAAGATGATCCTTTGAATTCAATCCATCTATTTTATAGATACTTTCTATCTTTTACCTATCTCATTTAGTGATGATAATGACCGCCTGTGACAGCCGTCACGTAGCATTTAACGTAACAACAATCAGGAATCAGGCAGGTTTTTATGTCTAAGCAAACACGGAATATCTCTCAGAAAACATTCGGCGAACGCATCTTCCATGCGGTAGGTTTTGAAACCCTCGCCGTGCTGATTTCAGCGCCGGCCGCCGCCTGGGCGCTGAACAAACCGGTCTGGGAAATGGGCGCACTGGCTATCATGTTATCGACGACAGCAATGGTCTGGAACATCGTCTATAACAGCCTGTTTGACAAATTCTGGCCGGTTTCCCGTGTGGTGCGGACATTTAAAATCCGCGTAGCGCACGCGCTGGGCTTCGAAGGCGGATTTATCATAATGGGTCTGCCGATTGCCGCGCTGTGGCTGGGCATCGGATTGCTGGACGCCTTTATGCTGGAAATCGGGTTCTTCCTGTTCTTCCTGCCGTATACCGTGGCGTACAACTGGGTGTACGACACGCTCCGTCAGCGCTGGATGAACCGTCGTCTGGCAGCAGAGGATTGCCCGGCTAAACAGTAATTCTCATTTCTGTAAAGCAGCACAAAAAAGCCCGCCGACATTTTCTTTGTCCGCGGGCTTTTTGTCGGTTATGGTTTTGGCATCCGGAAAATACAGGGCGTCAAGATGAAAACGTTAGGGCTGATTGGCGGTATGAGCTGGGAATCCACCGTACCGTATTACCGCATGATCAATGAGCATGTGAAACAGCAACTGGGTGGCCTGCATTCGGCCAAACTGTTTCTCTACAGCGTAGATTTTTATGAAATCGAAAAGCTGCAAATGGCGGGTGACTGGCAGCAGGCGGGTGAAATTCTCGGTAACGCCGCCAATTCACTGGCGCGTGCAGGCGCGGACGTTATCGTCGTGTGCACCAACACCATGCATAAAGTGGCGGACGATATCGAACGCATCGGCGGCCTGCCGCTGCTGCATATCGCCGATGCGACGGCTGAAAAAATCAAAGGGCAGGGGCTGCGTAAAATCGGCCTGCTCGGCACGCGTTTCACCATGGAACAGGATTTCTACCGCGGACGTTTGCAGGAAAAGCATCAGATTGACGTGGTGACGCCGGACGAAGCCGACCGGGCGATTGTCCACCGCATCATTTACGAAGAGCTGTGTCTGGGCATGATTAAGGAGGATTCCCGCGAGGAATATCGCCGGATTATTAGTAAATTAGAACAGCAGGGCGTGGAAGGGATCATTCTTGGATGTACCGAAATCACCCTGCTGGTCGGTGCAGAAGACGCGAGCGTACCGGTCTTCGACACCACCGCCATTCATGCACTGGCGGCGGCGGAATTTGCGTTAAAACAGGGTTAATCTTCTTCTGTAATCTCCCGGTTCAGCCGCTGTTTTGCAACCTGCATCAGTGGCTTACCGGCCAGCATCAGCCAGGCTGGCAGCATGACAATGCACAGCAATGGCAACAGTTTCAGCCCCGGTACCACGGCGGCCGCCATAAACAGACTCAGCCAGCCGTCGCGTGTCACCACCAGCACCATCCCCATCACAGCACAGGAAACTGTCACGGCTGCAGGCACATCCGGTGCGTACTGATGCAACATCAACCCGAGCGATACCCCGACAAACACTGCCGGGAAAATGCGCCCGCCACGAAAACCACAGGCGGCAGCGACCACTAACGCCGCGAGTTTGGTGAGCGTAATCGCCAGCAGAGGTCCCATCTCAAACAGCTGATTGGAATGTGCCAGCTCTTTCATTTCATCCAGACCTTTGAACAGCGTGATTTCTCCGCCGATCAGCGCCAGCAGACCCAGCACAAAACCGCCCAGCCCGAGACGTAATATCGGATTCTGGATCGTATTGAACAGCCGGTGCATATGCGGGAACAGCCATACGGCGATCATCCCCAGCGCGATGGCGATCAGCACCACGACGGAACCGCTGAAAATGTCGATCAGGCTGGACGAATCATAAGAAGGAATGCTGAGCGAGAAATCCGGCTGGAAGAACTGATCGGTGGTCAGCGCACCGGCACCGGCGGCAAGCAAAGGCGCAAACAGGCGATCCCATAACGGGACATCTTTATTGGTACCGAGGGTTTGCGAGAAAATCAGCGCCGCCGCGACCGGCGTGCCAAACAGTGCGCCGATAGTCCCGGCTGCCGCCAGGATCACCCAGTCAGTGGTCGGCACTTTAGGCATCAGACGTCCACCCAGCCACGCCACCAGTGCGATATTAATCACCGTGACCGGATGTTCCGGCCCGAGGTTGACGCCGCCGGCCAGTCCGACCATCAGCGCCAGCGCCAGACCCGGTAATGCGTTAACCGCCACCGGCGCGCCAATCAGCGATTCAGTGGCCGGATCCGGCCCCGCGTGGCCTGGCATATACTTGATAATCGCGCCAACACCGATGCCGGTCAGCGTCAGCATAAACAGTGTCCAGCTGGCAGACTCCGTATTCACCTGTAAAACGGCGGGAATGTGTTGCCACAGCAGGTTTTGCAATGCACCGGCGATCATCATGAGAAAGACCAGAATCAGGCTGGACAGCACCCCGATAATGACGGCGGGCAGGGCGAAAGCCAGCATAATTCTGGCGCGAGGATGAAACATGCAAGAATTTCCTTATTTATCGTTATCGCTTTGTTTGCCCTAATAGCTTAGATGAATCCTGGCGAAGTCTGTTTGCGGGCGCTCAACATTATTTTGTGTGACATACCGCATAAATGTGCGCGGGTTCAAAACTGCGTTGCAGCGTATAGCAATTACCGCTATTTTGCCCACACGAAACTGTAAGCTTTGCCCCACGGGCGGGGTTTCGCCAGTCGCTTTAATTGATGAAGACAACTTACATCTGCGTGTCTGGCAGCGTACTCTTTAGCGCAGCATAACGAATTTACTTTTGCGGAGATTAACATGACCAAATACTCCCTGGTGGGCGATGTCGGGGGCACTAACTGCCGTCTGGCGCTTTGTGCGCTGGACAGCGGCGAGATTTCGCAGGCGAAGACCTTCTCCGGGCTGGAATATGACAGCCTCGAAGCCACAGTCCGTGAGTATCTTACTGAGCAAAAACAGGAAATTGAAGATGCCTGCATCGCCATTGCCTGTCCGATCACCGGCGACTGGGTGGCAATGACTAACCACACCTGGGCATTCTCCATTGCAGAAATGAAGAAAAGTTTAGGTCTGCAACATCTGGAAGTGATCAACGATTTCACCGCCGTCTCGATGGCGATCCCGATGTTGAAAGAAGAGGATTTATTGCAGTTCGGCGGTAAAAAAGCGCATGACGGAAAACCGGCTGTGATCTATGGCGCCGGTACCGGTCTGGGTGTCGCACATCTGATCCACGCTAACAAGCAGTGGCTTAGCCTGCCGGGCGAGGGCGGTCATGTTGATTTCGCACCGAACAGCGAAGAAGAAGACATTATTCTTGAGCAGTTGCGTACCGAAATGGGCCACGTATCTGCCGAGCGGATCCTTTCCGGTCCGGGGCTGGTGAATCTTTATCGCGCTATCGTGAAATCGGACGACCGCGTGCCGGAAAACTTCAAACCGAAAGACGTGACCGAACTGGCACTGTCTGATGAGAACGTCGACTGCCGCCGCGCGCTGTCGCTGTTCTGTGTGATCATGGGACGTTTCGGTGGCAATCTGGCGCTGAACATGGGCACGTTTGGCGGTGTATACATCGCCGGCGGCATCGTTCCGCGCTTCCTCGAATTCTTCAAAGCGTCCGGTTTCCGCGCCGCATTTGAAGATAAAGGCCGCTTCAAAGATTACCTGATGGATATTCCGGTATTCCTGATCACCCACGATCAGCCAGGGTTGCTGGGTGCAGGTGCGTACTTACGTCAGTCAATTGGTATGACGATCTAAGTTTTAGCTCGTTCCTGTGCGCAGAGGATGAAGTCTGGTTCGATCTGCTCCCTCCCCTGCGAAGGGGAGGGTTGGGGTGGGGTATTAATGCTGAATCAATAAGTTGAAGCGTGCTTTAACAAAGTTTTAGCCCTTAAAACTCCCATCATTATTGCTGTGCTGACTTTAATTCCCGCGGTAAGTCGAGAAGCCGTAAGGACTGACAAGCAGAGGAATGTGATAGTGAGGCACTGAGCCATCCGCTTTAAAAATAACGGGGATTTCCGGGAAAAATGAAGCGGTATGGTGCTTTTCAAACCATTCGCCGGTTTTGAACGTTACCCGATAATTCCCTTTCTCCATCACATTTTCATTGGGATACAGCGCCGGAATTCTTCCCTGTTCGTTGGTCACTCCGCTGCTCAACTGCACCCATTTGTTACCTTCCTGCTTCTCGAGCGATACGCTTACACCCTGTGATGGCAGCCCGTTTTGCAGGTTCAGAACGTGGACGCTAAGAGGGTTTGCTGCATACGCAGATGTCAGACACAGAGCATTGATAATACCGGCGAGTAATAATTTCTTTTTAAACATATGTTCGTCCTTTTGAACTCAATGTTATTTGTTAATAACGCAGAAAATTTTGCAGAGCTATATTTAGGTTTTTCTCATCACAGACATGAGAAAGTACGAAATATCCTCTGTCTCGACGAAACAAAGTCTACTTATTACTGGCTAAACTGAGGATGACGGGTTGATGACATTTTTGTAATAATTCAGAGTCACACGCCAGCTGATAACACTCTCCGCCTCAAAACCCCATCAGAACCGCATTAACTGCCTGAATTCTTTCACCTTGCTGCGACTCACCGGTACTTCGAAATCTAAATCGCTTAAGCGCAAAATATAGGTGTTGTTGAACCAGGGTACGATCTCGCGGATTTTTGACAGGTTCACGCAATATGAACGATGACAGCGGAAAAAATGCTCCTCCGGCAGACGGTTGCACAATTCGGTGATATTCATCGGCATGGTGAATTCTTCTTTGCGGGTATAGACCTGCGTCACCTTTTCCTGCGCGGCGGCGTAATAAATATCGTTGATATCCGTGACAATAATCCGCTCGTCTTTGATCAGATTAATACTGTGACTGACCCGCTGCGCGTTGCCGGTTACAGGCGGGATCCCTTCCTGTTTCTCTCCGGCCTCTTTACCAGCCAGTTCTTTATCACGGCGAAAATGCGACTCCAGCTTTTGCAGCATAGTGACAATGCGTGACTCGTGATAAGGCTTGAGAATGTAATCAAACGCTTCGATTTCAAAGGCTTCTGCAGCGTGTTCTTTATAGGCGGTGATGAAAACGATATAAGGTTTATGGGCAAATTTACTGATATTTTGCGCCAGCAAAACGCCGTCGAGCGACGGAATACTGATATCGAGAAAAATCGCATCCACTTCATGCGATTGCAGGTATTTAAGCACGTCCAGTCCGTCGTCAAATATCGCTTCGACCTGGATGCTGCTGTGCGTATTGATCAGATAACTCAGCTCTTCCTGAGCCGGTACTTCATCTTCGACGATAATTGCTTTCACTGAATTATCTCCCTGGTGCGGTGGCCCGAAAGGCGGGCGGGTAAAACGAAAAACGCCCTGCGGATCAGGCCATCTGGCTCTGTATGGCCGCCGTGACTTTCGCAGGAGCGTGAGTAATAACAAAAGAAATATCGGTGCCCGGCTCCAGTCGCCGGATGGTCAGACCCTGCCCGTATAACAACGAAACGCGGTGATGCACATTCAGCAGGCCGATTTTATTGCCGGGCATTTCATTGCGTGCCACGCGGTCAATGGTTTCCTGATTAATGCCATGGCCGGTGTCTTTGACGGAAACTTTAATCCCCTCAGCCTGATGCTTAACTGAAATCACCACCACGCCTTTTCCGCTGCATTTCTGAATGCCGTGAACAATCGCGTTTTCTACCAGTGGCTGGATCAGCAGACTGGGGATTTTCACCGAAATATCGTCATCAATGTCATAAATCACCGTCAGTTTGCTGCCAAAACGCGCCTGTTCGATGGCGATGTAATCCTGTACCTGATGCAGTTCTTTGCGCAGGTCGATCAGCTCGTCATTCAGTTCCAGGTTGTAGCGCAGATAACGGGAAAGATTGATGATCAGCTGACGCGCCACGTCAGGGCGGGCGCGGATCGACGATGAAATCGCATTCAGCGCGTTAAACAGGAAATGCGGGTTTATCTTGCTCTGCAATGCGCGCATTTCCGCTTTATTGGCCATCTCGCGCAGTTGTTCAGTGCGTGAGACTTCCATCTGCGTGGACATAATTTGCGACAGCCCGATAGCCATCACTTTCAGCGAATACGTAATACGGTGCGGGTCACAATAATAAATTTTCAGCGAGCCGGTCACTTCGCCTTTTTCCCACAGGGGAATAATAATCAGCGAGTGGATCTGCGGCGTGCGATCCATTTCATCATTGTTTCTGACCGTGATCTCGCCGCTTTCCAGTGTGGCTTTGGTCATCTCACTCAGCGATTCATGACCGATATTGTATTCATCCGCGCCCACGCCGACGTATGCCAGTATGTTTTTAGTATCTGTGATAGCCACCGCATCGGCATCGATATCCTCGCGGATAATGCGGCAGATGCTGGCCAGGGATTCGGCGTTGATATTTCGGCCTTCGATATTACGGCCGTCTATATTACGGAAATAGGGCAGCGTTTTATTGGCGATATCCAGTGCCAGCCGCGCCTGTCGTGCGGCGATGACTTCCTTTTCATCTTCGACGCTTTGTACCAGTAACACAATCAGGCCGATGGAACTGGCACCGAGGATCAGCGGTGCGGCGATATTCATGACGATATCCAGCCCGAGCGAAAATGGGCGTGCCATCAGCAGAATCAGCACCATGGTCAGTGTTTCGCACAGCATTCCGGCGATGATCCCGACTTTCCAGTGCAGCGCTTTTTTGACGTTTTTATTGATGTAACCGGAAAGGAAACCGGCAGTAATACTGGTGATCAGGCACGGAATCGACGTCGGCCCGTGAATGTCGATGAGAAAACGGTGCGTGCCTGAAATCAGGCCGGTGATAATCCCGACCCAGGGGCCGAACAAGATCCCGCCGGACATAATGGCGATGGTGCGTACGTTTATCAGCGAGCCTTCGACGTTGATCCCGGAAAGCGTACCGAAAATCGCAAACAGCGAGAAAATGGCGGTCACCGCCGCCAGCTCCAGCGGCGTGTGGCTCTCGTTTTCTTTATGCAGCAGTTTACGGAACAGCGGGGTACGCGTGAGGAAAAACAGACAAATGAGCATCAGCGCCGCGCGGTCAAAGACCGCCAGCAACATATCGAAAATGTGAGGCATAGCAGATTAACTCTTTGCGCGCTGTAAAGATAAGCGTGCCAAATGGATTCAGCCGTTATTATATGTAAAAGGTCAGACTTTCACCATCGGCAGACACAGGAGAGCCAACCTAGATGATTTCGTTATCCACGCCGCGGCTGATTATGCAGCCCATCCAGGCTGACGACTGGGCATTTTTCTTGCGGTTGTACCAGACGCCGGAGGTGATGCGTTTTATCGGCGATATCGAGATGCCCGCTCAGGTTCATACCCGTTTTGAACAGCGGCTGGGCAACTGGGACCGCTATTGCGACTTTTGGTTATGCTTGCTGATCCGCGAAAAAGAGACCGGCGCCGCCGTGGGGCTGACCGGATTCTTCCCGGACTGGCGACCTTACAAACAGGGGGAAGTGGGATTTATTCTCGCGCCCGAGCATCAGCGTAAAGGCTACGCGGTGGAATCCCTGCGTGAAGTGCTGAACTTTGCTTTTGACCACTGCGGATTTCACCGCCTGCAGGCCAACGTACTGGAAGGCAATAACGGTTCGCGCCGCGTGCTGGAGAAATGCGGTTTTCAGATGGAAGGGCGTTTGCGCGACAGTTACCGCATTGGCGACGAGTGGAAGAACGACTGGCTGCTGGGGCTGCTGGCAACTGATCCGCGTCCGTAAAAAAAAACGCTCAGTATCTCGACAGCTGTTTTTCTCTGCGTTATGTTCGTTGAAGGCCGCAACGCGGCCAGCGTCGCTCGGACGGTCCGGGCGCTTACGTATCCCAGAGGAAATTATGGCTGATTCCAGTTCACCACGTCGTTTTTCACGTATTGATCGTCTTCCCCCTTATGTTTTCAATATCACCGCTGAACTGAAAATGGCCGCACGCCATCGCGGCGAAGACATTATTGATTTCAGCATGGGCAACCCTGACGGCCCGACACCGCCGCATATTGTGGAAAAAATGGTGCAGGTTGCGCAGCGCGAAGACACCCACGGTTACTCAACGTCACGCGGTATTCCGCGTCTGCGTCGTGCGATTTCCCGCTGGTACGCCGATCGTTATCAGGTGGACATCGACCCGGAAAGCGAAGCTATCGTCACCATCGGTTCGAAAGAAGGTCTGGCGCATCTGATGCTGGCCACACTCGATCATGGCGATACTGTTCTGGTGCCAAACCCAAGTTATCCGATCCACATTTACGGCGCAGTGATCGCCGGTGCTCAGGTGCGATCCGTGCCGCTGGCAGAAGGTGTGGATTTCTTTGCTGAACTGGAAAAAGCCATTCGCGAAACCATTCCCCGTCCGAAAATGATGATCCTCGGCTTCCCGTCCAACCCGACGGCGCAATGTGTAGAGCTGGACTTCTTCGAACGCGTGGTCGCGCTGGCCAAACAATACAACGTGCTGGTTATTCACGATCTGGCTTACGCCGATATCGTGTATGACGGCTGGAAAGCGCCGTCGATCATGCAAGTGCCGGGCGCGAAAGATATCGCGGTGGAATTCTTTACCCTGTCGAAAAGTTACAACATGGCGGGCTGGCGTATCGGCTTTATGGTCGGCAATCCTGAGCTGGTCAGCGCGCTGGCGCGTATCAAAAGTTATCACGATTACGGGACGTTCACGCCGTTACAGGTTGCTGCGATTGCCGCGCTGGAAGGCGATCAGCAATGTGTGAAAGACATCGCCGAGCAATACCGTCAGCGTCGTAATGTGCTGGTGCGCGGGCTGCATGAAGCGGGCTGGATGGTGGAAAACCCGAAAGCGTCGATGTATGTCTGGGCAAAAATCCCGCCAGCGTATGCGCATTTAGGTTCGCTGGAGTTCGCCAAACGTCTGCTGTCTGACGCGAAAGTCTGCGTGTCCCCGGGCATCGGTTTTGGTGATTACGGTGATACGCACGTCCGTTTCGCGCTGATCGAAAATCAGGATCGTATCCGTCAGGCCATTCGCGGTATCAAAGCGATGTTCCGTGCTGACGGTTTACTGGCCCCGAAAAAAGCCAGCAGTGAACCGCCGGTTGGGCCGGACACTTCTGTCGGCGTATAAGTCGCCTCAGCAAATCAGACCGGGCTTTGGCCCGGTTTTTTTATAACAGTACTTTAACTTCTTTATCCTTATCGCCCGGCCTTATCCACAAAGTCTGCGTAATTCCTCTCTATACTCACTCTGTCACTTTTGATTTCGCGTTTAATATCCTCCGGCCAGGAAATTGCTCATGAAAAACCGTTATTCGCTGTCGCAGATAAGCCTGCACTGGGCAACCTTACTGATGATTATTCTGACGTATACCGCGATGCTGACCCGCGACTATTTTCCGGAAGATAACCAGCCGCTGGTGCGTTTACTGCATTTTAATTTCGGGATTTGCGTCTGGCTGCTGATGTGGGTGCGTGTGTTCCTGCGTACCCGTTATGCCACGCCCGTCATCACGCCGCCTTTGCCACGCTGGCAGATTGCGGCATCGCACGCGGTACATGGCGTGTTGTATCTGTTATTTCTCTCGCTGCCGGTGCTGGGTGTGCTGACGCTGGAATTTGGCGGACGTGACTGGGTATTGTTTGGCTGGCAGGTGCCGCAGTTCGTGACGCCGGATCCCTCCGTGCGCAGCACGGTGAAACAGACTCATGTGTTTCTGGCGAACTGCGGTTATTACCTGATTGGCTTACATGCGCTGGCGGCGATTTATCATCATTACTTCCGTAAAGATGACACCCTGTTACGCATGACACCTTAACGGCGGGTTCACCGGCAGAAATCCTGCCGGTGACGGGCGGATAAATCAGTTTTCATCCTGCTGGTAATGCACCACGCGACGTTTCCCTTCGATCTGGATATCCGCCCATTTACGCGGCGCGGGTTTAACTTCACCGTTGCGCAGTGCCTGGATCAGCGTCTCTTTACCTTTTTCCTGATACAGATAAAGTTCGCCACTTTGCGTCCATTGTCCGGCCTGCTTCGTGTAAACCCGGCAGTTGACTGAAGGCGCATCGAGCGTATTACAGAGCAGGATTTCTTTCTGTTTGTCATTGTTGAGATCCAGCGTGTTGACGATACACACGCCCTGAACGCTCAGACAATCGCGCAGTGTGTTGCGGTATTGTTCCAGCGCAGGAAGACCTTTCCACCAGCCGTCATCCGGCTGCACTGCGCCTTTCGCCAGCGTGATCATCTTCTTCGCCTCCTCAACACGATAATTTTTAACCAGCGCATCGGCCTCTTTATCATTGTATGAGCCCCAGCGTGAGGTCAGCGCCAGGGTGTTTTTCACCGTGGCAAGCAGGCGCGGATCAGCGGTAAACGCAGGATGTTGCTGCAGTTTCGCCAGCGCCTCATTGCCACGACGGCCGGTTTCAAAGCGCAGTAATTTAAGATCAAAATCTTTCGCCTGTGTTTTACCGCTGTCGAGCCGCGCAATCTGACTGTTGACGCTGATACGGTAAGGATCGAGCAGCGGGCTGTTGACCGCGATAACCAGCAATACAACTAACAATGACAGCGGTTTATTGAACTGATTCAGACGTGACAGCCAGTCCGGGCGTTTATCGAAAACGGAAGAACTGTAGCAAAGCGACGCTGTCAGCGTGACCGCAATAATCACCACCGCCCACAGGCGCTGCGGCGTCCAGCCGTATTGCGAGACGCGAAGACCGGTAGAATACAGCGCCAGCGCGGCATACACCGGCAGCAGCAGGATGGCTGCATTGACCAGCCAGCGGACAGCCTGCGGATAAGGTTTCACTCCGCTGTCCGTTTCGCGCACGACGTTCACCAGCACCAGCAGACTCAGCGCCATAATGGTCAGCAGACTGGCGGCGGACCAGGTTTTCGACAGCGCCGTCAGGCCGGTGAACGGCAGGGCGAACAGGAAGATCAGCGCAACGAACGCCACCAGAGGCAGCAGGCCTTTGAGAATGAAACGGATAATATTGCGGGTGGTGTTCATCAGCGCCGGTTGTGTGCGGCAGGTGATGATGCTTATCCCCAGCAGCAGCCCGAAAACCAGATGCATAAACAGTGGCGTATCGAAAAACAGCGCGTGGAAGTATTCAATGCCAATCACCCGGAACAGGGCAGCGCACAGCGCCAGCACGCCGACGGTCAGCAGCATCAGCAGGAAAGTGAGCATCGCACACAGCATATTCTGGCTGTAGCAGGCGGCAAGATGGGCGTACCGGTAACGGTTGTGCGCCGGGAACGTCTGCACCTGTAACCAGGGCAGCACAAAAAATACCATCACCACCAGCGAAAGGTTAAACGGCACCATCACCGAATCTGCCGGTGTGCCGGTCACATTACTTTTCACCCACGTTGCCAGCCCTGCCAGCAGCAAGGTAATCAACGCCATTGCGCCCCAGAACCGGCGGTCATTCAGCCGTACCAGCGACAACGAAATCAGCACCGGTAATGTGAATGCCATAGTCTGGCCGTAAATATTGTGGGAGAAAGCCGACCGCGTGACCGCCTGGCTGTCTGAGAAAAAGTAATACAGCAAAAGTCCCTGCAGCAGGCAGACAACCATAATAAGCCAGCGGGAGGGAACGGGCAGTGGGGGCAAACTGAGGCCGGCCCGATTGAACTGAGACATCCGTGACTCTCCGAAAATGTAAGAGGAAGTAAGGGTAAAAACGTACGCCAGTGTAATGGGTTCCGTGTTCCGGTGCAGAAAACTCTTTTCCGGGGCAGGGTGCGCATTTTGTGAGCATCACCACATAACTGGCAAAATCAGCCGCAGTCACTAGGCTTAGGTATTGGATGGAGAATTTCGAGGTGAAAATGTCAGAACACGAACTGAAAGAAAAACGCATTGAAATCGTTAAGAATTTCTACGCCAAACTGGATCAGGCAGATTCGACTTTGCTGGATCTCTTTGCTGAAGATGTGGTGCTGTTTTTTCCGAAATTTGGCACCGCGCAGGGGAAGTCATCCCTGGGAGAACTGGGTAAACGCTTCGCCCTGGAAATCGACAAGATCCAGCATATTCAGGATGCTTTCCGGTTTCTCAGCGATGGCGACACCATTGTGCTGGAAGGGCAGATGCGTGGCGTGATGCAAAATGGCGACCGCTGGCCGACCTCGGAAGCCGGCAGCCATCATTTCTGTACGGTGTTTGCATTTGACGATTTACTGATCAAACGGCTGAGTATTTATCTCGATCCGGACTTTAATCTCGAGGACAAAAAGCGGGTGAATAATTACCGTCAGGCGGTGAAAAGCGAAGAGAATAAAACCTGATGTTTGCTTAAATGCTTAAAAAAGAAGGGAAGGGGTGTCAACCCACCCCTTCCCTTCGCCAACTGCCCTATCAGGATTCGGCAGGGACAACGCTGTTTTTGTAGCGTTGCAGTATCGGTGAATTCGCTTCCGATGGATTCTGCAATTGCCACAGATTACGGTCGATACCGTCATTGACCAGATAAATAACCCCGGATTCAATGGCCGACATCAGGCACAACATCACTGGCTCGTTGGTGGTATAGCCCAGTTCGCCTTCCAGCAGACGCTGATAGTCGATAAAGCGGAACACCCCGGCCTGCACTTCATACGACAAAATCGTCTTGCTGGTATTCACAGACGACAGAACTTCCCCGGTATTGACGTCGACAGCACGCAGGTTCACGGCTATCTGGTCCAACTGGTACTGCGTACTGGCACCGATACCGAAGTAACGCGCCCCTATGCCGCCCGATTTCACATTGCTTTCATAGCCGATAATCGAGCCTTCAATCAAAATATTTGCCGCCACTAAAGAAGAAAGCGGACGCTGGTTATTGATAGCGACGCTACCGTTTTCCTGAGCCGCACGGATAATTTTGCGTTCATTGAGCAGGTTTTGCAGTCCCTGACGTTCCAGCGGAATAAACCATTTCGAGTCTTTTAACGCTGAGACCAGCATCGCCGTGGCGCTTTGCGGCACCGCGGTCGAGAAGTTACTCGCCGGATACGGTTTGAACTGACCGGTTTCATCCTGAATATTATAAACGGAGACAAATACACGTCCCTTCGGTGCCGGGAGATGAGTCAGGTCGGTATAACTCGGTGCCCGTGGCAATAATGTCGGTCTGGCGGCTTCTTTCGGGGGCGCTGTGAGACACCCGCTCAACACAAAAACTGCGATGAGTAATAAATAGCTGCGCATGATGTTGTTCCTGTTTTTATTTGTCGTCGGAATCAGTTGGTAGTGGCAGACAGGCCCTGAACCTGAATGGTGGAAATCTTGCCTGTTTTACGATCGGTAACGTTCATCACCAGTTGCCCGTCGGTATTCTGGATATCCACAATAAAGTCCTGCGTCACCAGTCGACCCGGTTTGCCCTGATTCACGTTGCCCATCAGACTGCCCAGCAGCTGCGACTGAATCGATGCGGTGAAGTTATCCAGCGCAGAGGTGCCGGTGGAACCGAAATCGTATGAATCCGGATCCTTATAGGAGTTTTGCGCCTGGGCTTCATTGAGCAGGAACGCGCCATTATTCGGGTTGCCGCCGAAATTCGGGTTAATGAACTGGAAAACCATGTTGCCTCCCCAGGAAACCGGGGACGCCGTCAGTAATGCCAGCAGCATGACTGAACGCGAAGCAGAGACTGGAATATTCACGATGCTCTCCTTAAAAGAGGCTGTGCATTAAAATTCGTCATGGGCAAGATCCCCGGTGCCAAGTAACGCTTTGTCCAGCTGACGTCGTGATAATGCCTCCGTCACGCCAGCCAGTGCGGTATCGACGTCCTTCTCAAAGTTGTGACGGTTAGGAAACAACAGAGTTTGATAAAGGGTGTCCTGACCTATTTTTATGGTGATCCAACTGCCCCAGCGGGCGCTGGGTCTTTCTGAAATCGTGATGGTTTCAGGGTAGTTCTGTTCCCATTTGGCGGTGAAGCTGCGATAAAAATCGTGTCCCACCGACGTCACTGTCCGGTCGGTAATCAGCCCCGGGTCTTTGATATCCGCAGCCTCTACGTGCAGGCAGGTGGCGCAGAGCAGCGCCAGCCAGAGCCAGAAGGTCCTGATGCAAATAGTCATGATGTCAGCGCTTGAGATTGTCATTCGCCCAGGACGCCGCCTGAGTACGGTTTTTTACCGAGATTTTCCTAAATAAATTATAAAGATGCGTCTTGACCGTGTTCTCACTGATAAACAAAAGCTTTGCGATTTCCGTGTTGGACGCACCCACACGTAACTTATTGAGGATCTCTTTTTCGCGATGAGTCAGGCCGGTATCTTCTGAATGCATGTGCCGGAAGGCACCGGACTGATTGATCAGATAGCTGGCGAAACCCTGAGAGAAGTAGCATTCTCCGCGGATCACGCTGCGGATCCCTTCCACCAGATGTTCTTCATCAGTAGAAAGATAAAAAACAGCGCTTATTCGCGGCCAGGTTTCTATTTCCCGAAAATGGTAATTATCGGGCGTATTTAATAATAATAACTTCACACTCTCGTGATAACGGTTAATGGCGGATTGCCAGACTTCAATAGTCCGCCGGTCAGCTTCCATCATGTCGAAAAGAATAAGTGTCTGATGAAGATACTGATCCTCAAGTGTTTTATGAATGCTGTGTAACCGGGTATTGACACAAAGTTGCTGTTTTAATTGCTGCAATAAAGCACTGGCTTGTAATGATGGTTTAGTCACTAATAAAAGAATATTATTATTGATTGCTGCTTCATTACTCATAATGAAACCCTGCCCTGATTTTTATAGCCACAGCCTGCTGCGTCTTTGTATAAACAGACCGGTAATAGACTGAGATATTATGTGCTAAATCTATAGCTTTATATTTGCTGTGCATATCTGAAAGTAGCAAATAAACGCAGTGTGAGGCGCACAATATTTTAAGTCGCTCTATGTGCGGTACAGACTCAATTTAGCTTTTGGATGACCTTACGCAAGGCTTATTTATGTTTCAAAATGTAACGTAAAATGTATAAAATTTTCTTAATGTATTTCCGTTAGCATGAGACGTGCATGTTAAATAAACCTTAAGTAATGGATTTACACTATCTTAACGTTTGACCTTGTTATGACAGCACATTTAAATAAATGCCGGCCTGAATAATCCACGGGATACAGCAGTCTGGCGCATGATTCCCCTTTAATAACTCAAATAACTGCTTCCTGTATAATCGATTTCACTTAGGTTAGGCCGTTTTAAGACCTGAATATGCCTGCGTAAAGCGCCCGGCGGGCACCCTAAATACCGTGAAAGCCGGAATGATAAGGGGTGGAAATGTGGCGGCGATCTCTTTTAAGGCCATTTTTAAACCGCAAGGGGATTAGGAATAGTTGCATTTGTGTGATTATTTGCGCCGGAGTTTCCTGGCACTTTAGGATTAATGCCATGGGGTCGATTAGCGTCACTGACGTATTACTGAAACATTCTGGTCAATCCGCATGAGAAGTGACATCTCATACTTTTTAATGAAGTTAAAAATTAAAATACGACGTGCGGGTGAGTTTCTTATTTCCGCCAAACATCATAATCAATTCGTCAACAGCAATAACCCGGTGAGCTAATACACAGTCGCCGGAGATATACAGGTGACGAAATGAAAAAGACTTTACTGACCCTGGCGTTACTTTCAGTCTCCTGGGTCGTTCACGCTCAGCAGTTTGATATGGCTTATTCGGAAATGAGTAGTGACAGTCCGGAACAAGTCTTCGCTGGCGCGAGGAATTCATCGGGGAATTCATCAACGATTTACCAGAACGGTAATAGTAATCTGGCTGCAAATAATCAGGCGGGGTACGGCAATTCCAGCGTCATCCGTCAGTCAGGGTCAGAAAATACTGCGGTGGTAAATCAGCGAGGTAATGGAAATAACGCCGATATATCCCAAAGCGGCAGCGATAACTTTGCTTATATTTCGCAAAGCGGCGGCGGGGATGCATCCATTACGCAACAGAATTTTGGCAATACGGCTTACATTCTGCAAAAAGGCCGGAGTGTGACGGAAATTCGCCAGAATGGTACGAACCAGAGCAGCGGTGTCGTACAAAACTCGTCAGGAATGGCGATTAGAGTGACACAGCATTAATACAAAATCATACCCAAAATAGTTTGAGGTGCAGGAAGGCGGCAAGGTCGGAAATCACCGGGAGCTTAGATAACTAAGCGACGGGTGTGAGCGAGCGCAGCCAACGCATCTGCAACTCGAAATATGAAGGGTAAAACATGACATCCGATATTAAACCAATGGGGTAGCATCATGAAACTTTGGAAAATTGTGGCAGTCTCCGCTTTAGTCGTCAGTGGCAGTGCGTTTGCAACCGGTTCAAATCATGGCGGCGGCGGTGGTTCTACACCTCCGACAACGACACCTCCTTCAACGGTTCCGACATTCACTGCGACTCAGTGGAATTCTGAAATTCAGATTTACCAACAGGGTACCTCAAACCTGGCGAATGCCACTCAGACTGGCGCTCAAAAATCGCTGACAGCGGTTAATCAGGATGGCTACAGAAACAGCTCCAGCACCAATCAGACCGGTGATGGCAGCCTGATCAGCGTAGTGCAAAAGGGTGATTACAACGGTGCCAACGTGGCGCAGAGCGCAAACGGCAGTAAAGTGCTTGTCTCCCAGAATGGTTCAGGCAACTACGCTCAGGCGTCACAAAGCGCCAATGGCTCTCTGACCAGCATTACTCAGGTCGGTACAGCTAACCTGGCGTATGCGTCACAAAACTGATAACGCTCCCTCTCCTGCGAAGGGGAGGATCACAGCAAAACAGGGCACTAGCCCTGTTTTTTTTCGAATGAACTCTGAGGATAAACGCCATGCATTTGCTCCTGATTGCCGCCGTGATGTCCAACCAGCTGTGGTTCGACACCCACAACGACGCGCAGACCTATGTCATTACCCCGATGGTCAGTCTCACTAAAGCCTGCGCCTGTCAGGTGGCGGTTTCCGTTTCACAGGAAGGTGTGTCCGGCAGCAGCACCAGCCGCCAGAGCAGCAATGTCAATCTGACCGCTAACCAGCCACAACCGCTGGGCCGTATGCGTTTCTCCGTTCAGCCGGGCAGTAAAACCCAAATTATGATCACGGTGACGGACGGCGGATCGCTGCGTCTGGAAAAACAGATCACCTTGCCGAATGACGCCTGATTTTAAAGACGATCACACTGCCAGATTGTCGTAGCCTTTACGGCGGTAATTGAGCGCAGAGATGCCCCAGAACACCAGGAAAATCGCCACGGCGGCGTATCCGACGCTGCCCATATTGTCATTAAGACGTTCAACAATGGTCCATAACCCGCCGTGCAAATCGAGTTTGTCGGCCAGCAGTCCGAGAGCTTCCAGTCCGCCGATAAACAGGGCGATCACCACGCTGGTGGCGGTAATGGTCATGTTGTAATAGAGCTTGCGTACCGGTTTATCAAACGCCCAGCCGTAGGCACCGACCATCACAAAGTTATCCAGCGAATCGACCAGCGCCATGCCGCTGGCAAACAGCGCCGGAAACACCAGAATGCTCCACACCGACATGCCGGAAGACGCACCTGCGGCAGAAATACCCAGCAGGCCGATTTCAGTCGCGGTATCAAAACCCAGCCCGAATAAAAATCCCACCAGATACATCTGCCAGCTTTTATTCACCAGATTAAAGGCGAAGCTGAAGATCCGGCTCATCACACCGCCTTGTACCACGTGCAGTTCTTCTTTGGCGGTAAAGCTTTTTCCCTGTTTCACTTTCTGAAAACGACGGTAAACGTCCCGCAAGATCAGCGCATTCAGCAGCGCCATCAGCAGTAAAAACAGCGCGGAAACCAGCGTGCCGATGGTGCTGCCGTAATCATGCAGCCAGCCGATTTTATTGCCGAAGACCAGCGAGGTGGCGGCAATCGCCACGCAGGCCAGCACCACAATGCTGGAATGTCCAAGGGAGAAAAATGCCCCGACGGCGACCGGCCGCTGACCCTGTTGCATCAGCTTGCGCGTCACGTTATCGATAGCCGCAATATGATCGGCATCGACCGCGTGACGCAGTCCGTAGCTGTAAGCCAGTAATGACGCGGCGATCAGCGCCGCGTTGTGACGAAACACCGCCAGTGCCCATCCCCAGGCGAGTAAATTCACGGCCACCAGTCCGGCCAGCAGCCAGAAAGCGCGACGGTTCGAAGAGAAAAATTGACGGTTAATCATGGAGATCCTTATTTTTAAAACCAGAAGAAATCTGAGCAGAAGTATGTTGCAGACGGGCACAGGCAATGAGGGCCTGGCCCAGCGCCAGACCGCCATCACCGGCGGGAATGTTTTGTGGCATCAGCACATTCAGGGGCGCTAAGTAGCGATGTAAAAGCTGGCGCAGTAAACGGTTATGCAGCACGCCGCCGCCGGTAGCGACGGTGCGAATGCCGGTTCTGACCGCGTGATAACGGGCGAGGGCGGCGAAGCCCTGGGCGAGTGCGTCATGAAAAGCAAAGGCCCGTGCGGCGGGCGATGCCTGCCAGTCCAGCCATTGGTGCCAGAACGTCGCCAGATCCAGCAACGTGCCGCTTTCGGTATGCCGCAGCGGCATTGTGACGGGATGTGAAATGCCGTACGCCTGATGCGCCAGTGCTTCCAGCCGGCTGGCGGCTTCGCCTTCCCAGCTCAGTTGCGGCGGCGCACAGCCCAGCGCGGCGGCGACGGCATCAAATAAACGTCCGCAGGAAGACGCCAGCGGAGAATTGATCCCGGCAGCAATGGCTTTTGACAGCGGCTGCCACGGTTGTGAAAGAAGTGATTGCGCTTGCGGACGCGTTTGCCAGTCCGGCACGAACGCCTGCCAGTGCGCCAGTAAATTACGCCACGGCTCGCGTGCGGCAAGGTCGCCACCGGGCAGGGCGACGGCAGGCAATCCGCCCAAATGGTCGCAATGCAGATAACCGGCCAGTAAACATTCACCGCCCCACAGACTGTTTTTTTCGCCATAACCGAGGCCGTCCAGCGCCAGACCAATCACCTTTGTGCCATCCAGCGGCCAGTGATGTTCCGCCAGACAGGCGGCGATATGCGCGTGATGATGAAAGACATCTACTGTCCGCATTGCGTGGTGCTCAGCCTGCTGGTGACTGACATAACCCGGATGCGCATCGCGGGCGACAGCCACCGGTGTGCAGTCATAAAGTTGCTGAAAATGTTCAATCGCCTGCTGCTGTTGCTCCGCGATATCACTGTGCGTCAGCGAGCCCAAATGCATGCTGAGAATGGCCTGATGACCGCGCACCAGACAAAACGTATTTTTCTGATCGCCGCCCAGCGCCAGCAACGGTGGCTGAAAAGCAAAACCCGGCGGCAACGGCAGCGCATCCGGCACGTAACCGCGCGCACGACGCAATACCTCCGTTCCCTGCGCCGTCAGACGCACCAGCGAATCATCGGCCCGCTGAACGATATCGCGGTTATGCAGCAACCACAGATCGGCAATACCTTTCAGTTGTTTAAGCGCCTCAGAATTCGTTAGCGCCGGAGCGCATCCGGTGGCATTACCGGAGGTCATCACCAGCGGCGTCTGATATTCCTGCATCAGCAAATGATGTAATGGCGTGAAAGGCAACATCAGGCCGACTTCATTAAGCTCCGGCGCAATGGCGGCACACAGCGGTGACATCGCGCTTTTCGTCGCCAGCACAACCGGCGCTGCGGGGGATTCAAGCAGTTCACGCAGCGCAAACTGGGGACTGTCATCGCTGCATCGCGCCAGCCAGCTGACATCCGGCAGCATCACTGCCAGCGGTTTTGACGGCCGGTATTTCCGCTCACGCAGCCGCATCACCGCGTCCTGCTGCGTGGCATCGCAGGCCAGATGAAAACCGCCCAGCCCTTTGATGGCGACGATGTTTCCCGCCCGTAATGCGGCAACGGCGAGTGCCAGCGCGGCCTGATCCTGCGCCTGAATTTTGCCATCCTGAAATGTGGCGCTCAGCTGCGGACCGCAGTGCTGACAGGCCACCGGCTGAGCGTGAAAACGCCGGTCGGCAGGATTGTCATATTCCTGCTGGCAAGCCGGACACAGTACGAACTGCGCCATGCTGGTGGAAGGGCGATCGTAGGGCATCGCGCGGATCAGCGTAAATCGCGGACCGCAATGGGTGCAGTTGGTAAAGGCATAGCCGAAACGACGATCGCCCGCGCGCGTGATCTCTTTCAGGCATTCAGGGCAGGTCGCTGCATCTGGCGCCACCTGCGTGTCCATCTGGCTCTGGCGACTTGGCGTGATGGTGAAATCTTTCGGCGGTGTTTGCCATTCAAAAGGGTCGAAACTGATGCTGTCGATACGAGCCAGCGGCGGGCAGTCGCGTTGTAACTGGCCGATAAAGGTTTCGATATTAACCGGTGCAAGCAGCCTGATTTCGACACCGGCGCTGTCATTGCACACTTCGCCGCAAAGCTGCAGACGATCGGCCAGTTGCCAGACAAAAGGCCGGAAACCGACGCCCTGGACTTTGCCGCAGATGCGAATGAGCAGACCGGAATCAGACATAAATACCTCATAAATCTCAAGGGTGGTTTTGGTCCCTGCGAAGGGGAGGGAGAAGAATGGGTTCAAAGCTCCTCCCCCTGCGAAGGGGGAGGCTGGGAGGGGGTATTAATGGCAACTTCATATTCAGAGTTGCTCCTGATACCCCACCCCAACCCTCCCCTTCGCAGGGGAGGGAGCAAAACTAAAACCCAATTTCCACCCCTCAGGCAGGAGCTTAAAACCCCTTCTTTTTGGCGAGGAGCTAAATCAAACTAAACCTCAACCACCGGGATCACATCTTCGACGGCACTGCGCAGGCGCGCTTTCATGTCGCTGTAGGTTTGCTGTGCGTAATTTTCTGCCCAGCGCTGATCGGCAATCTGTTCTATTTTTACCGCGCAGTATTTGGTTTCCGGCGTTTTGGAAATCGGATCGAGATTGTCCTGCGTCAGCTCATTACAGGCACCGATCCACCACTGATACGTCATGTACACGGCACCGGCGTTGATGCGTTCGTTGTAGTTGGCGCGTGAAATGACTTTGCCGCGGCGAGATGCCACCCAGACCAGTTGCTGGTCGCGGATACCCAGTGCCTGTGCATCCACCGGGTTCATCTGGACAAAGCCCGGCTCGTCGGCCAGTGTTTGCAGTGCGGCACAGTTACCGGTCATCGAGCGACACGAGTAGTGACCGACTTCGCGCACGGTACACAGCACCAGCGGATAATCGCCGTCCGGCACTTCGGCAGGCGCACGCCACGGGGCGGCAAACAGCTGGCCTTTTCCGGTTGGCGTATCGAAGTGATTATCGGCGTAAAGGAACTGTGTCCCCGGACTTTCCAGCGTGGTACAAGGCCACTGAACGTGTCCGAGTTCGCCCATTTTTTCGTAGGTTGCGCCGTAGAACAGCGGGCAAAGGCTGCGCATTTCGTCCCAGATTTCCTGGTTATCCTGATAAAGCATCGGATAACCCATCTCCGTTGCCAGCAGGCTGATAATGTCCCAGTCGCGTTTGACGTTATATTTCGGCTCGATAGCTTTCTCGAAACGCTGGAAACCGCGATCCGCGCAGGAGAACACGCCGCCGTGCTCACCCCAGGAGGTGGCCGGTAAAATCACATCCGCCTGTTCAGCGGTTTTGGTCATGAAGATGTCCTGCACTACCACGAATTCCAGTGCCTCGAACCCTTTGCGTACCAGTCCTAAATCGGCTTCGGTCTGCAACGGATCTTCGCCCATGATGTAATAGGCTTTGACCTTACCTTCAATTGCCAGATGCGGGATTTCAGTAATGCGCAGGCCGACTTCGGTGTCCATCTGGTTGACGTCGATACCCCAGGCATCGGCGAATTTTGCGCGGACTTTCGGATCAGTGACCGACTGATAGCCGGGGAATTCGTTAGGCAACACGCCCATGTCGCACGCGCCCTGCACGTTATTCTGACCGCGCACCGGACCGACGCCGACGTTGGCACGTCCGAGGTTGCCGGTCAGCAATGCCAGACCTGCCAGCCCTTTGACTACGTCTACCGCCTGACCAAACTGCGTGACACCCATGCCCCACATAATGGTGGCGGAAGGCGCGGCGGCATAGGTGCGCATTGCCTGACGGATTTGTTGCGCAGAAACGCCGGTCTGTTCTTCAACAGCTTCCGGCGAGTAATCCGCGACGTTTTTGCGATACTCCTCGAAGCCTTCGGTGTATTTGGCGACATAATCGTGGTCATACAGATTTTCTTCGATCAGCACATGGGCGAAAGCATTCACCAGTGCCATGTTGCAGCCGTTTTTGATTTGCAGATGCTGATCGGCAATACGCGCTGTTTCGATGCGGCGCGGATCGCAGACGATAATCTGTGCGCCTTTTTCTTTGGCTTTGATCACGCGGCGGGCGACGATCGGATGGGAATCAGCGCAGTTATAGCCGATCACCAGCAGACATTTTGAGTTCTCGATATCGCCGATGGAATTACTCATTGCGCCGTTACCGAGCGTGGCCTGTAAACCGGCGACTGACGGGCCGTGACACACGCGGGCACAGCAGTCGACGTTGTTGGTGCCGATCACCGCACGGGCAAATTTCTGCATCACGTAGTTGGTTTCATTGCCGGTACCGCGGGAAGAACCGGTGGTCATGATGGCGCGCGGGCCATGTTTTTGTTTGATTTCTTTCAGGCGCTGCGCGGTGTAACGGATGGCTTCATCCCAGCTCACGGCTTCGAATTTGCCGCCTTTCTGACGGCGGATCATCGGCTGCGTCAGACGTGGTGTCAGCAGTTTGGTGTCATTGAGAAAATCCCAGCCGTAATAGCCTTTCAGGCACAGTTCGCCCTGATTGGTCACGCCGTTCGCGGCTTCGGCGCGAATGATTTTTCCGTTATCCACCACCAGATTCAGTTTGCATCCGGCGCCGCAATACGGGCAGACAGTAGTAACTTTTTTCATTGAATGACTTCCTCTATCCGGGGTTAAAACAGCAAGGGTGAGGTGCTGTCGAGCGCAGCGCGGCGGCGTTTTTCTGCGTTCATTTCCTGTAACTGGTTGCGGTCGATGGCGAAGAGCGCATTGGTCGGGCAGATTTCCATGCAGGCCGGGCCTTCGCTGCGCAAATAGCACAGGTCGCATTTATGTGCTTCGGCTTTATCGGAGGTCGCGACCATCGCCGCGCCGTTCTGGCGGAAAATCGGTTTTGTGACCACTTCCATCGCGCCATACGGGCAGGCGACGACGCAGGTTTTGCAGCCGATGCAGCGTTCCTGCATCACCTGAACGTGGTCGCCGGTGCGGGCAATCGCGCCGTTCGGGCAGACATTGGCGCAGGGTGCGTCTTCGCACTGACGGCACATGACGGGAGTGCTGAGATTAACGCCTTTGATCACATGTAAACGTGGCGCGAAGGTCTCGGCATTGAGCAGCGAGATATCCTGCGAATCGCTGTGCGCCATCACGCAGGCAATTTCACAGGTACGGCAGCCGATGCATTTTTTAGGGTCGGCGATGATGAACCGGTTCATGATGATTTAATTCCTAAGTCATTGGTTTCAGGTACTGGCTATACATAAAGCGTGCCAGTTCCTGTTCTTAATTTTTAATCATTAAATTCAGCAGGTTAAATTTACCCGATGCGCCGCTGACGAAATTTTCCCCTGACGTCATATTTGCGTCGTCACCGTATCGACAGTTATGTCGAAACAGTAAAAGGGGCGATTCCCAGACCGGTTTCCAGTCGCGGTAACAACTGATGCAGGCGTCTGACCGCCTGTTCCACGGCGGTGCTCATCGGGTAATAAAACGCGACAACGTCGGGCTGAATGCCGACAAACGTGATCTGCGGGATATCCTCACGCAGTTGCTGCATGAGAAAAGTCAGCGGCAGATTGTGGGTGGTCATCATGAACATGTCGGCGATATCTTCCTCGGCGATAATGCGCATTTCGCCGGCAGCCAGCCCCATATCGGTAGCGTCGGCAATCACCAGATGCTGCGGACGCAGCTCGCGTAAAAAGCCGATGTCGTTTTCGGGTGCTGCACCGCCGTCCACCACTGTCCAGCCGGGCAGCGGTTTTTCCGCGCACAGTTCAGCCAGACGGGGGCCTGCGCCATCGTCGCCCATCATGCTGTTGCCCACGCACAACAGTGCGTAGCGGGGGAGATTCTCAGGATAATCAGGCATCGTATCTCCTGACCATCAGGTACATGGCGGGATCGTGTTCAATTTGCGAGAGCAGGGCGATAAGCTGATCGCTCCAGACTTGCTGTTCAGCATTCATCTGCGGACGCGCATCGCGCAGCGCCAGTGCCAGCAAATGCGTGTGGCTGCTGTCGATATTGATCTCGCCAAAACGCTGGACACCGGCCAGTTTGCGGCGCGCTTCGCTGTTTTCCGCCAGGCAGTTAATCCAGCCGAGATAGCCGTCGAGCGGGCATTCGAGGCGCGATTGCAGACAGTCGATTACCCCGAGGTGATGGCCGATAGCCAGGCTGTAATAAATCACTTCCTGCGCTTTCTGCGAGCTGCGTTTCTGTGCGCTTTTCTCATCGACGAACTTGCTGCTCAGCGAATAGAAAACCACTTTGTTTTTGTCAGGCGTATGACCGGCATAAGGCTGATGGCGCGCGTAGCGCTGGTCGTTGACGGAAGTCATCACAGACGCACCTCGCCACGCAGCACCTGCTGATATATGTGTTGCAGATTGCCGACGATTTCGCTCAGGCGCAGGTCACCCTGTTCCGCCAGATAAGTCGCAACGCGCTGTTCCACCGGCTGTAAACCGGGGGCAGCGACGAGTTCGATAAACTGATCGGCTATCTGGCGACCATAGCGGTAACCTGCCATCCGGCGTGCTTCACGATCCAGCAGCACGCGCAGCGGCTGCGGCAAATCCGGATGCAATAAAGCAGCCGGTTCTGCGGCGGCCACGTCGTGCTGCTGGCCTTTGATTTTTTGATCCAGCAAACCCAGCGCCATCGCGAACCCGTAAATGGTGGCGGCCGGTGTCGGCGGGCAGCCGGGAATGTAAACATCCACGGGCACGATTTTGTCGGTGCCGCCCCAGACGCAATAAAGGTCGTGGAAAATACCGCCGCTGTTACCGCATGCGCCGTAGGAAATACAGATTTTCGGGTCCGGCGCGGAATCCCAGGCGCGCAAAGCGGGCATACGCATGGCGCGGGTGACGGCACCGGTGAACAGTAAAATGTCCGCGTGGCGCGGCGACGGAACGACTTTGATGCCAAAGCGTTCGGCGTCGAAAAGCGGCGAAATAGCAGCGAAAATCTCAATCTCACAGCCGTTACAGCCGCCACAGTCCACGCGATAAACGTAGGCGGAGCGGCGGATGTTGTTGAGTAATGTCGATTTCAGCGCGGCGATACTTTCATCAAGCGTAACGGGCACCGGCAGGCCATTCTCGTCACGCGGCGCAATCGGGTTATGGCTCATCAGCGGGCCTCCGTAGTCATATGGCGGCCAATATCAATGCGGTCGCTGGAAGAGAGACCGTGCATTTTTTTGCACGCCGGACAGGTTTCATACTGCAGGCGGCGATCGTCTGTCTGCCGGTCGCTCAGCGCGGCGCTTTCCTGTAACAGGCTGAGCGCAAAGTCGATTTCTTTTTGGACGGCGTAAGGTTTGCCGCATTCCCGGCAATGGCAGACAGGGAAATCTGCGGTTTCATACAGGTCTTCTTTGCGCCAGACCGCCAGTTCGAACTCCTGAGACAATTTGATCGCCGCCGTCGGGCAGACTTCCTCGCAGCGGGCGCAGAAAATGCAGCGCCCTAAAAACAGCTGCCAGCGGATCGTTTCGCCGTCTTCTGCCGTGGTCATGGTCAGCGCGTTCGACGGACAGGCATTGGCGCAGGCGCCGCAGGCGATGCACTGTTGCGCGGTGTATTGCGGCTTACCTCGAAAATTGGGCGCTAAATCCAGCGGTTCGAACGGATATCCCACCGTTGCCGTGCCGGTTTTGAGCACTTTTTTAATCAGTTTCAGCATGATTTGAGCGGCTCCTTAAAGCGGCGAATTTTTGCGTTCGATGCCGTAACGTTCGATCTCTTTGTAAGGCACGACGATGGACGTTTTCTTGCGTACATCGACCACCGTCATGCGGTCGGTGCAGGAATAGCAAGGGTCGAGACTGCCGATAATCAGCGGTGCGTCGGAGACGGTATTGCCGCGCAACATGTAGCGCAGCGTCGGCCAGTTGGCGTAGGTCGCCGCACGGCAGCGCCAGCGGAACAGCTTCTGATTGTCACCGGTCATGCTCCAGTGAATGTCGTCACCGCGTGGCGCTTCGGCAAAACCGAGCGCGAAACGGTGCGGAATATAATTAAAGCCTTCCACTGCCAGCGGGCCGCCGGGCAGGCTTTGCAGGCCAAACTCGATCATATTCAGGGAGTTAAAGACTTCGTGAATACGCACTTTCAGGCGGGAATAAACGTCGTTACCGGTTTCGCTGTAAAGTTCAAACGGCAGTTTGGCGTAACCGGCGTAAGGGTGATCCTGTCGCATGTCGCGGCGGTGACCGCTGCCGCGCACCATCGGGCCGACGTTGCTGAAATCGCGCGCCACCTGTGGATCCAGAATGCCAACGCCCATGCTGCGTTGTTCGGTATTGGCGGTACTCAGCAGAATATCCACCAGCTCATTCAGGTCACGGCGCATGCCGCCCGCCAGCGCAATCGTGGCAATCATGTCGTCTTTTAAGATGTCGCGACGGATGCCGCCGATCAGATTCATGCCGTAGGTTTTACGCGCGCCGGTCAGGATTTCCGCCATCTTCATCGACTGCTCACGAATGCGGAAAAACTGCATGAAACCGGAGTCAAAACCGACAAAGTGACAGGCCAGCCCGAGGTTCAGCAGGTGGCTGTGCAGGCGTTCCACTTCCAGCAAAATGGAGCGGATCATCTGGGCGCGTTCCGGCACTACAATCCCCATCGCGTTTTCGACCGACGAGGTATACGCCACGCTGTGAGTAAAGCCGCAAATGCCGCACACGCGGTCAGACAGGAACGTCACTTCGTTATAGCCCATGCGGGTTTCGGCCAGTTTTTCCATGCCGCGATGCACATAGAACAAACGGTAATCCGCGTCGATAATGTCTTCGCCATCGACAAACAGACGAAAGTGTCCGGGTTCGTCAGAAGTGACGTGCAGCGGGCCAATTGGCACAATTTTGCTGCCCTCTTTGGCCTCAGAAATAAACGGATAGGTTTCTTCATCCGTGGTCGGAGCAGGGCGCTGGCGGTAATCCATCGCGTCTTTGCGCAGCGGATATAAATCGTCAGGCCAGTCATCCGGCAACACCAGACGGCGTTCGTCCGGCAGCCCTACCGGACGCAAACCATACATATCACGCACTTCACGCTCACCCCAGACCGCCGCCGGTACGCGCGGTGTCACGGACGGGAATTCCAGTGAAATCGGATCCACCTCGGCGCGCACAGTTATCCAGCACTTCACGCCTTTCTCCATCGACAGCACGTAATACAGCGCGTAGTTGCCGCACAGCGTGCGTTCGTCGTTACCGAACAGTACGGAAAGCCAGCCGCCCTGCTGGTAATACAGCCATTCGACCACTTCCGGCAGCCAGTTCAGCCTGATGGTGACGGTCGCCTGCGTGTCGGTCTGCCATTCGCTGCCCAGAATCGCCGACGGAAACTGTTTTGCCAGCGCAGCCAGATACTCTTTGCCGACCGGGTTTTGATTTAATGCGGTGTTGAACTCACTCATTGCAAAGCCTCTTCCCGCCTCAGCGGGACAAGAAAAATGTCAGGTCAGCCTGCGACCAGCCAGGAAACCAGCGCCAGAAACGCCAGACCGAATCCCGCCCACGTAGTGCGGGAGGTTTTAAGAAAGCGCAGACGGGCGACGCTGTTTTCGATAAGCGCGACCACAAACACCGCGATCAGCAGTTTCAGCAAACACAACACCACGGCGATCAGCAGCGTCAGCGGCGTAATGTGTTCTGCCAGTCCAAACGGGAAGAACAGACCGAGAAACAGTTGCAACACCACCAGCTGTTTCAGGCTGATGCCGATTTTCACCACGCCTAATGCTGCGCCGGAATATTCGGTCAGCGGACCTTCCTGTAACTCCTGCTCGGCTTCGGCCATATCAAACGGCAGCTTGCCCATTTCGATATAGGTGGCGAACGCACAGGCCAGACAGGCCAGAATCAGGGTTAATGAAGAGGAAACCGGCCAGTGCAGTATCCGCGCCGCAATCGCGCCGAGTGATGTGGAACCGGCGACCAGCGCCGCCACCCAAAGGCCGAGCAGCAAAATGGGCTCAACCAAAACGCCGAGTACCGCTTCACGGCTGGCGCCTATGCTGGTGAAAGTGCTGCCGGTGTCGAGTCCGGCGATGGCAAACACAAAACGCACTACCGCAAACAGATAGATAACGGTGATCAGATCACCCGCCGCGCCCATCGGCGATGTCAGCGTCACCACAGGCAGGGCAGTGGCGATGACCAGTAAACCGCCGGTCAGCAGATACGGCATACTGCGAAACGCCATGCCTGCCGCCGCGGGCGCGACACTCTGTCGCCGGAGTAATTTGGCGATATCACGGTATTCCTGTAATACGCCGGGTCCGCGCCGGTTGTGCATCCGCGCACGCATCACGCGGCTGAATCCGGCAAATAACGGAGCGACAGCCAGCAATGCCGCCGCCTGAATCAGCGCCAGCGGCCACAGCGAACCGGCCAGCAGGGAAGGAAAGTTCATAGTCAGTTCCTCAGGCAAAAGCCACGACCAGTAATACGGCCAGTTCGATGAACGCCAGACGACGGCAGAACGCCCCCAGCCAGCCACGGTGCAAGGCTGAAACCAGTGACGCCGGTGTCGCATGGCTGCGCAGACGGTAAAGCGGGGCAAACATCACGCGCAGCGGCTGGGCGAAACCGGTCGCCGTCACCACCATGTCGGCGGAGTGCGCGTAACCACAGGCCCAGGCATCGCCACGCGAACGGTTTGGCAGCCGTGCGCCGCGCAGAACTGCGGCGATAAGCCACGGCACTAACGGCATTCCCAGCAGCAAAATGGCCACCATCGGGGCAGACACCGCAGACGCCGGCGAGAACGCCACGCCATGCTGAGCAGCCAGCAGAACCGGCGTGTTCAGTACGGAGGCTGCGACAGCAGAGAATTGCGGAATAATCCACGGGGAAGCTATGCCGGAAATCACGCACAACAACACCAGTAATACGGTGCTGAACGTCATGGCGCGTGGTGCCGGTGTGGCGTCTGCGGCAGCCTGACTGCGCGGTGTACCCAGGAACGTGACGCCAAAAACTTTGGCAATACACATCAGCGCCAGCGCGCCGGTCAGTGCCAGACCGACCGCCAGCAGCGGCCCCATCAGGCGGGCGATAAAGACGTGGCTGCTGCTCAGCTGGAACAGCGACTGGTACAGCAGCCATTCACTGGCGAAACCGTTTAACGGCGGCAGCGCGGCCATCGACATTAATGCGATCAGCATCGCTGCCGCTGTCCACGGCATCAGACGGGCGATACCGCCGAGTTTTTCCATGTCCTTTATGCCGGTCTGCATTTCAATTTCACCGGCACCGAGGAACAGCGCCGTTTTAAACAGTCCGTGGTTGAACAGATGGAACAGACCCGCCAGCAGCGCAAGGGAAGCCAGCACCGGCTGGTTCAGCGCCACGCCGGTCATTGCCCCGCCAATACCGAGCAAAATAATCCCGACGTTTTCCAGCGTGTGATAGGCCAGCAGACGGCGGATATCATGCTCCATCAGCGCATACAACCCGCCGATAAACGCGGTCAGGATTGCCAGAAGCAATACCATCAGGCCCCACCAGAGTGGCGGTGCGCCCAGCAGATCCAGACCGACTTTTACGATGCCGATAATGCCGATTTTCATCAGGGCAGAAGAGAACAGGGCGGCGGCGTGAGCAGGCGCGCTGGAATGCGACTGCGGCACCCAGGCGTGCAGCGGGATAATCCCGGCGTACAGCCCGAAACCGGCCAGCGCCAGCAGGAAGGTCACCGATTTAATGCCCGGCGTGAACGCCGCATGGCGCAGCACCTCAAAATTGACGCTGCCGCTGGCGTGATGCAGCAGGGCGAAGGCCAGGATCAGACACAGTGTGCCGAGGCGGCCGGATAAAAACTGATTCAGACCGGCACGGCGGCTTTTCACATCGTCAGCCTGAACAATCATGAAATAGGCGCACAGGGCAGCCAGTTCCATCATCAGGATCAGTTCCACGGCACTGGCCGACATCGCCGCCGCTGTCAGTGCGGCCATCAGCAGATTGCACATCAGACCGGTGCGGGCGCGCTTAGGGGATCTCACATTCGCCAGCCACGCACAGGCATACAGGCTGCACATCAGCGCGGTGACGGACATCGCCAGCAGGATTAAGGCATTCAGCGCAGTCAGTTCAGCGTGAAAAGGCACCACCGGCAGCACGGCCTGAACCGCCACACCGCCCTGTAAAATCTGTAACGCCGCCGCGATAACGCACAGCGCCGCTGCCATCCCGCCTGCGCCAAAAATCAGGCTGCTGATTTTCGTCATGGACGCCAGAAGCCAGCCACCAAGGCCGCTCAGCACCCAAATCAGCAGCGCCAGCGCCAGTAACGACGCCGGTTCACCGGTAAATAGAGTCGTCATTATTTAGCCTCCGTATCAGGGGCGTTCAGTGAAGTCAGTCCGGCGGGGAAAACGTTCATGGCATTGAGGCGTTTTTGCTGGCTGGAATATTCAGACAGGCTGGCGGTAACCAGCGTGATGGCCTGGGTCGGACAGGTTTTGATGCACGCCGGACCTTCCGGGCTGAAGCTGCATAAATCGCATTTCACTGCCACGGCGCGAAGCCCCGGCACGCAGTCGAGAAACGGGCTGACTGCACGTGGCGCACGCGGTGCGGGCAGTGCTTTTGAGGTATTGCAGTCACGTGGGATATCGACAGGAGTGCTGGCGGAAAACGTTATCGCCCCGAACGGACAGGCGATGCCGCACAGTTTGCAGCTCACACACAGGCTCTCGTTAAGATGAATGGCGTCTTTTTCACGGGTGATGGCGTTCACCGGACAGACCTGCGCGCACGGCGCGTCTTCGCACTGGTGACACATCACCGGCGCAGAATCCAGCCGGTTGCGCATCACCTGCAAGCGGGGTTCGGATTGCAGGCCGTGAAGCTGGTGCTCTTGCGAACAACTCGCCATGCAGGTATTGCAGCCGATACAAAGTTTGGGGTCCGCGATCACATACTGATTCATGGCGGCCATATTGCGCATGAAGTCTCCTTGGTATTTCGTCAAAGGTGACGAAATCGGCACTTAAATTGACATTTCGACATTTATGTCGGCATTAGATCTGCAAAAAACCGGTCAATATTGTCGGTGAAAAGATTATTCCCACCTGACCGTAAAATAATGTTTTAGGTTTTTTATCCGGCGTGGCCGAGTAATTTCTCAAGTTGCGGATGAACCGGCTGATTACTGTGCAGGGAATCAAACAGGCACTGATAAATAGCGGAGATTTTATTCAGATAATGTTCCAGCACGGCGTTCTTATCATGGATGTCCACCGTGCCGTCCACGCGGCCATCTTCACTTAATCTGGCCTGCGCGAAGGCTCTGAAATCCACCTCTTCCTGGCCTTGCGCCATGTTCAGG
Organism: Rahnella sp. ATs2; assembly: GCF_051851855.1. Lineage (NCBI taxonomy): Bacteria > Pseudomonadati > Pseudomonadota > Gammaproteobacteria > Enterobacterales > Yersiniaceae > Rahnella > Rahnella sp. ATs2. Next base: position 19,734 of record NZ_JBLYPL010000002.1, on the reverse strand, counting down.
CTGTAGATGATCTCCTGACTGTAAAAGTCATCGCCCTGATGAATACTCACCACAAAATGATTGAACAGCACAAAGCGGATGTCCTGTTCCTCTCCACAGTTAAACTCATGATTTATCTTTTTATTTGATGTGGTGACGGCCTTTATCAGGCTGTTCTGATAGGTATGCCACTGTGATTTCATCTGGCTGTTTTTGCTGGCGATATAGTCGGCTTTAGTAGTCAGTTCGCTGAGAGTGCTCATGTTCATTATCCGTTGTTAATTGATATGTCGGGTGACGACGAAAATACGACGTATAACTCTCTGTTGGCATAAAGCGTGCCAGTTTCTGAATTATTCTGATAAATGCTTGTGAATTAACGGGTTAGAAGGGTTTTGGCTTTGATTCTGTTTCAGCGAAGGAAATAAATGACATGTCGATGACACCTTATTTCGACAATTATGACGGGCGGTGACGGCTTATTTTTGCACCTCATTGGCTGAGGATGTTTTTGCATAAAGGCAATGTGTCGAAATTTCTGGCACCAATATTGCAGCCTGTCTTAATTGTTCTCCTGAGGGAGGGGAAATAATGCACGAAATAACGTTATGCCAGAATGCCGTGGAAATAGTGGAGCAGTTCGCACGGCAAAATAATGCGCGGAAAATTACCGCGGTATGGATGGAAATCGGCGCGTTTTCCTGCGTCGAACCGGAGGCCGTGCAGTTTTGTTTTGAGCTGGCGTGTCGCGAAACGCTGGCGCAGGGATGCGAATTACATCTGGACACACCGGCGGCAGAAAGCTGGTGCCGCACCTGTCAGCAGGATATCGCGCTGCTCAGCCCAAACGTGCTGATTTGCCCGCAGTGTGGCGGACGCGATTTGCGGGTGATTGCCGGTGACGGCATGAAAATTAAACGTATCGAAATCGAATAACGGGCGTTCTTTTGCCCGGGGAGAAAGCTATGTGCAGTACCTGTGGTTGTGCCAGCGGCGAACTTCGTATTGAAGGTGTCAGCAGCGGGCACGCTCATCATTCTCATGACCCTTCGCACGACCATCATCACGATCATTCCCATGCCCATTCCCACGGCCTGCCATTTGCAGCGCGTCGTCTGGTGGATATCGAAATGGATGTGCTGGCGAAGAACAATCACATTGCCGCCCACAACCGCGAGCATTTTGCTGCGGCGGGCATTCTGGCGCTGAATCTGGTGTCCAGTCCCGGTTCCGGCAAAACCACCTTACTGACCAGCACCCTGACCCGGCTGGCCCCGTATTTCGACTGCGCGGTAATTGAAGGTGATCAGCAAACCACCAATGACGCCGACCGGATCCGCGCCACCGGCGTTCCGGCCATTCAGGTCAATACCGGCAAAGGCTGCCATCTGGACGCGCAAATGGTTCACGATGCGCTGCATCAGTTATCGCCAAACAACAACAGCCTGCTGTTTATCGAAAACGTCGGCAATCTGGTGTGTCCGGCCAGTTTTGATCTCGGCGAACTGCACAAAGTCGCGGTGCTTTCCGTGACCGAAGGCGAAGACAAACCGCTGAAATATCCGCATATGTTTGCCGCTTCCCGCCTGATGATCCTCAACAAAATCGATTTGCTGCCTTACGTCAGTTTTGACGTTGAGACCTGTATCGCCAATGCACGTCAGGTGAATCCGCAGATTGAAGTGATTCAGCTTTCCGCCACCACCGGCGAAGGCATGGATCAGTGGCTGCACTGGCTGGAGCAGCAACGATGTGCATAGGCATTCCGGGACAAATCGTCGCGTTGCATGAAAATCAGCCCGATCACGCCTGGGCACAGGTATGCGGATTGCGACGGGAGGTTAATATCGCGCTGGTGTGTGAAGGCGAACGCGAAGCGCTGATCGGCTGCTGGGTATTAATCCACGTCGGTTTTGCCCTGAGCCGGCTCGATGAGCACGAAGCGCTGGACACGCTGGCCGCGCTGCATGCGATGGAAGAAGTGGAAGCCGACGTCGCCTTATTTTTGGGTGCGGGAGAATCAAGGTAATGCGTTTTGTTGATGAGTTTCGGGATCCGAAACTGGCGAGAACATTAATCCAGCGCCTGCATCAGCGGGCGGCACATCTGCCTTTCAGCGCAGAAAAGCCGATGCAAATTATGGAAGTGTGCGGCGGTCATACCCATGCCATTTTCAAATTCGGGCTGGATAAACTGCTGCCCCCGCAACTGGAATTTATCCACGGCCCGGGATGTCCGGTATGCGTGCTGCCGATGGGGCGAATTGATGCCTGCTGCGAAATCGCCGCACATGACGGGGTGATTTTTTGCACCTTTGGCGATGCGCTGCGCGTGCCGGGAAAACAGGGTTCGCTGTTGCAGGCGCGCGAACGCGGCGCGGATGTGCGGGTGGTTTATTCCCCGCTGGATGCGCTGAAGCTGGCGCGTGAAAATCCGCAGTCTCAGGTGGTGTTTTTTGCGCTCGGTTTTGAAACCACGTTGCCGGTGACCGCAGTCACGCTGCAACAGGCACGGCGGGAAGGCCTGAATAATTTTACCGTCTTCTGCCAGCACATCAGCCTGATGCCCACATTGCGCAGCCTCCTGCAACAGGACGATGTGCGCATCGACGCCTTTCTGGCACCCGGTCATGTCAGCATGGTGACCGGCACAGCACCGTATCATTTCATCAATGAAGAATTCGGTAAGCCGCTGGTGATCAGCGGTTTCGAGCCACTGGATATGCTGCAAAGCGTGCTGATGCTGGTGGAACAAGTTTGCGAGGCATCGTGTAAAACAGAAAACCAGTACCGGCGCGTTGTGCCGCAAGAGGGTAATCTGCTGGCACAGGAAGCCATGCGCGAGGTGTTCCGGCTTTCCGGTAGCAGCGAATGGCGCGGGCTTGGGATTATCGAAGACTCCGGTATTTCCCTGAGCCGGGCTTACGCAACGTTTGATGCGGAAATTCGTTTCAGACCGCAGGCGCAGCCGGTAGCGGATGATCCGCGTTCCCGTTGCGGCGAGGTGCTGACCGGCCGTTGCAAGCCGCATGAATGCCCGCTGTTTGGCACCGGTTGTACACCGCACAATGCGTTTGGTGCGCTGATGGTGTCATCCGAAGGCGCCTGCGCCGCGTGGTATCAGTACCGGCATCAGGAAACCGCAGCACAAGAAAGAACAACAGAAGGTGTGGGACAGGATGAGTGAGCATAAAGAAGTCGTCACCATGGCGCACGGCAGCGGCGGGCGGGCGATGCAGCAGATGATCGAACGCCTGTTCCTGAGTGCTTTCGATAACCCGTGGCTCAGTGAGCGCGAAGATGCAGCACGTTTGTCGATTGCCCACCTGAGTGCGCAGGGCGACCGGCTGGCGTTCACCACGGACAGCTATGTCATCGATCCGGTATTTTTCCCCGGCGGTAATATCGGCAAGCTGGCGGTGTGCGGAACGGCGAATGACCTGGCCGTCAGCGGCGCAATACCGGCATATCTTTCCTGCGGATTTATTCTCGAAGAAGGGCTGCCGCTGGAAGACTTGCGCAAGATTGTGAATGCGATGGCACAGACCGCCCGCGAGGCCGGGATTGCCATTGTCACCGGCGATACCAAAGTGGTGCAGCGCGGCGCAGCGGACAAGATTTTTATTAATACGGCGGGGATCGGCGTCATCCCGGCGGATGTCCGCTGGGCTGCCCGCCATATTCAGGCCGGAGACAAAGTGATCGTCAGCGGTACGTTGGGCGATCACGGTGCCACTATCCTCAATCTCCGCGAACAGTTAGGAATGACGCTGGAAGTCGAAAGCGACTGCGCCGTGCTGGCGCCGATGATCGCTCCGCTGCGCGCACTTTCGGGTGTCCGCGCCTTGCGCGATGCCACGCGGGGCGGGGTCAATGCGATCCTTCATGAATTCAGCGCCGCCAGCGGGTTCGGAATTTGCATCGACGAAACGGCTATCCCGGTGAAACCGGCGGTACGCGGAATTTGCGAACTGCTCGGTCTGGAGCCGCTCAATTTTGCCAACGAGGGAAAACTGGTGGTGGTGGTCTCCGCGCAGGAAGAAAACGCGGTGCTGAAACTATTGCGCAGCCACCCGCTGGGTGCCGACGCCGCGACGATAGGTGAAGTAACCGAAAATCCCCGGGTGTGTTTGCGGGGTGCGCTGGGGGTTTCACGCCAGCTAATGTTGCCCCATGCGGAGCCATTACCCCGCATTTGTTGATCTCGTCAGGGGAGAGCGCCGCTATGAAGGCGTAAACTTTCGGAATAGTTTCTTCAAAAACGCTTTGAATCAAAAGCCAGAGTTAACGCTATGCAGAGTGCAACAATGAGCATTACCAAACACAAAGGATTGCTGGAACTGACGCGCACATTGCTGCTGCAACAGACCATGACATCGCTGCTGGAAACTCTCACTCAGGTAGCGCAGGGCGCGGGTATTGCGGATACCGTGACGCTGGTGTTGTTCGACAACAACAGCGAACGCGTCTGTTTTTATGGTATCGATCCCCATCATCAGCCGGTCAGCTATGAAGATGAAACGTTGCTGGCGACCGGTCCGGTACATGCCCTGCTGAATAACCCGCAAACTCAGGTCTGGCGCAGCGATGCTCTGCATCTGCGTTATCCGCAATTAAGCGCACTGAATCTGTATCCGCCGTTTAACGGATATTGTCTGGTGCCATTGCTGGCTTCATCCGGTTTACTGGGGGGCTGTGAGTTTACCCGCCAGAATGCAACGCCGTTCAGCGAAGAAGACAAAAACGGTCTGCACGAACTTTGTATGCTGGCTGCCATTGCGGTTGAACAAATCCAGCTGCGTGAAAATGCATTGTTTCAGCAATCTCAGCTGCGTCACGAGCGGGACGATTTCCGCATTCTGGTCGATATCACTAACGCGGTTCTCTCAAAGCTGGATCTTGATGAGCTGACCGGTGAAATTGCCAAAACTATTCATCATTTTTTCCACATCAATGCCATCAGTATTGTGCTGTGCGATGCGGACAAAGACAGCGAACAGGCCAGTGTTTACGCCACTCATTACGTACAAACTCACGTTGCGGAACGCGAACAGTCGCGCATGATGCTGAACGGTTCCCTTGAGCAACAGGTGATGAAAAGCGGCGAAATGCTGCTGACCAATGTCCGGCCAGCAGAAGAATTCGGGAGTGATGAGAGCACGCTGTTTCAGCTGCTGTGGCGCGATCAGACCAAAACGCTGTGTATCCTGCCGTTACGTTTTGGTCACAAAACGCTGGGTGTGCTGAAACTGGCGCAATGTCAGCCGGATAATTTCAATACGGCGAATTTGCATGTTTTACAGCAAATTGCAGAACGTATTGCGATTGCGGTAGATAACGCGCTGGCCTATCAGGAAATCAAAAGCCTGAAGGAAAAATTGCAGCACGAAAACCTGTATCTTACCGAGCAAATCAACAGCAATAACCCGGATTTCAGCGACATTGTCGGGCGCAGTCCTTCCATGTCTGCGGTGCTGAAACAGGTCGAGATCGTGGCGAAAAGTGACTGCTCGGTACTGATCCTCGGTGAAACCGGAACCGGCAAAGAACTGATCGCCCGCGCTATTCATAATCTGGGCGATCGTCGTGATCAGCGCATGGTGAAAATGAACTGTGCGGCGATGCCGGCGGGCCTGATGGAAAGCGATCTGTTCGGTCATGAAAAAGGCTCTTTCACCGGCGCTACGGCGCAGCGCATGGGGCGTTTCGAACTGGCCGACAAAGGCACGTTATTCCTCGATGAAGTGGGTGAAATCCCGATTGAACTGCAACCCAAGTTGCTGCGTATTTTGCAGGAACAGGAGTTTGAGCGTGTCGGCGGCAATAAACTGATTTCAGTGGATGTGCGGATGATCGCGGCGACTAACCGTGACCTGCGCCAGATGGTGGCCGACAAAGAATTTCGCAGTGACCTGTATTACCGGCTGAACGTGTTCCCGATTGTCATTCCGCCGCTGCGTGAGCGTCCGGAAGATATTCCGCAGCTGGTGAAATTCCTGACCTATAAAATCGCCAAACGCATGAAGCGCACCATCGACAGTATTCCCGCCGAAACCCTGCGTCTGCTGAGCCGTATGCCGTGGCCGGGCAACGTGCGCGAGCTGGAAAATGTCATCGAGAGAGCGGTATTGCTGACGCGCGGAACGGTGCTGGATTTGCAACTGCCTGAGCTGAATTATCCGTTACCGATGGCACCGGTCGTCACGCCTTCTGTGCGCGAAAGCACGCCCGTACCGCAACTGAGTGAAGACGACGAGCGGGCGCGCATTTTGCAGGTGCTGAAAGAAACCAACGGCGTGGTGGCCGGACCCCGTGGCGCGGCTCAGCGGCTGGGATTAAAACGCACCACGCTGTTATCGCGAATGAAAAAACTGGGGATTGCTGCGCACTGATTTAATCCGTTTCCATTACCGCATCGGACAAGGAAATATGGCCGATGCGGTAATGCTGCCCGTCTCCTTCCTGCGGGTTTCTTCCCGCAGTAAAATGTATTTTCTTCCAGTTTGTCGTGTCCCAGGCGGTCACCTCGATAAGTGTGTCACTGACCGTTTGCTGATCAGGTGGCGCAAGGTCACTGAAAGGTGCAATGTCAGTAACCTCTCTTTTGGCAAAAACAGCTGCCGCAACGTCTGCGCTGACGTGCGCTGCCAGCACCGGATAAACCCGGACAGGCGGCCAGCCGAAGGCTCTGGCGACGCCTTGAAAACCGGCACCTGAAATAAAGCGATTCATACTTTGCACGTCATGCCACAGGTAAAACGGCGCATACAGATTTTCTGCGCTGCCGGTTTGCGAGCAGTCGCGGCGGGCGTAAAGATAAGTTTTGAAGATAAGCCCGGCAAAGCCATCCATCAGATGGCCGTTATCAGCAATGCGCTTTTCGATAATGCCCATGTCGTAATCGGCAGGCAGCGTAAAGGTGTATTGCATGGCAATCATAAGAACACTCCTTGTGGGAGTTTGAACATCTCACCATGACTGAACGACCAGTCTTCCGGTTGGGTAAAGCTCACCACCACCATCACATCCGCCGGAGAAATCCCCAGCGCAACGTGCAGTTTTTCAGTCAGATGACGGAACAGTTCCTGCTTCTGGTAACTGTTCCGCGGTTTGCCTGCAGTGATGTGAAACAGCAAAAAATCCTCTGAGCGGTGATGATTTTCCCCGGCAAGATAAGTCGGATTGATCACTCTCTGGCGGCGGCTGGCCGGTTCGAACAGCTGAAAACAGTCATCTTTAGGCACAGAAAAATGATCAACCAGTGTGTTCTGCAATATGGCTGAAATGGCATCCTGCCAGGTATCTGCGCGGTGATCGGGTAAGGAAATTCGGGTAAAAGGCATCGGTTGTTCCTCCGGTTACGGGGCGCGGTTTACTGCTCGCTGAGCGCGGAGAAGCGCGTCAGGGCGGATGCCGCAGCGGGCCAGCCGGCATAAAACGCCAGATGAGTGATCACTTCCGCCAGTTCGGTTTGAGTGACACCATTTTTCACCGCCAGACTCAGATGAAAGGGCAACTGCTCGCCGCGGTTCAGGGCAATCAGTGCGGCAACGGTGATCAGGCTGCGGTCGCGCGGTGACAGTTCTTCTCTTTTCCACAGATCGCCGAACAGTACCTGTTCCGTCAGTTCTGCAAATTTAGGCGTCAGGCGTGACATCGCGTCCAGCGTCTGCGTTTGTGAGGAAGTTGTGCTCATATCAGGCTCCTTTTTTTGGGTGTGAGAAGGAGCATAAGGCGTTATGATTATCCTTAATATCGAAAATTTCAGCAGCATTAATCCGTAAAAACAGGATGATTTGTCATGGCGAAAAGACCGGTGACTTTTGATGCAGAGGCGTTGCGCAGTTTTGTGACCGGTATTGAGCTGGGCAGTTTTGTGCTGGCTGCCGACCGGCTGGGGCGCTCGACTTCTGCGGTCAGCGCACAGTTGAAAAAGCTGGAGCAGCAGGCAGGTACGGAGCTGGTGCAAAAATCAGGGCGGCACCTGATCCTGACGGAACGCGGCGAAGTGATGCTGAGCTATGCGCGGCGGATCCTCAGCCTCAACGATGAAGCCAGCGCCATCATGCTCGCCAGCGCCCTGAGTGGCAGTCTGAATCTGGGCATGCAGGAAGATTTCGGCGAAGCGCTTTTACCGGCGCTCCTCGGCACATTTACCCGCGCACATCCGCAGGTGCAAGTCTCCGCCAGCATTACCCGCAACCAGCAATTGCTCGACGGGATCCGCCATAACGAGTTTGATCTTGCGGTGTGCTGGCAGGCCGATGAAGCGCCGCTCTTTCCATCCAGCCGGTCGCTGGGGCGTATACCGATGCGCTGGATAGGCCCTGAAAACTTCGACCTGAAACATTATCAGCAAACCGGCGAACCGCTGCCGTTACTGGTGTTTGAAGCGCCATGCCTGATGCGAAATGCCGCCACAACGGCGCTGGATAAAGCGGGTATTCCGTGGCGTATCGCGTTTACCAGCCGCAGCCTGAGCGGGATCTGGGCCGCGATGTCGGCGGGATTAGGCGTCACCGTGCGTACCGATTTCGGCAGGCCGCAGACGGTCAGAATGTTAAATGAGTTGCCCGAACCGGGCGAAGTGGGGATCAGCCTGCATCAGGGGCAGACGCCACCCGGTGAGGCGGCGGGGTATCTGATTCAGGCGATAAGCGATTTCTTCGCGGTGCGCCGGTAAATCTGTACGTGTATAAATCGCGGCGGTTACTTCTTTGCGGGTTGCTGGCGATAGTGCGCCAGACGCTCGCGGAAATACGCCCGGAGATGCTCCGGTTGTTCCATTTCAACTTCGTCTGCATTCACCGGCAGATTATTGCGCTCACGCACCGCGACCGTCCCGGCGGCCAGTCCGGCACTCACTTTGTCCATTTCTTCTTTACTCAGCCCTGCGAGATTGTTGTTCATAGCGTCTCCTTTTAATTCCACGGAGTTTAGCATTCTCAGCCCGCAAATGGTTCTGAGCATGGCGTCATTGGCATTCAATTTCACAATCGGTTTACAAAATCGCCAAAAGCAGGCCATTATTTATCCTTCTTTTGCATGGAACGGAGCCTGAAAATGACGCGAATGACAGCCAAAGATTTCCCTCCTGAACTCCTCGAATATTTTGATTTCTACGTACACGGCAAAATGACCAAGCGTGAGTTTCTCGATCTGTCTGCCAAATTTGTGGCGGGGGGATTGTCGCTGGCAGCGCTGACCACGCTGATGACGCCCAATTACGCCTACGCCGAACAGGTGGAATTCACCGATCCGGATATTGTGGCGGAATATATTCAGTACCCGTCGCCGCAGGGGCACGGCAGCGTGCGGGCGTATCTGGTGCGTCCGGCCAAATTAGCCGGTAAAGCGCCCGGCGTAGTGGTGGTGCATGAAAATCGCGGGCTGAATCCGTATCATAGAAGACGTGGCGCGGCGGGTGGCGAAAGCCGGATTTGTCGCACTGGCGCCGGACGGTCTGAGTTCTGTCGGCGGGTATCCGGGTAACGATGAAAAAGGGCGCGAGCTGCAACAAAAGGTCGATCCGGCCAAACTGATGAACGACTTTTTTGCTGCGGTTGAATTTCTGATGCATCACCAAACGGCCACCGGCAAAGTCGGGATCACCGGTTTTTGTTACGGTGGCGGCGTAGCCAATGCGGCGGCAGTGGCGTATCCGGAACTGGCGGCCGCTGTGCCGTTCTACGGGCGTCAGCCGAAAGCCGAAGATGTGCCGAAAATCAAAGCGCCGTTATTGCTGCATTACGCCGAACTGGATAAACCGATTACCGAGGGCTGGCCTGCGTATGAGGCGGCGCTGAAGGCCAACAATAAAGTCTATGAGGCGCATATTTATCCCGGCGTGAACCACGGTTTCCACAATGATTCGACACCGCGCTATGACAAAGCCGCAGCGGATCTCGCCTGGGAAAGAACCATTGCCTGGTTCAAAAAGTACCTGGAACCGCAAACAGAAAGCGCATAAAAGAAAAGGGCGGGATCGCAAAATCCCGCCCTTTTAGTCTCTAAGCAATGCCGCCTTCTGCGACGGCGGATTTTTACCTGCTGTCAGTCCGTTACGACTTCAGTACGCCATCAAAATCGGATGCATCGTGGCGTTCTTCCAGCTGTTCGTCACCCCAGGTGCGGTTGACGATACGGCCACGTTTCACCGCCGGACGGCTGGCAATATCAGCGGCCCAGCGCTGGAAATGCTTGTAGGATTTGATGTCGAGGAATTCGGCGGATTCGTACAAGCCGCCCTGCGCCAGACTGCCGTACCAGGTGAAAATAGCGATATCGGCAATGGTGTATTCTTCACCGGCGATGAAACGGTGCTCTGCCAGCTGGCGATCCAGCACATCCAGCTGACGTTTGGCTTCCATCGTGAAGCGGTTAATGGCGTATTCGATTTTCACCGGCGCATAATGATAAAAATGTCCGAAGCCGCCGCCCAGATAGGGCGCGGAACCTTGCAGCCAGAACAACCAGTTCAGAGTTTCGGTGCGACCGGCGAGATCTTGCGGCAGGAACTTACCGAATTTTTCGGCCAGATACAGCAGGATATTGCCGGATTCAAACACGCGGATCGGCGGCGTAGCAGAGTTATCCAGCAGTGCCGGGATTTTCGAGTTCGGGTTAACGTCAATAAAGCCGCTGGAGAACTGATCGCCTTCGTTGATGCGGATAATAAACGCATCGTATTCCGCACCGCTGACACCCTGTTCCAGCAATTCTTCCAGCAGGATCGTCACTTTCTGGCCGTTTGGTGTGCCCAGCGAATAAAGCTGAAGCGGGTGTTTACCGACCGGCAGCGTTTTCTCATGTGTCGGGCCCGCTATCGGGCGGTTGATGTTCGAGAACTTGCTGACTTCGTCTTTATTCCAGGTCCAGACTTTTGGTGGCTGATACTGTTCTGACATGACATTCTCCGCATCTTTTTTTGAGGTTAAGACTCAAAAGTCTAGCAGGAGATGATCAACGATGACGCTGAGAATGTGCCTTCAGTCAATGCGGCTAACTGGCCGCAGGATATAACCCTTTGCGCTTCCATTTCACATCTGCTACCGACTGGCCGGTGTGATTTTTTCCCTGTAACAACAGGTTGAATTTAGCGCCGGTTGCCCGCATCAGGCGGCTTTGCAGAATATACACCGCCTCGATGCCCAACTCACGGCAGGGCAGATGTACAGCAGTAAAACTTTGTGCAACGGATGTTTTCATGTCGTGCGCGAAATCGATACTCATCACCGATATATCTTCCGGGACTTTAAAGCCGTGTTTGTTCAGTGCATCTACGGTGGCCTGTGCGATCTGGTCACCTCCGCAGACGATGGCCGACGGCATGTTTTCCCGTTTATGCTCACGAAGATACTTCTCAATGCTTTCCCTCGCCTGTTCCCCACCGCTCCCATGATTGACCAGCAAATGCATGGCTTCATCAAACACCACATGGTGTTCCAGACAGGCGCGTTTAAAACCGTCGAGCCGTTGCATCATGGTTTCCCGACGCAGATCGGTGAACAACAAAACGGGGCGGTGGCCTCTGACAAACAGAAAGTTAGCGGCACTGTATCCGATGGAATAATGATCGGCTGAAACACAGTCGAGGCGCATTTCGCTGTCTTTCGCATTAATCATCACCACCGGTTTGTTGGATTCCGCGGCAAGGCGATACAGCATCACGTCATCAATGCCGATGATGATGATTCCATCAACATCCCCCTGACTGAGCGCCTGCATAAAAACGGCGATATCTGGATCATTGACCGTTAGCGCACATTTGCGGACATGAATATCATAACGGCCCACTTCCGCCGTAATTTCCTGAATGACTTCATGATAATAACGATCTTCATGGGGGGTAAATGCTGCCGGTGGCGCACAGATTAACAGCGTATTCATCAACAGACGGCTGGCAGGTATATCACGTAAAATACCCATTGTCCTTGCATGGCTAAATACTTTTTCTTTTGCCTGCGGACTGACATTCGATTTTCCGGCTAATACCCTGGAAACGGTACTGGGAGAAAGCCCGGTTAACTCGGCTATTTGCCGGATTTTTAATTTTCCTGTCATTTTGTGATCAACGCCTCATTAGCTCATGGACTTATTACCACGGTTAACTTTATGTAATTAATGAACTATTCAGCATGATAGCAAATTCTGATTGCCGCGCTGCAATTCCTGTCACAAATAACGGTTGTTGGAAAAAAAAGCCATTACTATCCTCCCGAATATAAGAGATTCAGCCAAAAGTAAGAGGTTTGTTCATGCCATTTTTCATTAATGTGAAATTAAATCATTAATTAATTCAGTGGGATGATCATGCCTTTACATCGGTTCCACGTCGGGAGAGTAAAATGCTAAAAATAGCAATTATTGGTACGGGTAATATTTCCCATAATCATATTCAGGGATATTTAGAGTTTGCTGATCGTTGCCAGATTGTTGCGCTGGTAGATATTTATCCTGAAAAGGCGGAAGAGAAAAAACGTCATTATGGCCTGACCAATGCGAAGGTGTATGCCAGCCATGAGGAAATCCTCGGCGATACTGAGATCGACGTTTTTGACGTGTGTACGCCACCGTATGTCCATGCCGAAATTTCTATCAACGCCCTGAATGCGGGCAAGCATGTGCTGTGTGAAAAGCCAATGGCAGCATCGTTGCAGGAATGCGATGCCATGATCAGTGCAGCAAAAGAGAGTGGTAAAACGCTGTCAATTATTGCGCAGAACCGCTTTACCGACGCATTCTGGCGCTTAAAGAAAGTGCTGGATTCCGGCGAAACCGGCAAAGTCTGCCATGCGCAGGTCGATTCATTCTGGTGGCGTGGTTATTCCTATTACGATTTGTGGTGGCGCGGCACCTGGGAAAAAGAGGCGGGCGGTTGCACGCTGAATCACGCGGTTCATCATATTGATGCTATCCAGTGGATGCTCGGTTTCCCGTCTGAAGTGGTGTCGATGATCACTAATGCCGCGCACGATAACGCCGAAGTGGAAGATCTCTCGGCAGCCATTTTCAAATATGACTCCGGTGCGCTGACTCAGCTGACGGCCTCGGTAGTGCATCATGGTGAAGATCAGAAGATTGTCATTCAGGGCGAGAAAGCGCGAATTTCTGCCCCGTGGGATAAATACGCCAGCATTTCTGCGCCGAACGGCTTCCCGATAGATGAACGCGATACCGATCGTGAAAATCAACTCGAAGACATTTACCAGTCGATCCCTAAACTCACTTATACATTGCATATCGGCCAGATTGACAATTTCCTCACTGCGCTGGAAACCGGCACCGCGCCGCTGATCGACGGCGTGCAGGGCAAGCGTTCGCTCGAACTTATCGCCGCCATTTATAAATCCGCCATCACCCGCAGCATTGTGACCCTCCCGCTGGCTTCCACCGACCCGTTCTATCAGACCGGCGGACTGGTTTCGCTCGCCCCGCACTTTTATGAGAAATCTGCATCGGTGGAAAACTTCGCCAATGAAGACGCGATCCCGCTCGGTAAAAACATGGATAAAGGAGCCTGAACATGAGCAACAAAGACGGTATGAATTATGCGCCGGTAGGCAAACCGCAGCCGGTGGTAAAACCGGGTGAATTCGTGATTGCCGCCGCCGCGCTGGATCACGGGCACATCTACGGCATGTGTAACGGATTGATTGAAGCAGGAGCCAGCCTGAAATGGGTTTACGATCCTGACCCTGCAAAAGTAGAGAAGTTTGTTGCGCAGTATCCGCAGGTGAAGGTCGCGAAATCGTTGCAAACCCTTCTCGATGATAAAGAAGTGCAACTGGTGGCAGGTGCGGGCATTCCGTCTGAACGCTGTGCATTGGGGCTGAAAGTGATGGCGGCCGGGAAAGATTATTTCACCGATAAAGCGCCATTGACCACACTGGAACAACTGGCAGCGGCGAAGGCAAAAGTAGCCGAAACCGGGCGTAAATTTGCGGTGTATTACAGCGAGCGTCTGCACGTCGAAAGTGCGGTATTTACCGGCCAGTTAGTGCAGGAAGGGGCGATCGGGCGTGTGATCCAGACGCTCGGCACCGGTCCGCATCGCGAAGGCGAAGGACGACCAGACTGGTTTTATGAGAAAGAGCAGTTTGGCGGCATTCTCTGTGATATCGGCAGCCATCAGATTGAACAGTTCCTGTTTTACACCGGCAACAGCAATGCTCACGTGGTAGCGGCTCAGGCACTGAATTTCAATCATCCGCAATATCCGAACTTTGAAGATTTTGGCGACACCATGCTTGAAGGCGAAAACGGCGCGCGCGGTTATTTCCGCTGCGACTGGTTTACGCCGGAAGGGCTGAGCACATGGGGCGACGGGCGTCTGACGCTGCTTGGTACTGAAGGGTATATCGAGATCCGCAAATATGTCGATCTCACACGCGGCGAGCAGGACGTGGTGTATCTGGTGAACCGGGAGGGGGAGTTCCGTTATCCGGTTTCCGGCAACGTCGGCTTCCCGTTCTTCGGACAGCTGATACTGGATTGCCTTAACCGCACCGAAAAAGCCATGACGCAGGAACATGCGTTTAAGGCCGCCGAACTGTGCGTGCGGGCGCAGATGCTGGCTAACGAAACCCACTGAATCGGGAGCGGATCATGAAAACTCTTGGGGCTGCGGTAATCGGTTGTGGTGCCATCCATACCTGCCATGTCACGGCGATTCAGCATGAGCCAGAATGTCAGTTACGGGCCATTGCTGAGTGCAATATTGGCAAAGGCAGGGCGCTGGCGCTGGAATATGGCTGTGATTTTTATACTGATTATCACGAAATGTTATCTGATCCGCTGATTGACGTGGTGCATATCTGTTTGCCGCATCATTTACATCTGGAAGCGATTCTCGCCGCGCTGGCGGCGGGAAAGCATGTTTTCACCGAGAAACCGGTGGCGCTGAATATCGGTGAGGTCAGCGCCATTAAATGGTCAGAGGCGCAGGCTGACGGAGTGCTTGGCGTGTGTTATCAGAACCGCCTGAATCCTTCCAGTCAGAAAATCAAAGCACTGCTGGACAGCGGGCAGCTGGGCAACATGTTGAGCATCAAAGCCATCCTGACCTGGTCACGCGGCGGGGCGTATTACAGTGAAAGCCTGTGGCGCGGGCGTTTTGCCACCGAAGGCGGCAGCCTGCTGATCAATCAGGCGATCCACACGCTGGATTTAATGCAGTGGCTTAGCGGCGGCGTGCTGGCGCTGAAGGGCGTGGTGGAAAGAACGTTTCTCAGTGATCTGACTGAAAATGAAGATACCGCGATGGCCAGTCTGAAAATGGGTAACGGTGCGCGGGGATTGTTTTACGCAACCAATTGTCACAGCACCGACTCGCCGTTGCTGCTGGAAATTCATTGTGAAAAAGGACTGCTGCAGTTACATCACAACGCGCTGTGGCTGATTGAAGGAGAAAATAAAACGCTGCTGGTCAGCGATGACAGTCCGTCAGGAACAACCAAAAGCTACTGGGGCGACAGTCATCGTCAGGCAGTATCAAATTTCTATTATTCCATTCGTCATCCTGAAGAAAAAAATTATATCTCTGTTTCACAGGCCGAAGTGTCTCTGAATATTGTCGGGGCGATTTACCGCTCATCACAATCAGGGAAATGGATAACTCTGGCTGATTAAATAATTTTAATAATAACTTTACCTTCACAGGATAATAATAATGAAACCTACTGAGCGCAGAGTCGGTTACGGCACGGCTATAGGCTATGGCGTAACTGACTTATTTGGTGGCGGTGCATTCGCCGTTATCGGTACCTGGCTTTTATTCTTCTATACCATGTATTGTGGATTGACTGTTTTAGAAGCGGGTTCTATTTTCGCTATCGCCCGAGTGATTGACGCGGTATTAAGTCCCATCATGGGTTATATTACCGACCACTTTGGTAATACCTGGCTGGGTAAACGGTTTGGCCGCCGTCGCTTTTTCCTGCTGATCAGTTCGCCGCTGATGTTCCTGTATGCGCTGGTCTGGGTCAAGGACATGGGCTACTGGTATTATCTCGGAACGTATTTGTCGATTGAATTACTGTCGGCGATGGTGCTGGTGCCGTGGGAAACACTGGCCGCAGAGATGACCAACCGTTTCGGCGAACGTACCCGCCTGGCCGGTGTACGCATGATTTGCTCGCAGCTTGGCGGTTTTCTTGCCGTGTCTGTACCGGGCGTGATCATGATGTTTACCGGTAAAGATAATCCGATGACGTATACCTACACGGGGATGTTCTTCGCCACAGTATTTTGTATCGCCGTGTTTACCACCTGGTTATGTACCTGGGAGGCGAAGGATGTGCGGGATCCGAATGAGCCTGAACCGGAAATGGAATCCGGCGGCAGCCTCTGGCATCATCTGAAAAGTCTGGTGCTGGATTTTATTTCGTCCTTTAATATCCGCATGTTCCGTCAGCATATTATTATTTATATCGCTTCATTCACCGCAATGGACGTATTTGGTGCCGTCTTTACCTATTATGTGGTTTATGGCCTGCATCAGGATGTAGGGGCGGTTTCGGGATATTTAAGCGTCGCAGCTTTTGTTTCCGTACCCTCGACCATTGTTTATATGATGGTCATGGAAAGGTTGAATGTTTCGCCTTCCGCTGCGTTGCGGATAGCGTATGGCTGTATCTTCTTTGTGCTGGCTGCTCTGTTTTATATTTATATTACCAACACAGCGGTGCCGCTAATTCTCTTTACTTCCATTTTTGTTGTTTTAGGCTTTGGTCGTTCAGGGCTCTATTATATTCCGTGGAATATTTACAGCTTTATTCCGGACGTCGATGAGATAGTCACCAAAAAACGCCGCGAGGGGATTTTTGCCGGTGTCATGGTATTTACCCGTAAAAGTACTGTTGCGATTGCCATTATGATTGTAGGTCTGGTGCTGGAAGAAAGCGGATTTGTGAAAGGGCAGGGCGCGCAGCCGCTCAGCGCGTTAAACGCGATTATAGGACTGATGATCTTTGCCACCGGGGCATTGCTGGCAATCAGTTTCTATATGACTTTCAAATTCAAGCTGACGCGGGACACGCATAAAATTCTGATCAAAGAAACTGCTCGCCTGAAATTGGGCGGCGCCCAGGAAGATTGCGACGAAGCATCTCGCAAGGTGATTAAAGACCTGACGGGTTACGAATACAATGAGGTGTGGGGCGGCAGCGCAACGCAAAAAAATACCAGGGAAAAATTAGCGATAGAATAATCAGTTAAATGCGGGCAGATATTCTGCCCGCTTTCATTTCCGGTCAGCTCTCCTGCGCAGGCAAGGTCTGGTTCCCGTTACCCAGCGCACGCTGCATAAACACCGTATCCAGCCAGCGGCCATGCTTGAAACCGACAGAATGCATGGTGCCTTTCACCTGAAAACCAGCAGCGAGGTGCAGATTAATCGACGCCATGTTTTCGCTGTCGCCGATATTCCCCACCAGCTGGCGAAAACCGTGCATTTCCGCCCAGTCAATCGCCCGGCGAAGTAGCGCTTTACCCGCGCCGCGTTTCTGAAAACCGGGATCGATATAAATCGAATCCTCCAGCGTATAGCGGTAAGCAAAACGCTCGCGGTAGCGGCCCAGATAGCAATACCCTTTAACTTCCCCTTCATGCAAAACCACCAGCCACAGCAAACCAGCTTCCTGAATTTTTTTCAGGCGCAGTGCCATTTCATGTTCATCAGGTGGCTGAGTTTCGAACGAGGCCGTCCCATGCAAAACATGCCAGGCATAAATTTTCTGCATGGCAGGGATATGTTGTTTGTCTGCTTCAATAATTTCCATTTTTTCGGTCTCGTGGGTGATTTCGCTATAGCCTACTCTTTCCCAAAACGAGCTGGGAGGGCAAACTGTTTATCACCGGTATAAGGAAAACTTTGAGATGCCCAGCCTTAATCTTGATCACCTGACCACATTCAAACTGGTCGCCAGCCGGAAAAGCTTTTCCGGTGCTGCTGACGCGCTCGGGCTTTCGCAACCCGCCGTCAGCCTGCAAATCCGCCAGCTAGAACAAACTCTGCAGGCGCGTCTGGTTGAGCGCACGGGCAGGGGGATCCGCCTGACAGCCGCCGGGAAAACATTATTGTCACATATCGGGCCTGTCGAACAGGCCGTGAGTGCCGCGATGCTTTCGGTGGCGGCAACCACACAGGAAGTCAGCGGAACGGTAACTCTTGGAACGGGCGCAACGGCATGTATCCATCTGCTGCCGCCGCTTTTAGAGCAACTGCGCACTGAGCATCCGTTGTTAACCGTGCGCGTCAGAACGGGAAATACGCAGGAAATTTTGCAGGCGGTGGAAGATAACCGCGTTGATATTGGCCTCGTCACGATGCCTGCGGCGGGTCGTAATCTGCATGTCAGCCCGGTCACCCAGGATGATTTCAAAGTCATCATGAAAAAGGATGACAATGCAACGGACAGAAGCATGACGGCGGCAGAGCTTCAGACATTACCGTTGATCGTTTCTGAATACGGCAGCGGAACCCGCGCATTAATCGACGGCTGGTTTCAGGCAGAAGGGATTGCCGTGCAGCCAGTGATGGAGCTCGGCAACATCGAGGCGATTAAAAAAATGGTGCAGGCCGGTCTGGGCTACAGCATCGTGCCCGGAATGTCGGTAGCCAGCCCGCAGGACAGGGTTGGGTTGAGTGTGATGGCATTGCAGCCGGTTCTCCGCCGGCCGCAGGGGATTGTGATGCGACAGGATAAGACGCTGACGAAAGGCATGGCGGAGTTGCTGAAGTTAATCGGGGGATGATCCTCTGCAACCCTGATGTTCCGGCTTATATGCTTTTTTCTTCTTAGCAGTGCTTTATTGGTTTTTTAAACCGCGACAATCCTCCTGTTATAGTCATTTCATTACGCATTAGCGGTTATTTTTTAAGGAAAAAAAGTGAAACTGACGTTCCCTCATTTACGTACTGGTGCTGTGGTTTTGCTGGCGGGATTACTGCTGGCGGGCTGTGATCAAAAAAGCGGTGATGCTAAACATATCAAAGTTGGCGTGATTAACGGCGCCGAGCAGGATGTGGCGGAAGTCGCGAAAAAAGTCGCCAAAGACAAATACGGTCTGGACGTAGAACTGGTTGGTTTCAGCGGCTCATTACTGCCGAATGACGCAACCGAACACGGCGACCTGGATGCCAACGTGTTCCAGCACCGCCCGTTCCTCGATCAGGATAACAAAGCTCATGGCTATCATCTGGTGGCGGTCGGCAACACCTTTGTGTTCCCGATGGCGGGTTACTCGAAAAAGATTAAAACCGTTGATCAGCTTAAAGACGGCGCCACCGTGGCGATCCCCAACGATCCGACCAACTTAGGCCGCGCGCTTCTGCTGCTGCAAAAAGAGAAACTGATCACCCTGAAAGACGGCAAAGGCCTGTTGCCGACGACGCTGGATATCACTGAAAACCCGCATCACCTGAACATTATGGAACTGGAAGGCGCGCAACTGCCGCGCGTGCTCGACGACCCGAAAGTCGATGTTGCCATTATCAGCACCACCTATATCCAGCAAACCGGATTATCGCCGGTGCATGACAGCGTATTTATCGAAGATAAAAATTCGCCGTACGTGAATCTTCTGGTTTCACGCCCGGACAATAAAGATGCGGAAAACGTGCAGGAGTTTCTGAAATCGTATCAGTCTCCCGAAGTGGCGAAGGCAGCCGAGAAAATCTTTAACGGCGGGGCGGTTCCGGGCTGGTGATGATATTTGCATGACAAAATCTGCTATTTTCAGAAGCCCGCTTAAT